>JACDGG010000193.1 GCA_013815355.1 Solirubrobacterales bacterium
CTGACGACTGAGAGGACGAGCCGGAACTTGTCTTCAACAGAAATAGAAACAGGACGTGCCATCAGAAAGCTCCTTCAGGTCAGGAGCCCAAAATAACCGGCATGCCAGATTTCGTGAAGCAGGACACACCCACACACACAATCGCAAAGGAAACAACCGACCGCCACTTGACTTTCATCCGTCGGTCATCACCCGTTTGACGGCGATTCCGTGCTCGGCGTAGAAGGCGAGCGCCCGTTCGAGGAAGCCGGCGACGGTCGCTGCTTTCTCGTCGTCGTGGAGCTCGACGTAGGCCAGGCGGGAGTGGTCGTCGACGATCGCGTGCGCGTAGTCGTAACCGACTCTGGTCTCCGGACGCATCCAGTTGCGTGAGCGTTGTGAGCGGTCGCCGGTGACCCGGTGACCGGGTCGCAGGAAGCGGGCGTAGCTGCAGACATCCATGTGCAGCAGTGGTCCGTCCCGGGTTTGACGCCGGCTTAATTTCCTGGAAGATCGCTGTCCGGGAGAAGGGAGCTGTGTGTGATGGGTCGTCCTCGGAAGTATTCGATCGAGTTGCGGGAGCGGGCGGTGAGGCTGGCGCGTGAGTCGGAACGTGGGATCTCGCCGGTCGCGCGTGATCTGGGGTTGAACCCGGAGACGCTGCGCGGCTGGGTGCGGCAGGCGGAGGCTGATGACGGGAGCCGGTCGGACAGGTTGACGACGGCGGAGCGTGAGGAGCTTGCGGGGCTGCGGCGGGAGGTGAGGGACCTGCGTCGCTCGAACGAGATCTTGAAGTCGGCGAGCGTGTTTTTCGCCCGCGAGCTCGACCAGCCCCGCACGAGGTGAGCGCGTTCATCGATCAGGAGCGCGGTCGTTTCGGGGTCGAGCCGGTCTGCCGGGAACTCGAGGTGTCCGCTCGCGCCTACAGGGAGCGTCGCCGCGGCCAACTGAGCCGGCGTGGTCGACACGATGGTGTGATCGCCGCGGAGATCCGGCGTGTCCATGCGGAGTCGGACTCGAGCTACGGGTCGTGGCGTTGCTGGAAGCAGCTGAACCGTGAGGGTGTCCGGGTGGCCCGCTGCACCGTGGAGCGGCTGATGCGCTCCGAGGGCCTGGTTGGCGTCGTACGGGGTAAAACGCAACGCACGACGCTGCCCGGCAGCAACCCTGGGCCGGCTGCTGATCTCGTCAAGCGGCGCTTCGTGGCGTCCCGCCCCGACGAGCTCTGGGTCTGCGACTTCACCTACGTGCGGACATGGGAGGGCTGGGCGTACCTTGCGATCGTCCTCGACGTCTACAGCCGCCGGATCGTCGGCTGGCAGCTCGCCTCGCACATGCGCGAGAGTCTCGTCGACGACGCGTTGCAGATGGCGATCGCCGGCCGCACGAACCCAACAGCACCCTTGGTTGCACATACGGACAACGGGTCCCAGTACACGGCTTGGGGCTACACCCAGCGTCTCGGCGACGCCGGCATCGTCCCAAGCCGCGGCCGCACGGGAACGGCGTTAGACAACGCGATGGCCGAGAGCGTGATCGCGACGATCAAGACCGAACTGACAAAGAAACGCCTCTGGCGGACACGACTCGACCTGGAGCTCGCGTTGCTTACCTACATCGGCTGGTACAACCAGCACCGGCTGCACCGCTCGCTCGGCGGCAACACCCCAAACGAGACCGCCGCGAACTACCGGTCCGACACGGCCGGGAAGACCGAATCAGACCACGAGATCAAAAACGAAAACCAACTAAAACAGTCGGCGTAGAACCCGGGACGGACCAGTAGTGAAGTCGAACGTGTAGTTCGCCTTGCAGATCTGCCGCGACTCATCAAATGCTCCAGCTACGGCTACCAGGACGTGGCAGCCGACGAGCGTTCCAGCTAACCGGTCGCGGCGCTCGCGTCCGCAAAAATACGCCTGATCGCAGCGACTACGCGGCTGCTCCATGAGTCTTCGCTGAGATCGACCCGGCGGACGACGAGCGGTGGGTCAGGGGCCACGATCGTCGGGGGGAGCGAGTGCGAGTTCCCGAAGGTCATGCTCCCCGAGTTGGTCGGGCGCCCAAAGACTCGTCCATTCGCGTTCAGGATCGCCCCTGTCACAGCGAGCTGCTGAACGTCCTGGTGGCGATCGAGAACGTCTAAAGCGGTAAGCGCGAAAGCCGCGGCGCGGGTGAGCAGCTCTTCGAGTCGCTCGGGATCAACGTGCATCGAACCAGAGTTCCGGTCAGCTCCAGTGACTGGCCCGGCGACGGTAACCGACGCATCCGTGCCGATTTTGATCGAGATCTGCGGATTCCGAGAGTCCCCGGCCAGGAGCGCGACTCCCTGACCGGTCATCTCAATTGAGAGCCCGAGGGCATGCGGAACGAGTCCGCTCGCGCGCGCACCGTCGGCGAGCCGCTCTCCGAGTGTCTGATCGTTGAGCATCAACTCATCGAGAATCCGCTGGCCGCCGATCGGCACAATCGCCACGCGCGCTTGCTCGGCGGCGCCGCCCCCATAGAACCCTCCGCCGCGTGGATCTCCTCGCGCCAACTCACTGGCACGCGCTTGCGCTGCTGGGAGCGCTTCGTCAAGGTCGTCGAGGAGCCGTAGGTTCGTCAGCGCGCGAACGACCTTGAGCGCTACGTCTCGCTCATCGGTGAAGGTTGCGTAGAAGAGTCCCTCCTCCCAGCGTCCGCTTGCCCGCCGGAGAAACGCCATCTGCGTTTCCTCCATCTCTCCTACTTGGCGAAGAACGATGATGCGCCTATTGCGCCTCTTGGCCTCGTTGAACTCATCCTCGGTGGGCGAGAAGCCGCTGTCCCCCGTCTCGCCGTAGCGCGGCCCGAGAAGCAGGACATAGATATCGGAGGAGGCGACGAGGTTGAGCAGAGCGCGCTGCGAACTAAGGGGAATTGCTCCAGCCGTTTCGGCCAGCACTGGCCGAAAGCCTGCGCTCTCGATCGCCCTCGCGTGCCGCGGCGCGCACCGCCTCGAATCCGCTGATTACTGAGCTGACGAAGACGCTCTCCACGACCGACATGGTAGGGAGGATTCAACTCTCAGAGGCGTCGCTCAGGGCCGAAGAAGCTCAAACAGACGGTTCAAGCGTTTCTGGCCGTACCGCGAGACCGCACGGTGGAGACCAGCCGTTTACCGCGCGGCCCGAGGAGAACGCGTTGCTACCGTCCCGGGGTATGTCACAAGCACCGGCCAACCGCACGGTTGTCACAGCATCCTCGCGGCTTGGAATCCTCGTTCTCCTTGTCGCCGCCATCGGGCTCTTCGCGCATCACGCATGGCCGGAGATGGGCATGGACGGAATGACCGACGCGAGCCACACCTGTGTCACTCTTGCCGGGCATGTAGCCGAGATGCCATCTGCCCCGCTGGTTGCGCTCTTCACGCCATTCGCGCTCGGACTCGCCGCGCTCTTCGCACTTACGCCGCTTCTTTACCGGTCATCTCGCGGCCTTCGAGTGCGCGCTGGGCCTTCCGAGCGGCTTCTTCCGCTGCGCTGTTGAGAGAGCTGAGCCGCGTTTTCGCGACTCCGCTTCTGCGTTCTCTCATCCAGTTTCAGCAATCGAAGGAGTCAAACAGTGAAACCACCAAGCGCCCTACTGATTGGCCTGGCAATCGTTGCCGCCCTCGCTCTGATCGGCTGGTTCTCGATCAGCCAATCGTCGAGTAAGTCGTCATCGTCCTCGATCGGCGCCATGACGATGACGACGACCGCTGGTTCGCAAAATGAAGACATGTCGACCATGGATCACGGCTCCGCGCACACGACGACGGGCATGACGATGGACGAAACGGGCTCGATGAAAGGAATGATCCCGCTTGTCGCCGGAGCTGACGGCACAAAGGCATCAGCGGCCGGACTGACTCTCGCACCTGCTCACACCACGCTCACGGCCCGCCGCCCAACCCGTTGGCAACTACGCATCACCGACAAGACGGGGATGGCGATCACGGATTTCGAACGCGACCAGACAAAGCTGATGCATCTGATCGTCGTTCGCAGCGACCTGACCGGCTACCAGCACCTGCACCCGATGCTCGGCTCGGGAGGCGTCTTCAGCGTTGAGCTTCGCCTGCCAAAGCCAGGCAGCTACCGTGCAATCGCCGATTTCACAACCAGCGGCAAGCGCTACGCGATCGGCGCCTCACTTGACGTTCCAGGAATGGCAACTGAATCGCCACTTCCAGCTGAGGCGATGAGCGCAGAAGCTGACGGCTACTCAGTGATGGTCGTGCACAAGAGCGTCATGGCCGGTTCGGAAGCGCAACTCGATTTCACGATCGAGAAAGACGGCAAGCCGCTAAGCGCGCTCCTGCCCTATCTCGGGGCTTACGGGCATCTGGTCGCGCTTCGCAAGCCGAACCTTGCCTACTCGCATGTGCATCCAACATCGGAAAACCGTGCCAAGGGAATGATCGGCTTTGGCGCCGAGTTTCCCCGCAGCGGAACTTACCGGCTCTTCCTGCAGTTCCGCACCTCCTCCGGCGTCCATACCGCGCCCTTCACAATCAGAATCGGCTAGGCACCCCGACGATTCAGCTTGGTCGGGGCGGCTGGCTGCCCGCCGCGACCAAGCGAGATCGGATCTGGATCGTGCGGGGCTACAGACGCCGCGCGCCCATGTAGGTGTCGGCATACCAGCCGCTGATCGACGAGATCTTCACGACATCTCCGGTATGCGGCGCGTGGATGAACTGGTTGTTGCCGATGTAGAGGCCCTCGTGCCCAAGCCCGTCGAAGAAGACGAGATCGCCCGGCTGAAGATCGCCTCGCGGGACCGCAGTGCCTCTTTGCCATTGATCGCCGGTGTAGTGCGGAAGCGAAACGCCGATCTGGGCATAGACATACATCGTGAATCCTGAGCAATCAAAGCCACCCGAGGGAGAAGCACCACCCCACTTGTAGGGAACACCGAGGTAGCCCATTGCGATCCCGACAACGCCGCCGTAGCGCGAGGGGGGCGCCGGCCTCGGCGTAGGGGTCGTTGGCACCGCGCCAGTCGGCGGGGTGAGCGGGCTGGCTGAATCGGTGGTCGTCGGCGCCACACTTGGGTCGCTCACCACTGGTGGAGGCGTCCCCGCCTGTGACTGTGCTTGCGCCGCGGCAGCAGCAGCAGCAGCGACTGCCTGCGCCTTTGCTTGCGCTGCAAGTCGTGCTCGCACCTGTGCGGCCACTTGGAGTTGCCGCTGCCGCTCAGCCGCTTGCATCCGGGCGATCTCGCCCTTCACCGAGGCGAGGA
>JACDGG010000194.1 GCA_013815355.1 Solirubrobacterales bacterium
ACCCTGCCCGATGCTGGTTCAGATCGCCGACCGCGACGCGGTCGCGCCGCCCAAGGGGGCTGAGCAGGCGGCCTGGCGCGCGACCGGGCGCGCGGAGGTCAGGACCTACCCGATCGGCCACTTCGAGATCTACACCGGCGCGCCGTTCGAGCGGGCGCTGGCCGACCAGCTGCGGTTCCTCACGAGGCATCTCGCCGCGAGCGCCGCGAGCAGCGTGCAGGCAGCCGGCGCCGGCGTCGGCGTCGGCGGCTAGTCAGATCACGATCTGAGTGCAGATGAAGTTCGCGGCGAGGCGCTCGCCGTTGAACACCTGCACCTGCCAGACGTGCGTGCGCGAGCCGATGTGCAGCGGCCTGCCGAGCGCGCTCAGCTCATCGCCGTCGACGGCGGTCGCGAACACATTGATCTTCAGCTCGCCGGTGCTGAAGCCGCGGCCCTCGGGCAGGTGACGCATCGTGCCCCACGCGGCGACGGTGTCGGCGAAAGCCACCCAGGCGCCGCCGTGGACTTCGCGCATCGGGTGCAGATGACGTGCGTCGACACGCATGCGCCCGCGCACGAGCTCGTCGGTGATCTCTGTCAGCTCGATCCCGAGATCGCCCGGGAAGCTGCCCGCGAGGCGCTCGACGCTCAGCTGCGGCGTGATCGTCTGGTTGGTCTGAGCCATTGCCGCGGAGTCTCCCAGAGGAGGCTCAGTAGGGGTTCTTCGCGATGCGATCCTCCGAGAGCGAGGGACGCGAGCGCAGCACGAGCGCCTCGATCGCGTCGGCGAGATGCACCTCGGCGATGTGATCCTCGCCGCGCGCCACGCGCAGACGGTGCGCCTCGAGCAGAACATCGGAGTGGGTGTGCCCGAACGGGGGCTCGAAGCGGTAGGAGGCGAGCTCGATCGTGAGCCTGAGCGGGTCGTTGAAGTAGATCGAGTCCATGAAGCCACGATCCTTGACACCGGTGTGCTTGATCGCGCGCTGATCGAGGCGCTCGATCGCCTGCAGAAACGTCGCGCGCGACAGCGAGAAGGCGAGATGGTGCACGCAGCCGGGCTCGGTCGGAGTGCGCCGTGGGTCGGGCGTGCGCTGCTCGTTGGTGAAGACGGTGATCAACCGGCCATCGCCGGGATCGAAGTAGAGATGGCTCTCAGCGGCGTTGTCGAGGTTCGGCTGCTCGAACACGAAGGGCATCCCGAGCACGCCCTCCCAGAAATCGATCGAGGTCTGCCGGTCGGCGCCCGTGAGCGTGATGTGGTGAACGCCCTGGCTCTGGAGCTTCTGCATTGGCACTCTCCTCGGTCTCAGTTCGCGGCGGGCGCCGCCAACTGAAAGCGTAACGAGCGCGTCCTCCGTGGCACCGCGTTCAGCGGTGCTTGCCTCGGCGGGCGGGGCAGGGAACCGTCGCATGCGCCTGGGTCCTGCTGCCGTCGAGGAACGCGAACGTCGCCGCGAAGGCGAAGCCCCCGCGCGGGCAGCGTTTGGGCAGGACGATCCCGTTGGGCTGGTAGCCGACGCGTCGATGCCCGACGTGCTGGTAGTAGACGATGCCTTTCGGGCCGATCGTCGCGTGCATCTGCACGATCGCGGCATCGGGTGCTTCGGGGAAGCTCGGGATCTCAGGGATCTGGGTCGCCAGACGCCCGCCGAAGGGCGCCGAGGCGTCGAGCACAAGCCCCGGGAAGATCAGCTGAGCGAAGACCGGTGCGCGTCCTTCGGCAAAGAACAGAAGGCTCAGCCGTCCATTCTGGAGCGGGCCCATCCAGGTGGTGATCTCACCGGTCTCGGTGATCGTCTGCCGTTCGAGCGGGATCTCCACGACGGCGCTGCCGCGGCCCATCAGCGCGTCCGCCGGGCAGCCTTCGGGCCCGGACAGTTCGAGCGTCGCCACTGCGCATGTCGCCAGGCCGAGGCCGCTGGTAACGAGGCCGATGTTCGCGGGATAGAGCAGATCGACCGCGCTCAGCGGCGAGGGCACCTGACCGCGGCGCACCTCGACTTTGAAACCGAACTCGATCGTCGTGCCCGCACCCAGGCGCTCGGGCTTCAGCCCGACGGTCAGCTTCACCGTCTGCGCTGCGCCGGCCGTGCCCGCCAGGGCACTCCAGGCCACCCCCAGGAGGGCCAGGAGCGTCCCGCGCGAGACTTGAATAGTCTTGATCTCAGTCGCCGTTAGTAGGAGAGGCTGCCGGTCGTCTGCACCGTCAGCGCGTAGGTCCTTCGATTGAGCACGCCATAGAAGCCTCCGTGGCCATGTGCATGAACATAGCGGCCGGTCCCCCGGGTAATCGACATCGAGCCGCCGAAGCTCGCGTAGGTGCCGGAGGAGTGAAGCGTGCCGGAGCCGTGTCCGCTCAGCGTGCCGCTGTGGGTGTAGATCGTGAATGAGGCGCTGACGGTGGGACCGACGGTGAAGCGGACCTTCACCGACCCCGGCAGCCCACCGGTCGCTGTGCCTTCCTCGATCAGCGCCGAGCCCGCGCTTTCGTGGTAGCGCAGGTGGGCCGTGTCGGCGACGCTCAACGTGCGGGCCGCCGTTGCGAGCGGGCCGGCGGCGGCCGTGGCGACGGCTCCCAGCAGTGCGAGCGCACTCGCTACGGCCGCGCAGGCGAATCGTGCGCGCACGCGGGCAGCCTGGGCAGCGCGCGGCCGGACGTGGCTTCTCGCCTCTGTCATGTTCGCCATGATCGAAGGCTACGAGTCTGCCCGGATGAGGTCCATTGTTGTTTCTGACTTAGAGGCCACGTGCGCCGGGGGCGTTGAGGTCGCGATACACCAGTATTTGCGGGAGGTTGACAATCCATGAGATGCTTGTGTAGAAGGTTCATCTCTATCACACGGCTTAATTGGGCCAGCCGAACTCGACGATACTCAGTAGAGTCCGGGCGGGTTTGGGCGAGACCGAACGGGAGCACTCGGAAAGATGAGCGCGAAGCACGCGGTGTTGGGGCTCGTGATCGAGCGGCCGGGTTACGGCTACGACCTGGCGCGCCGACTCGAGGATCGCTGCGGGGCGTGGGGCTGGGAGCGCTCGGGCGTCTACAGCGCGCTCGATCAGCTCACCCGCGACGGGCATGTGCGCAGCGAGAAGGTCAAGAGCCGCGCTTCCAGCACGCGCTCGGCGCCGCGCGCGATCTACGAATCGACAGCGAACGGGGTCGACTACTTCCGCGTGTGGATTACGAAGTCGACCTCGCCCAGCCCCGTTCGCCAGGAGCTCGACCTGAAGATCCTGTTCTCCGGCCCCGAGTTCCTGCCGCGGCTGATCGAGCAGACGTGGGCCCAGGAGCAGATGTGCATCGATCAGCTTCACGCGCTGAGCAGCGCAGCCCCGGCGATCGCCTGCAACGGTGCGCCGACGTGGCGTGAGGTCGCTCCAGTACTGCAGCGCGAAGCCGAGATCAAGCTGCTGCAGGTGCGCGTCGAGTGGCTGCAGAATGCGCGCGGGGTCATGAAGCGGCTGCTGCAGCAGAGCGCCGGCATGGGCGCCGGCGCCAGGTAGGCGAATGCAACCGCTACTCTCGCTCGACGCCGTGTCCATGAGCTACTGGCGCGGGGCACGTGAGACCGTCGTGCTGCGCGACGTCTCGCTCACGGTCGCAGCGGGCGAGCTCGTCGCGGTGTGGGGCCAGCGCGGCGCGGGCAAGACCACGCTGGCGATGGTCGCGGCGGGCCTCGAGCGCCCGGATCGCGGCTCGGTGTGGTTCGACTCGCTCGATCTCGCACGCCTGCCGCGAGGAAGCGCGCCACAGCTGCACGGCGGGATCGGCTGGGTGCAGCGGCGGGGACCTCAGTCGGGCGACTTCGAGAGCGTGCTCGACTACGTCGCGCTGCCGCTGCTGGGCAGGCATTCGCCGCGCGCTGCCCGCCGCCTGGCCAACGCGATGCTCGGGCGCTTCGGTGTGAGCGCGAGCGCCGGTGAGCGCTGGTCGAGCCTCACCGACGGCGAGCGTACGCTCGTCGCCCTGGCGCATGCGCTGGTGCGCAAGCCGCGTCTGCTCGTGGCTGATGACCCGACTGCGAATCTCGATGTGCTGCAGCGCCAGGAGGTCACGACGCTGTTGCGAGGAGCCGCCGATGAGCAGCGTCTGGGCGTTCTGATCACCGTTCCCGACATGCCCGAGGTCGCCTACGCCGACCGGGCGGCCTCGCTCAGCGACGGCCGCCTGACCGTCTCGCGCGAGCCCGCTGGAGATGCCCCCAACGTGATCGACTTTCCTGGCGCGCAGCGGTCCGCTTAAGTGCTCGAGCTGCGTGAGCTCGTAAAGCGCTACGCGGTAGGCGAAGCAGACACCGTCAGCGCCGTCGACGGAGTGTCCCTGTCGGTTGCCGCCGGGGAGCTGGTCGCGCTGTATGGCCCGAGCGGCTCGGGCAAGAGCACGCTGCTGATGCTCGCCGCGGCGGTCATGCGCCCGGACAGTGGCGCAGTGCTCGTCAACGGGCGGGATGTCTCCGCGCTGGGTGCCGGCGAGGCTGCCGGCTATCGCATGCACGAGCTCGGTTACGTACGCCAGTCGCTCGATCTGATCCCCGGTGCGAGTGCGCTCGACAATGCGGCGCTCAAGCTGCTGGGCCGTCCCTTAGGAGTACGGGAGGCGCGTCGTCGCGTCGAGCCGCTGCTCGTGCGGCTCGGTCTGGGCGAGCGCTTGGAGCAGCGCGCCGAGCAGCTCTCGATGGGCGAGCGCCAGCGCGTGATGATCGCTCGCGCGCTCTCCAGCGAACCGCAGCTGCTGCTGGCCGACGAGCCGACCGGCAGCCTCGACAGCGAGCGCGGCCGCGAAGTGCTCGCGCTGATCGGCGAGCTCTGCCACGAGCGCGGGATCGCGGTGCTGCTCGTCACGCATGATCCCGACGCGGCGGCCTACGCCGACCGCGTGCACACGCTGCGCGACGGCCGCCTCGAGGGTGCGCGCCCAGCAATTGGCCTCGAGCCGGCGAAACCGTAAGTGCTGGGGACAAGCGGCGCCACGATGAAGCCGCTCGGGATCGTCCACCTCTACCGTGTGCGCCTGCGCACGCGGCTCGTGCAGGAGCTGCTCGCGATCGTCGGGATCGCCGTGGGCGTGGCGCTGCTGTTCGCCTCCCAGGTGGCCAACACGAGCCTCAGCGGCTCGGTTCGCCAGCTCTCCAGCGGTCTCGTCGGCCAGTCGCGCCTGCAACTGGCCGCGCGCGGGCCGAACGGCTTCGACGCGCGCGTGCTCGCGCAGGTCCAGGC
>JACDGG010000195.1 GCA_013815355.1 Solirubrobacterales bacterium
GGCGCCGGCGCTCTCGCCTGCCGGGCTCACGCTCGCCAAGCCCTCGCTCGAGCTCGCCGGCATCGCGACGCCCGCCCGCGATCCGATCCAGCTCGCGTTCCACGCCCCGCCGCGCGCGGGTCTCCTGTTCAACCTCGCAAGTGGCCAGGTGCTCTGGCAGCGAAACGCCTACCGCCGCGTGCGCATCGCGAGCCTCACGAAGATGATGACCGCGCTGGCGACGGTGCAGTCCGGCGCGCCGGGCGATCGCGTGCTCGTGACCCGCGCCGCCGTCGACTCCGGCGGATCGAAGGTCGGCGTGCTGCCGCTCGGCAAGCACGTGCGCCTGGAGACGATGCTCTACGGACTGCTGCTCCCCTCGGGCAACGACGCCGCGATCGCACTCGCCCAGCATCTCGCGGGCTCAGTCAAGGCCTTCGTCGCACGCATGAACGCCGAGGCCGCGAAGCTAGGCATGGGCTGTACTCGCTACTCCTCGCCATCGGGCTACTTTGACGCGGGCAACTTCTCCTGCGCGGCTGACCTCGCGATGCTCGCCCACGCCGACCTCGCCCAGCCGCGCATCGCGCGCGTCGTGCACACCTACTCGGCCGCGCTGCCCTTTCCGATCAAGGGCGGCAAGCTCTACCTCTACAACAACAATCCGCTGCTCATCTACCACTACCCCGGCACGACCGGACTGAAGACCGGCTGGACGATCGCTGCCGGACGCTGCCTGGTCGCGACCGCCGAACGCCACGGGGTGCGCCTCGGCGTCGTGCTGTTGAACTCGCCCGACCCGGGCACCCAGGCGCGCCAGCTGCTGGACCGCGGCTTCCGCGACGTCTACCACCTGCCGCGCGTCCCCGAGCCGCCGATCCCCGCCGGCGCCTGAGCGCCGCGGCGCGGAGGGCGTGGGCGCCCCTCCGACGCCTTCGCCCGCCGTGGGGTACCGTTCCCCTACAAGGATTGACTGGCTAGTCAGCCAAAGGAGAGACCGTGGATCTTGACGACACACCGGAGCAGGCCGCCTACCGCGCCCAGGCGCGCAGCTGGCTCGAGGAGCACAAGCCCGAGGCGCCCGTCCTGAATGGACCCGGGGCCCTCGAGGACGAGGATCAGATACTCGCCGCGCGCCGCGCCTGGCAGGGCAAGCTCGCAGAGGCCGGCCTCGCCGGCGTCACCTGGCCGAAGGAGTACGGCGGTCAGGGCCTCGGCCCGATCGAGCAGGTGCTCTGTAACCAGGAGATCGCGCGCGCCAAAGTTCCCGGCATCCTCGACACGATCGGCGTCGGCATGCTCGGGCCCACGATCATCGCGCACGGCAGCGAGGAGCAGAAGACGCGCTACCTCGGAGCAATGCTGCACGGCGATGAGGTCTGGTGCCAGCTCTTCTCCGAGCCCGCGGCCGGCTCGGACCTGGCCGCCGTGCAGACACGCGCGCGGCGCGAGGAGGACGGCAGTTGGCGCCTGAGCGGACAGAAGGTGTGGACGACCAACGCGCAGTTCGCCTCCTACGGCCTGCTGCTCGCGCGCACCGACGCCGACGTGCCCAAGCACAAGGGCCTGACGATGTTCGTCGTGCCGATGGACGCCGAGGGCGTCACGATCCGCGGTCTGCGCCAGATCTCCGGCGAGGCCGAGTTCAACGAGGTCTTCTTCGATGACGTCGCCATCGACGCCGACGCCGTCGTCGGCGGGGTCGGAAATGGCTGGGGGACGGGGCTGACCACGCTGATGTTCGAGCGCGTCACGATCGGCCTCGGCGGCGAGGGCATGGGCTATAACTCCACGCGCTTCGCCGCCGCGATCGCCGGCGACGAGCACGCCCGCCGCGACCCCGAGGTCCGCCATCAGCTGGGCGAGATCTCCAGCGAGCTGCTGGCCGTGCGCTTCACCGGCTACAGGACGCTGACGGCCCTGCAGAAGGGCCAGATCCCGGGCCCGGAGGCGGGCCTGGCGAAGGTTACGATCGTCAGCGGAGCGATCAAGGCCGGTGATCTGATCGCCGACGTGCTCGGGCCCGACACGCTGCTCGAGGACAACGAGTGGTCTTACATGATCTCCTTCCTCCCCGGCCTGAAGTCCGCCGGCGGCACCGAGGAGATCCTCCGAAACACGATCGGCGAGCGCGTGCTCGGCCTGCCCCCCGAGCCACGGCTCGACAAGGGCATCCCGTTCTCCGAGCTGCGCTCCAAGGAAAAGGCGGCGGTATGAATCTCGCGCTCTCAGACGAGCAGGTGTTCCTGCGCGAGGCCGCCCGTGGGGCGCTCTCGCGCTTCAAGACGCTCGAAGGCGCCCGCGAGGCGCTCGACGGCAACGCAGATGCGCTTCCCGACCTGTGGCCGACCGCCAAGGAGGCCGGCTGGACGGGCATGCTGCTCGACGAGTCCCACGGCGGCGCGGGCCTCGACGCCTTCGACGCGATGCTCGTCCTCAGCGAGTGCGGGCGCGTGCTGGCCGGAATCGCCCTGCTCGGGCACCTGCCCGCCACGGCGATCCTCAATGATGCGCCGGGAGGAGCGCCGATGCTCGCCGAGCTCGCCAGCGGTGAGAAGCGCGCGGCCTACCTGCCCGTGAGCCCGCCCGATGACCTCAGCGACACCTGGAGCGTAGACGCCGCACGCGGGCTCGCACGCCCGGCCGCGCCCCTCGCCACGGCGAGCGGCGAGGGCCAGGCGAGCGTCACCGGCGAGCTGGCCTTCGTGCCCGACGCACCCGGCGCGGAGGTGCTCGTGGGCGTCGCGATCCTCGACGGCAAGCCCGTCGGCGTGGCGATCGAAGGGGACGCATCGGGCGTCGCCGTCGAGGCGCTAACGCGCTATGACTCGACGCGATCGCTGGGGCACGTCTCGCTGAAGGATGCGCCCGCGACCCTGCTCGACACGCCCGTCGAGGCGCTCGCCGGTGCCTGGTATCTGGCGCAGGCGCTGATCGCCGCCGAGTCGCTCGGCAGCGTCGAGACCGCACTCGACGTCTCCGTGGCCTACGCCAAGGAGCGCTTCACCTTCGGTCGTGCGATCGGCTCCTACCAGGCCGTCAAGCACAGCCTCACCGAGGTGCTGCGCCAGCTCGAGAACGGCCGCTCGCTGCTCTACTACGCAGGCTGGGCGCGGGGCGGCGGCCCCGGCGAGTTCCCGCTCGCGGCGAGCGCCGCGCGCTCGGTAGCCGGGCGCGCGCTGGACACGGCCGCGCGCACGATGATCTCCGTGCATGGCGGCATCGGCGCGACCTGGGAGCACGACGCGCCGCTCTACTTCCGTCGCGCACAGCTCTCGCGGCGGCTGCTCGGCGGCACCGCGAAGGCGACCGACCGCGTCGCCGGCGAGCTGATCCTGCAGGCGGACGCCGCTTAGCTCTTCCTAGCGCCGCTTCGGGGACGTGGCCACTTTGGCCACGTCCCTTGGCGCCGGCTGAGACCGGCTCCGTGATGTACGTGTTCGATTGCGCTTGTATGCGCCTGCTGTCGCGCGTGACTCGACCGCGCCTGCTCAGATCTACTAGGCGATCGAGCATCCCGTCGCAACACAACAATAGCGTTGTGTTATGATTCCGGAGTTCGACGAGCGCGGGAACCTCCCGCCCGGCATTCACAACGCGACCTGGACTGAGATCGTGACCCGATACGCGACCAGCGCCCACCGAAGGGATCTGCTCGACGGAATCCTCGACGCCTTGCGTTCGTTGCGGTCCGCCGGGTGCGCCACCGTGTACCTCGATGGCAGCTTCGTGACCGCGAAGGCGCGTCCCAACGACTTCGACGCCTGTTGGGAGTCGGCTGGCGCTGACCTCGACCGTCTGGACCCCGAGCTGCTGGACTTCAGCGACAAGCGCACCGTACAGAAGGCTCGGTACGGCGGCGAGCTCTTCCCTGCCAGATGGCCAGCACGGACTGACGGCACAACCTTCCTCGACTTCTTTCAACGCGACCACATCGCCAAGCGGCCCAAGGGCATCATCGCCATCGACCTGGCAGGACTCCCGTGATCACGAACCAGCGCGAATACCGCGTCACCAAGAGCTGGATGGCTCGCTTCGAAAAAGACCTGGTCGTCAACGACACGCGGGAGATCGGGCCGGACGTTGATCCACGTATGCGCCAAGTGATGCACGACGCACTCGCCAGCGAGATCGAAATCCTACGCGGACAGATGGACCACTACGAGCAGCTGCGCGATGGACGGATCACCAGCCGCGAGATCACGTCCCTGCGCGAGCTGCCGATCACACTCATCGAAGCCCGCATCGCCGCCGGGCAGAGCCAGCGCACGCTCGCCGAACAGATCGGCGTCGCCGAGCAGCAGATCCAGCGCTGGGAGGCCAACGAGTACAGCGGCGTCAACCTCGACCGGCTTCAGAGCATCGCCGACGCTCTCGGGATGCGGATCCACAAGACGATCACCTACAGCAGCGCCGCTTAGTACACGGCTGCGAATGCACCTGGGGCACTGAAGACGCGCTCCTCCCGAGCTCGACGCGCATCAGCGCCCTCGCGATGTGGCCACCCTGGCCAGCTCCTTGGCCGGCGGCGTCATGAGCGTGGCCGCCACCGCCGCCCCATAGGCGCCGTGCACCGCTTCGGTCAGCCCCGCGTCGGTCGCGCAGTTGATGCAGAAGCCGTGCTGGGACCAGCCGATCGCGCGAGCCAGCACCTGATCGGCGTAGGTCACGCCGGTGGCGTCGTGGCCGTAGTAGTCGTAGGCGGCGCCCCATGCCGCCGCATCTAGGTCATAGCCGGCACCGTCGGCCGAGAGCAGGTGCGCGGCGGCCATGATCGAGTCGAAGTCGTCGTAGATCGATGGGTGCTGCGCGGTCATGTGGTCATAGGTCGCGGGGCGGGGCCCGTAGATGAAGGAGTTGCTCACGCGACTCCACGTGGACACCGGGCCGTTGGTGACGTTGAACTGCATCGGCCCTCCACAGCAGTGCGCGAAGTTGAGCCCGTGATACGTCGAGGGAGCCGTCGAGAAAGCCGTCTCCTGCATGTGAATCGAGGCCAACAGCAGCCAGTTGACGCCGAACGTGCGCTGCGCGCTCGCGTAGATCGGATAGAAACCTTCCATCCAGCGCCGTGCGACGTGCGTCTGTGTGGCCGCCGCAAAGCGCCTGGAGTCGGCGCGCTGCTTCGCGGCCGTGGGGCGCGTGAGGAGGCCAGCGTGTGGGCCGGCGCCCGCGCTCGCCCCCGGCGACGGCGCCTGGCC
>JACDGG010000196.1 GCA_013815355.1 Solirubrobacterales bacterium
GGGGAGCGCGGCCCCGGCGTCACCGGATGCGGCGGCGGACCCCGCGGGCACGGCGCCCCGTCCACGCTCCCGGCTCCCCCGGCTCGGTCTCGTGCTCGGCCTGCTTGTGACGCTGGCCTGCGCCTACTCGCTGGCGGCGCCCTGGCTCAGCCAGCTGCAGCTGCAGAGCGCGGCGCGCGTGTGGACGAAATCGCGCAGCACCGCCTATGCGCGCCTGGAGGACGCCGCGGGCCTGAACCCGCTCAGCGACGAGGCCTATCTCGAGCTGGGAAGCATCGCGCTGCGCTACGGCGAACTGTCTCGCGCCGACCGCGCCTTCGCCGCGGCGCTGCGGCGCACTCCGAACGACGCCTACGCGACGCTCGAGCGCGGCGCGATCGCCTCGCAGGGAGGCCGGCGCAGTGCGGCGCTGGCGCTGCTCAGGCGCGCCGTCGTCCTGGACCCACGCGACGGGCTCGCACGCGAGGCGCTCGCGATCGTCGGCGAAGGCCACCGCGTGAGCGTCGATGCCCTGAACCGCTCAATCCTTCTCAAAGCTCAACAGCTCGGCTGAGCGTACTGAGAAAGCTCGCTATTCGGCCGGAAGCGCCTCGACAGCGACCGCCGGCTTCGGTAAGTTATACGGGGATCTCGTCGATTCGTTGACCCTGGGCCGGGGAGCTCAAGTCAAATGGCGCCGGGAGCAGCGATGACGCACGCAGTGGCATGGAGAGAGGGCACTTGATTGCTCTAGCCAGCGAAGGGAACCCAAGGCAGGGACGCATGAGAAGGCACCGCGTTATCACCACAGCAGCACTGCTCGCGCTGGCCCTCCCGGCGACGGCCGAAGCCGGCTCTCTGCTGAGCGGCTACGGAGGCCCGGGCCAGGGCAATCAGGCGATCCTCGGCGCGACGGTCGTCGGTGGAGCCTCCGGCGGCTCCGGGGGAGGCTCGAGCGGCGGCGGCTCGAGCGCGACGGGCGAATCGAGCAGCCCCTCGGCGCTGAGCATCCCGACGCCGAAGACGTCGAGCACGCCGGGCGGCGGCGCCAAGACGCATCGAGCGGCCAAGGGCAAGGCGCACCCCAAGCATGCATCCGTATCGCCGGGCGCTGCGTATAGGGCGACATCGACGCTCTCGGCCAGGGAGACGGCTTCCGTCGGCACACCGGCCCTGGGTATCTCCGGGGCCGATCTCGTGTACATCCTGTTGGCGTTCGCCGCGCTCGTCTTGACGGCTGCAGCCACCGGCCGGCTCGTGCGCCGGCCCCACTAGGAAGGCAAGTGGGCTAAAGGGATGCGACGCAGGACCCGAGTAGTCAACTAAGGGACAAGGAAGCCCGCAGACCATGGATCGCACGCACGTCACTCAACAGACCTCGAACACGATCTCGCTGCGCAGCGAGCTGACCCACGACGCCCACCCTCCCAAGGCGCTGCGCGCCAACACCTTCCAGGGGCCCCTGCAGTGGGCACTCGAGGGTCGAGGCTGGGGCGTGGTGCGCCTGAGCGCAGACTTCGTGCTGCTGTGTCTAGCCGTCGTGATCGCGTTGGGCGGCGTCGAAAGCACGCTGCACGTCTCCTCGCTGCGCGCTCCGCTGCTCGCCCTTCCGCCCCTGACGATCGTGCTCTTCTATCTGCGCGGCCTGTACCGCACGCGCCTGCGCTCGCTCGTGCTGGACGGGGTCGTTCCGGTCCTCAGCGGCATCTCCGTGTCCGCGATGGCCGTGGCCGTGCTGGGCACCTTCCTCAACAACGAGGTGCCGAACCAGTCGGACTGGCTGCGCGCCTGGGCGATCTCGCTGGTCGGGGTAGGGCTCGGGCGGATCGCGTTGTCAGTCGCTCAGCGCGTGGCGCGCTCCAGGCGCCTCGTCGGCAAGCCTGTGCTGATCATGGGGGCGGGCGTCGTCGGTGCACAGGTTGCCCGACGTCTCGAGGCGCACCCCGAGTATGGCCTGGCGCCGGTCGGCTTCCTCGATGAGGACCCTCGCTCGGTTGCGGAGGTCGGCGGCCGCGACGTGCCGGTGCTCGGCACGATCGACGACCTCGACGAGACCGTCGAGCGCTCCGGCGTCAAGAACCTGATCGTCGCCTTCTCCTCGGCCGCCGATGCCCGCGTCAGCCGCCTGATTCAGCGTTGCCAGGAGCTCGGCGTCGAAGTGTCTGTCGTGCCGCGGATGTTCGACACGATCAATGACCGCGTCGGCTACGACACGGTCGGCGGACTGCCGCTGCTGTCCTTCTCGGCTGTCGACCCCAAGGGGCTGCAGTTCGCGATCAAGCATGCGCTCGACCGTGTGCTGGCAGCCGTGCTGCTGCTCCTGTTCTCGCCGCTTATCCTGTGCGCGGCGATTGCCGTGCGCCTCAGCAGCCCCGGCCCGGCGCTCTTCAGGCAGCGCCGCGTGGGGCGCGATGGGCGCGTGTTCGACTTCTACAAGTTCCGCTCGATGCGCATCTTGCCCGGCCAGGAGGAGTCCGATGAGGACGACTCAAGCGCGCTGGACTTCCTGCTCGCCGGCGACATCGCGCCCGGCGGCGTCGAGGGCGCTGACCGGCGCACCGCGGTCGGGCGCTTCCTGCGCGGCACCTCGCTGGACGAGCTCCCGCAGCTGTTCAACGTGCTGCGCGGCGACATGAGCCTCGTCGGCCCGCGCCCGGAGCGTCCCGAGTTCGTCGAGCTGTTCCGCCAGGACATCCTGCGCTACGGCGACCGTCATCGCGTCAAGTCGGGCATCACCGGCTGGGCGCAGGTGCACGGCCTGCGCGGGCAGACATCGCTGGCAGAACGGGTGGAGTGGGACAACTACTACATCGCCCACTGGTCGCTGGGCCTGGATCTGAAGATCCTCGCGCTGACATTCGTCGCGCTGTTCCGCAACGCCGAGTAACTCAGATGCTCTTCTGCGCGCCGCGCGCGGAGCCGGCCCAATACTGGAAGACCTTCACGCGCAGGCCTTTCGTGCCGAGCACCGCGGGCAGCTTGATCGAGAAGCGGTTGAAGCGGTCGAGCGTGAACAGCGCGCGGTAGCGGAGCGTCGCGCCGTGGAACGCTTCCAGCTGCATGTAGTCGCCGACGGGCGCCGAGCCGCTTGCGAGTACGCCCGCGCCCTGGCGGCGCAGGCTCAGCGAGACGCTTCCGGCGCTGCCGAACGGCGCGGCGAGCACCCCTGCGAGGGCCGCGAAGGAGCGCTTGCGCGCGCCGGCGCTGGAGAGCACGCCGAAGTCTTCGCGGGGCGAGTCCTGCAGCTTGTAGACGACCGCCGCGTCGACGTAGGAGCTGCGCGACAGCGCGCGGAACGTGTTCCTGAGATTTTCGGCCTGCGCCTGCGGCGTCACACAGCTCTGTTCCTGCTCGCTGCGCAGATGCGGCCAGCAGCTCGTCCACCCGAACTCGTCAAGCCACAGCGGCGTGGCGTCGCCGTTTGCGAGCTGGACTTCGTGGATCGCGCGCAGCGAGGCGAGCGTGAGGTTGTAGAAGTGCACCGAGAGCCCGTCGTAGAAGCCGCGGACGCCGGCCTTGTAGAGCGCGCGCAGGAAGCGGCCGTTGGAGCCGACGAGCGAGCCGCCCAGCACCGGCAGGCTCGGGTCCGCCTGCTTGACGGCGGGATAGGCGGCGCGCAGCACGGTGGCGTAGGCGGCAGGCTTGTTGGGGCCGGCGAAATAAGCTTCGTTTGCCTGATCGGGCTCGTTCCAGACCTCGAGCGCGGCGAGCCTCGAGCCATATCGCTGTGCGAGGGCGCCAACCACCGCTCCGTAGTCGCCGGCGTTGCGCGGTGGCCACGCGCTCGCCTTGGAGTTCTGTCCGGGGCGGCATTTACCGAGCAGCGCCGCCGGCGCCGAGGACGCCCAGCAGGGGGTGCTGCCGACGGTCACGCTGACGCGCAGGTGAGCCGCGGCCGCATCGCTCACGAGGCGATCGGTGAAGTCCAGAGCGTGGGGGTCAAACGCCTGAGATGCGGGCTCGAGCACAGACCAGGGGAATGCGACGCGCACGATCCTGGCGTGCAGCTGCTTGGCGCGCGCGATCGAGCGGTCGGCTTCCGCCGGGCTCGAGCTGCTCTCAAGGCCACCGATGTTGATCCCGCCGAGCGGCGGGGCGCCCGTGCGATGGGCGCTGCTCGCCGCCCTCGCAGGGCCCACGACCGCGAGCCAGAGGAGGGCGCAGGCCAAGGCTGCGGCGGCCGCGGCCGTGGAGGCGTGGAGGCGTTCCATGCCTCCACGATAGTCGCGGGAGGCGGTTGCGCGCGGCGGTGGGCGTCCTGTGGCGAAGTAGGCTTCGAGGCTGATGTCACCGACCTGGATCTGGATGCAGATCGCGATAGTCGTGTTCGTCCTGATCGGGATGATCGTTGCGATCACCAAGCTCGCCTGAGCAGAATGTGAGTGCGAGCACCCTCTCACCTCCGCCCGGCGCCGCCCGGACGGAAACACAGCTCAGCCGCGAGAAGCAGCTGATTGCGGCGCTCACGGTGCTCGCGCTTGCGCTGCGCGTGAGCAGTCTCTCGCGCAGCCTGTTCACTGACGAGGCTTACTCGCTGGCGCTGGCCCAGCGCGGATTTCCTCACATGCTCGGCCTGTTCGGCTACGAGGCCAACGGCACGCCCTACCCGATCGTGCTGTGGCCGCTGATCCGCATCTTCGGCGAAAGCGAGACGCTGCTGCGCCTGCCTGCCGTGCTCGCAGGGACCGCGAGCGTGCCCGCGCTGTGGTGGGCCGCGCGGCGCTACACGACGCCCGCCGCGGCGCTCGTGGCGGCAGCGCTGCTCGCGCTCAACCCGATGGCCGTCTTCTACAGCCAGTTCGCGCGCCCGTACGCGTTCGTCATGCTCGCAGCGTGCCTGGCGTTCGGGGCGCTGCCGCGCGCGTTGCAGCGTGGAGGCGCGCGCGGTCCGTGGGTCGGCTATGTGCTCGCGATGGCGCTGCTTGCCTACTGCGACATCCTCGCCGCCCCGATCGCGATCCCCGCGCAGGCTCTGATCGCGTGGCGCGCGGGACGCGACGCCTTCAGGCGCTGGCTGCTCTCCCTGGGCGCGCTCCTGCTCTGCTGCGTGCCGCTTCTGATCGCCGCGGCGATCGCCCACGGGCGACGCAACGCGCTCTACTGGCTGCCGAAACCCGATCGCGGGCTCGTGATGCTTGCGCTTCAGGAGTTCGCCGGCGGCTTCTCGGAAGTCAGCGCGGTGCGC
>JACDGG010000197.1 GCA_013815355.1 Solirubrobacterales bacterium
CCCCCCCCCGCCACTCACCCGAGGACCAGCGCGGACGCCGTCTCGCGCCCGCCGAAGCGCCGCCGCCGCACCGCGTACTCGAGCAGGCAATCCTCGAGCGATGCGCGCCCGAAGTCCGGCCACAGCTCCTCGCGGAAGACGAGCTCCGCGTAGGCGCTCTGCCACAGCAGGAAGTTCGACAGCCGGCGCTCGCCGCCGGTGCGGATCACGACGTCGGGATCGTGCATCTGTGGTGCGTGCAGCAGCTTCGCAAAAGCCTCCTCGCCGCCCCCGAGGTAGCGCGCGGCGGCGGCGAGGATCTCAGCGCGCCCGCCGTAGTCAAACGCGACGAACACGCGCATGCCGCTGTTCGCGCGCGTCAGCTCCTCGGCGTCGTCAATCGCCTGTGCGAGCGCCGGCCCCGCGCGGTCGCGCTGTCCGATGAAGTGGACCTTCACACGCCGCTCGTGGAGCACGGGCGTGTCCGCGGCGATCCTGCGCGCGAGCATCGCGTGCAGTTGCTCCACCTCCTCGGCGGGGCGCGCCCAGTTCTCGGTCGAGAAGGCATAGAGCGTGAGCTGCTCGACTTTCAGCTCGATCGCATCGGCGATGCGCGCGATCACGGTGTCGGCGGCGGCTTCGTGTCCTTCGACGATCGAGCGCCCCTGCGCGTGCGCCCAGCGTGCGCTTCCGTCGGAGACGATGGCTAGGTGGGGCACGCTCCCGGGCTCCTGGAGGGCGCTTTGCATACCGGTGAGCGTATTGCGCCGGTCGGGCGCTGTACACAGTGAAGATTCTAGGTCTTGACTGTTTGACGGCAACGGAACAGGCGATGATGGCAAAGTCCAGGAGTGCAATCGTGCAAGCCGCGTGACGGCCGGATTCGCGTTGCCACAGACAGTGAAATCACTATCCGAATATCGGTCATGCAAGTGAGCGCCGAGAGCCGCGGAGAGTTCACGCGCGCGCGCAGGCCGCCGACCGACCCACCCCGCCACCGGTTGCCGAGTGGGGCTTACGAGCAACGGGCGCACCTGTTGCGCGTGGCCCGCGAGCTGCTTGACACACACGGAGCCGGCGCTGTCAGCCTCGAGCGCATTGGTGCCTTTGCGGGTCTCCCGGCGCCGCTCGTGCGCGGGATTTTCATCAACGATGAACAGTGCCTGGCGGAGTTGCACGAGGCGGCGAGTGGCGAACTCGCGGTGGCGATGCAGCGCGCCTACGCGCGCGAGCAGCACTGGCAGGAGGCCGTGCGCGCCGCGCTGCACGAGCTGTTGGCGCTGATGGACGCCGAGCCGAACGTCGCGCGCTTCCTCGTGGTCGAAGCGCTCAGGGGCGGCCCGGAGCTGTTCGCGCAGCGCAGCCGCCGCATCAGCGAGCTCGCTGCGGCATTCGACGAGTATCGCCCGCGTCCCTCACCGGAACTGCTCCCCGCGCCGTTCGGAGCCGAGGCGGTCGTCGGAACCGTCGTGGCCGTGTTGCACGGACGCCTGCTCGAGCATCAGCGCCCACCCCTCGTCGCGCACATCGGCCCGCTGATGGGAATGCTCATCACGCCGTATCTGGGCGCGACGGCCGCGCGTGAGGAGCTTGTGCGTTAGCGCCTGCGTCGAGCGGGACAGGGGATTACCGTTTCCGCGAGGCTGCGCTGCCCGTCGAGGAAGGCGAGCTTGGAGGCGAGCCTCCAGCCCGCTCGCGGGCAGCGGTCGGGCAGCCCGATGCCCTGGGGTCGATATGGGATCGATCGCCCGTGCGAGCGCCTGTAGTAGGTCAGCGCGCCGCCGAGCGTGGCCCTCAGCGAGGTGAACACGACATCGGGTCCGCCGGGCAATGCGGGAACGGGCGGGACGGTGATTTCTATGTGCCCGGGCAGCAGCACGGCCTTGAGCACGACGTGCGCGATCACAGGCGTCCTGCCTGAGGCGAGGATCACGAGATGTAGGTACCCGTCCAGTGAGGGGCCGGCGAACAGACGCAGATCCACCCGCTCGGGCACTACCCTCGGCCCGAAGGAGACCTCTGAGAGCGCACTGCCGCGGCCCATCTGCGAGTTGGGCGGGCACGCGGCCGGCCCTTCGACCTCAAGCGCCGTCGGGTCACACGCGGCCAGCCCGAGCCCGCTCGTGGCAAAGCCGAGGTCCCCCGGAAAGCTCACATCGACGTTCGACAGCGGTGGTGGCGCGCCACCGTCGGTCGCTGTGATGCTCAGCGCGAAGGAGATCGTCGTGGCTGCGCCCAGTCGCTTCGGATCAAAGGCCGCCGAGAGCTTTGCGCTCGGTCCGATCGGGGCGCCACTCCGCGCCTTGGCGGGGCTGATGCTGCCCGCGAGCGCGCTGGGCCCGGTCAATCCGCTGCCGATGCACACCGCACCGATGACGAGCAGCTTGGCGCAAGCGTTGCGCATCGCGCTGCTCAATAGCGAAGCGTGCCCTTGGTCTGCACGATCATGCCGTAGCTGCGGCGGTAGAACACGCCGAACAGTTCACCGCTGCCGTGGGCATGGGCGTAGCGGGCGCTGCCACCGGTGATCGTGAGCGTGCCCTTGAAGCTCGGCGCGGCGCTCACGGGGCTCGAGAGGCGCCCGACGCCGTACGCGTAGATGTTGCCCGCGTGTCCAAAGATCGTGATCTGAGCGTTGACCGTCGGGCTGCCCGTATAGGTGAAGCGGATCCTGACCTTGCCGGGGATCGTCCCGCTCGCGGGGCCTTCGTCGGTGATCGTCGAGCCGGAGCTCCGCAGGAAGCGCACGGTCCCTTCGTCTTTGACGCTGAGGCTGCGCGCCGTATGTGCACGGAAAGGGGAAGAGGCCATCGCGACCGTTCCGCCGCAGGCGACAATGGCTCCTACCATCAACCCCGCGAGCAGCCGCTGCCGCCTTCCCCTCCCACGCCTCATGCCCCCATTCTATGCAGCTCGCTCGCCTCGCGGCGCACCTGGGCCTGGGATCTATCTACAGGAATCCTCCCAGTGAAGCGCGCGCGTGCAGTGCCTTCATCGCTCGCCACACATGCATCACTCCGAGCGCAGGCCAGATCGTAGGCGCGAGCTCCCGGCGCACGATCGCCACGACCGCACGTGCGTGTGGCTCCCGCGCCGCCGGGTGGCTCGTGTAGTAGGCAACCGCCCCCGCCAGCACCATCTCGTGATGCGCACGCCGCGGCGCTTCACCGATGCGCGCGAGCGCCTCGCGCGTCAGCTCGCGCAGCGAATCTGCCAGGGCCTGCCGCGAGTCGAACAACCGGATCAGCCCGGGCGCGCCATGCGCTCGATCGGAGGCGTCATCGACGAGCGAGTCGAGCATCGTGATCACGCCCGCGATCGCGAGATAAGCCGCGTCGGTCCGCTCGGCGTCGGTTCTCGTGACGCGCGCCTCGGTCGCGAGCGCGATCAGCGCGTGCAGCGCCAGCACCGAGGCGGCGCTGCCGGCCAGGTGCTCTCGCCACTGCAACCCGCTGCCGAGCGCCTGCTCGCGAGCCCACGCCTCGAGCATCCCGTCGCCGAGCGTGGCGGAGGCGTGCAGCCGCGTCTGCGCCTGAGCGCAGCGTTCTGCGCCGGCGAGCGCAACCGTTGCGATCTGCTCGGCGGCGGGGAGGACGAGCAGGTGCTCGCGGGCGCGATCGGCGAGCGTGTGCGTGTAGCGCGCGTCGGCTTCTTCAGGCCCTCTCGCGGACTGCACCGCCCCGGATTCGCTGACCTCGCGCCCCTTGACGCGCGGACGCACAGCGTCGATGAACGGCGCGAACTGGCGCAGCCCCTCGCCGAGCGGATCTTCCGCCGGTTGCTCTGTGCGTCCGTCGAGATAGTCGAACAGGACCTCGAGCGCGACGATCGCTGTGACCGCCGCGACGCGCGTCTGCCGCGGAGCGGCGGTCGCGAGCGTCGCGGCGACCTCGGCGTTGAAGCGCTCGTCTGTCAGCTTCTGTAGTGCGATGGCGCGCAGCGGGATGTCCTGGATCTCGCCGGCCAGCGCTTCCCAGTGCGCGAGCTCGCGGCCGATGCGCGGCGCGACCGTGGGCCAAAAGCGTAGGTTGGCCAGGGCGAGTGCGCCCAGCGCGCCTCTCGATGCAGATCCTCGTGTGGCTTTCGTTTGCAACGAGCTAGTCCTCCATCAGCGCGAGCGCGGGCGACACGCGCGAAGCGAACCACCCCGGGATCGCGACGAGGGCGAGCGCGGCGCCGAGCACGAGCGCGAAGATCTCAAGCGGCCGCACACTGGCGCCGGCGCCCGCGACGGGAAACCCCGTGACGTGTCGCAGGTAGTCGTCGATCACGAGCTGCCCGAAGCCCCCGGCGAGAGCGCCCGTGAGGCACCCGGCGCTGAGCACGAGCCCCGCTTCGACGAGCAGGATCCGGCGCAGCCGCGCGGCGGGCGCGCCCGCTAGCCGCAGCGCCGCCAGCGCGCGGCGGCGCTGGTGGATGCTCGATGTCAAGGCGGCCGCTAGCGCCATGATCGCCGCCAGCTCGAGCAGTGTGGCTATCACGCCGAGCTGCCCGAGGCCTTCGCCCGTGAGCGTGTCGATCTTGCCTTCGCGTGTGGCGGCGCTGGCGACTTCCAGGCCGCTGCTCGCTCCGAGCGCCGCGGCGATGCGCGCGATCAGCCGCGGCACATCGACGCCGGCGGCGGGCGTCACCGCGACGGCGCTCGGCGAGCTCGTCTGCCAGGCGCGCGTGAAGTCGCGCGTGCCCATGAACACGACGCCGGGGCTCCACGCGAGGTTCGTCGTGAGCGCGGCGACGCGGTAGCGGAGATCCCCGGAGGGCGTCGGCAACCTCAGCGAACTGCCGACATGCACGTGATGTTCCTCGGCGACCTGCTGTGACAGTGCAATCCACCCGTGTTCGGCGAGGCGCGCATTTGCGATCCTGGCGGCGGCTGTGCCGCCGAGCGTCTGCGAGGCGAGCACCTCACGAGCAGCCCCTGGCGGCCGCGCGATCACCCACAGGCGCCGCGGGCCGAGCGTGAGGAACGCGCCTTGGAACTTCGCTACCGAGGCGACCCCGCGAACCTGCGCGATCGTTGTGGCTCCACCGTCGCCGGCGAGCATGTGCGTGGCCTGGTTGTCGCCTGGTTCCCCGATCCAGATCGGTGCGTCGGCGGCGTAGCTGTGCGCGAAGCCGTGGATGCCGCTCAGCAGGTTCGCGCGTGCTCCTCCGAGCGCGACGCTGCCGAACAGCGCCACTG
>JACDGG010000198.1 GCA_013815355.1 Solirubrobacterales bacterium
GAGGTGCGCCGGCCAGCCCGACAGGACGCGGGTGGCGACGGCGGCCACGACGGCGGCCGCGCAGCCGATGCTCAGCACCAGCAGCCAGCCGGCTTTCACGTCGCTGCCCGTCCCGAAGCCGTGCAGCAGCGCGATCGGCCAGCTCGCATAGGTGAGCCAGTGGACCGCACGCCAGGCGCCGTAGCCCATCCGCTGGCGCAGCAGACTTGTGAGGATCACGGCGAGGATCAGGTCGAAGGAGACGGCGCCGAGACCGAGCCAGAAGGGCCGGTAGGAGCCGATGAAGGGGATGAACGCCTCGCTCAGTCCGATCGGCGCGAAGCTGTCGAGCACCGAGGTGAGGATGTGCGCCACGAGGAAGACCATCGCCAGCAGCGAGACGTTGCGGTGCAGCGAGTCGACCACGAAGCGCGGCCAGCGTGGAGTGCTGTAGCGCTGGACGTCGGCCACTCCGAGCACGATCGAGATCGTCAGCGCCAGCAGCGCAACCGCTCCCGTGGAGCGCGTCAGATACCAGTAGAGGCTGGGGCCGCTGGAGGCGATCAGGCTCATCGCGCGCTCCCCTGCAGCTCGCGCACGCGTGGGCGTTCGTGCTCGCGTGCCCGCGGGTGCTCCTGCTCGCCCGCGGGTGGGTGCTCGCTGCTCGGCCACTCGCCGATCAGCGTCACGCTGCCCTCCCAGGAGAGCAGCCGGGCGGGCAGGCCGTGGCTCGCCAGCCACGCCGGCGCGCGGGGGGCGCGCACGAGCGCCGCGGTCGTCGCGATGTTCGCATCGGCGCAGTCGGCGGCGGCGACGCTGACCGTGCGCCACGTGGCATACACCGGTGCGCCGGTGGCGGGGTCGATGATGTGGTGCATCGTGTGGCCGGCGTGGCTCCAACGACGCACCGCGGTGCTGGAGGTGGCAAGGCCCCCGCTGCGAATCGCGACCGTCTGCCCGGGCGCATCGGGCTCGCTGCGGTGGTCGTCGGTTACCCGTATCTGCCAGCCGCGCTCCGGCGCCTCACCGCAGGTGGCGATGTCGCCGCCGAGGCTGACCAGTACGCCACAGTCTCCTGCGGCCGCGGCCGCCCTGGCCGCTCGGTCGGCCGCCCAGGCCTTCGCGGTTGCGCCGAGATCGAGCTTGACCCCGCGTGGGAGCTCGATCGTCGAGCGCTCGCGGTCGAGCTCCACGGTGCGCCAGCCGCTGCGTGCGCTGAACGTCACCGTCGGTGGCTGGCCGGGCTGGCCGCAGGGAGGCTCGAGCAGCCTCCAGTCGCGGTCATAACCCGCGAGCTCCAGGGCACCCCCGAGCGTGGGGTCGACGTCGCCGTCGGTGAGCTCCGCGGCTCGCAGCGCGAGCGTCACCGCCTCCATCAGCAGCGGGCTGACAGGCGTGCTGGGACCCGAACGCGCGTTCAGCGCCGCGAGCTCGGAGTCGTCTCGAAAGCGGCTGCACGCGCGGTCGATTCGATCGAGCTCGGATTCGACGGCGCTGCGCGCGGCGGCCATCGCGCCGGGATCTCTCACTCGCAGCACCGCGGTGCTGCCCAGCGCTCCCCAGCGCGCTTGCGCCGGTGGCGGCTGCGCGCTCATCTCAGGAGCCGCCGGAGACGACGGGGGCTTCGGCTTCCGCCGGCGCTTCGCGCGACGGTTCGGGTTCCCGCGCCGGCGCGGCTTCCTGCGCGGGCGCCGATTCCTGTTCCGGCGCTGCTTCCTGGGGCGGTGCGGCTTCCCGCGCGGATTCGCTGGGCGCCGATTCATGCGCGGGTTCGCTCGGGGGAGATTCCTGGGCCGGTTCGCTTTCGGGGCGCGCCGGAGGCTGTGCAGGCGCACGCAGAATCCCGGTGCTCGTCTTGGAGGCGTGCTTCTTCTTGGCGCTCTTGCCGGGGGAGGGGGAGGGGGAAGCGTGCTTGGCGGATTTGCCGGGGAAGGCGTTGGCGGCGACGTCTGAGAGCACGCCGGTGAGGACCACGCTGGCGGCGATCATCCAGCGGTTGATCCGGTGCAGGTCGCGCAGCGCCGCGTCGCGGGTGTGCGTCGTGTGTGAGCGGTGGGGGAGGCGCATCGATCAGCCCTTCTCGTGGAAGAGGCTGGATGCGTGAACCCAGGCGGGGAACTCGGGAATCACGAGGATCGCCAGCACGACGCCCGTGACGAGCGCGGCCGAGAGGGCGAGCACGCGGCCGCTGCGCCCCGTCACGTCTCCGCTCCACTGCGCCGATCCTCCGTAGTCGGCGCGCAGCAGCTCGGGCAGCTCGATCAGGTGTCCGAGTACGTGCACGCCTGTGAAGCCGAGCCATACGAAGAAGCTCACCTTGTGAATCGGCAGCAGCGTGTCACGCGAGGACGGTCCGACGAACAGCAGCGCCACTCCGCTGCCGAACACGACGAGTGTGGAGAGCAGCACCATCGGCGCGACCATGCGCAGCAGCGCGGGCGGCGCTCCCTTGCGAACGTAAGGAGCGCTGTTGGTGTAGTAACGGATGAAGCGATAGCCGGTCGTGGTCATCTTCAGCAGCACCGGCGGAATCAAGAGCATCCCCACGAACAGGTGGACCGACAGCAGCGGTTGCAGGCGCAGGATCGTCACCCCGATCACGGCCAGCGGCGCGATCAGAACGAAGCCGGTGGCGGCGGTGAGACGCTCGTTGCCTGTCGTGCCACCTCCTGTGAGCCGCTTGGTGCGGGCCGCAGGAGCGTAGGCGGAGGCGTGCGCGGGTTGAGTTTGGCGGTCGGTGGCCACGGGTTCAGTGTCTTCATCATGGCTAAGGATCGGGTAACTCCCGGATGAGAAAGCTCATCGAATTGCCCCGCAGGAAAAGCGGATCTGAAGTCGAGGAATATCCTCTGAGAAATGGACGACGCGCGCGAGCAGGGTGAGAGCACGACGGTAGCCGTCACGGATACGGAGGCTGCTGTGGATTCACCGGGTGCCTCGGCGAGCGTGCTGCTGATCGAGGACGAGCCGGGGATCGTCGACTTCGTGCGGCGCGGCCTGGAGGCAGAGGGCTTTGCCGTGGAGGCGGTGCTCGATGGTCTGGAGGGTGAAAGGCTCGCGTTGAAAGGGGAATGCGACGCGATCGTGCTCGATCTGATGCTCCCCGGACGCAGCGGTCTTGAGATCCTCGAGGGCGTGCGGCGCGTGCTGCCGAGCCTGCCCGTGATCGTGCTCACGGCGCGCGCGGAGATCGAGGACCGCGTGGAAGGGCTCGAAGCCGGCGCGGTCGACTACCTCGTCAAGCCCTTCTCGATGGCCGAGCTCGTCGCGCGTGTGCGCGCGCAGCTGCGCGTCGTCGCGCATGCCTCGACCAGCACGCTCGCGGCCGAGGGCATCGAGGTCGATCTGCTCAGCCGTAAGGTGCGCCGTGCGGGCCAGCAGATTCCTCTCTCGACGACGGAGTTCGAGCTGCTCGTGTACCTGCTGCGACACCACGGCCAGGTCGTCTCGCGCGAGCAGATCCTCAGCTCCGTCTGGGGCTACGAGCACGATCCGGCGACGAACGTCGTCGATGTCTACGTCGGCTACCTGCGTCGCAAGCTCGGCGGCCCCGGGGAGCCCGCGCCGATCCATACGGTTCGCGCGGTCGGCTACCGCCTGGGCAGCGCCGGCTGAGCACGATGGGCAGGCTGCTCAACCGTCTGCGCCCGTCCGGGCTGCACTGGCGGCTGGCGGGCTGGTTCACGCTCGTGGCGGTCGCCTGTACGGCGATCGTGTTCGTCACGGTCTATCGCGGCACCGGCACGCAGCTGCGCCATCAGATCGACGGTGAGACGACCGGCGAGGCGCGCGAGCTGGCCCACAACCTCGTGCTCGCCCGAGCACGCACGCCGCGCCGGCTCGCGGCCGCCGCCAGCCGTTACATCAATGCCCGGCCATTCAGCGCGAGCTCGACGCTGCTGTTCGCGGTCGTGCCGGGAGTCGCCACGAGCACGAACCGGCCGGAGCTGTTCGCGCCGCTGAGCCCCGACAACGGCGAGTCGCCGTCGGAGCAGAGGCACGAGGATCGCCTCTCCGCCCGGCTGCTGGGCGCGCCTGACGGCTACTCGACCGTGGCGCTGCCCGACGTGGGCGACCTGCGCCTGCTCAAGCGCGTCGTGCACGTCCCCGGCAACATGACGGTGACGATCGGGGTCGGCGAGCCGCTGGCGGCCGTCACGCACGCGCAGGACGGCGTCGCGCGTGCGTTCATCCTCGCGGCGCTGCTCGCGCTGGCCGGCGCGCTCTGCGCCTCCTACCTGCTCGGCACGCGCCTCTCGCGCCCGCTGCGCCGGATGGCCGCGGTCGCGGCGCGCGTCGACGCCGGCGACCTGCATCCGCGAATCCATCACTCAAGCGGGGAGGGCGCGGAGGTCGCGGTGCTGGCCGACGCCTTCAATCACATGCTCGACCGGCTGACCGACGCCTTCGCGGGGCAGCGGGCGTTCGTGGCCGATGCCTCACACGAGCTGCGCACCCCGCTGACGGTGATTCGCGGCCAGCTGGAAGTGCTCGCCGCCCAGAGCGCGCCGTCGGCTGAGGAGGTGCGCCGCGTCGAGCGTCTCGTGCAGGCGGAGATCGCACGCATCAGCCGCCTCGTCGACGATCTGCTGCTGCTCGCCAAGACCGAGCAGACAGAGTTCCTGCGCATTGAGCCGATCGACCTGCTCCCCTTCGTAGGTGAGCTGTGGGACGGCGTCAGCCTGATCGCGAGCCGCCGCTTCGAGCTCTCGGCACTGCCCGCCGGGACGCTGCGCGCCGACCCCGACCGCCTCGCGCAGGCGCTGCGCAACCTGATCGGCAACGCGATCGAGCACACCGCCGCCGAGCGCGGGCTCGTGCGCATGCGCGTGCAGGCGCTTGCGGGCAGGCGGGTACGCTTTCTCGTCGAAGACGACGGTCCCGGCATTCCGCTCGATCAGCGCGAGCGGATCTTCCACCGCTTTCACCGCACCGATGCCGCGCGCGATCGCGCCTCGGGTGGAACGGGCCTCGGACTGGCGATCGTGCGTGCGATCGCCGACGCGCACGGCGGCTCGGTCGCGGCAAGCGCCGCGCCTGAGGGCGGGGCGCGGATCGAGCTCGAGCTGCCCGGCTTCGTGGCGAGCGCCGCGAGTCCCCCGAC
>JACDGG010000199.1 GCA_013815355.1 Solirubrobacterales bacterium
GTCGGGGCTCGAGAGGCCTCCCGTCGCCGCGAACGCTCGCGAGCACGCGCTGTCGCATCGCGCCGGGTGCGCGCGGGGGCGCTACCGATGGTCCGGGCGGCGGTCGCAGCCGGCGGGCGAGCAGGCGGAGGATTCCCATTACATCCTCTACGCGTACGCGTGAGGCGCGGATCAGCAGATCGCGCCGTACTGATCCGGAAAGCGATCAGCCCCGTATTCACAGTAAAGGCCGGCAGATACGGGATGTTTTTCGCATCGCCGGGCAAAACCCCCCCACCCCAGGGAGAACCAATGACCTACCAGATCAACCTCGATGAGGTGGACGCCGACGGAGCCATCCGCGAAGCGGCCGACGCCGTCTCCGGTGACACTCGACTCAGCTTCCTCAAGAAGGCCGGCGTGGCCGGCGGCGCCGCGATGAGCGGTGGAGCGGTCCTCTCAGCGCTCGCCCCGAGTGCATTTGCGGCCACGCAGCACGGCCGTCCGCCGGCCTCCTTCGGCAAGGGCGATGTTGGAATCCTCAACTACGCGCTCACGCTGGAGTACCTCGAGGCTGCCTTCTACAACGGCGCAACCGCGGCCAACCTGCCGCTCAGCGCTCAGGCAGTCGCCTTCCTAAAGATCGTCACCGAAGACGAGAACAAGCACGTCGCGTTCCTGAAGAAGGCACTCGGCAGCAAAGCCGCGAAGTCACCGAAATTCGACTTCAAAGGCGCCAACACCAACGCGGAAATGTTCATGAAGACCGCGCAGGTGCTGGAGAACACGGGTGTGCACGCCTACTCCGGGCAGGCGCTGAACATCAAGACGCCCGCCTACGTCAAGGCAGCCGTCTCGATCCTCACGGTCGAGGCACGTCACGCTAGCGTGATCGGCCTGCTGAACGACCCGAGCGGCAAGGAAATCGCTCCCAACGGGCCGTTCGACACGCCGCTGACCGCAAGCAAGGTGCTCGCCGCAGTGAAAGCAACCGGCTTCATCGTCTAACACGGAAGCTGCGCTGCGCGCCGTCTCGGGGGCTCTCCCCGGGGCGGCGTGCGACTTTTCTCAGAAGCGCATACGCGCACAGAGTTGCCCTATTTGCAGCGCACGTGATCCATTTCGGCGTTCGCTGCGAATAGCAGTGAAAATGGTGAAGGCTCAGCGTGTGCCTCCATCAAAGAACGGCAGGGGTCGATCCAGGCCGCCTGTGTGAATGTCATGAATCGGAGGTATCGAAGATGTCAAGTCCACCCACCGAGGAGTCAGCCCCGCAGCCGGCAGGGATCGTCGAGCGTCTCGTGCGCGATGATCTCGACCGCAAGCGGTTTCTGAAGATGGCGGGCAGCGCGGGCGCTGCGAGCTTCGGCGCGTTCGTCATGGCGGCGTGCGGGAGCAGCAAAAAAACGGCCTCGACGGCCGCGGCTCCGGCTGCCAGCTCATCCACCAGCAGCGCTTCGAGCGCTACCGGAGACGTGGCGATCCTCAACTACGCGCTCACGCTCGAGTATCTCGAGACGGCGTTCTATGAAAAGGTGATCGCGGCAGGGTTCTACAAGGGCAAGGTCGGATCGCTGCTCAAGAGCTTCGGCCAGCAGGAGGCTTCGCACGTCGCCGCTCTGAAAGCGGCTGTTATGAAGCTCGGCGGCACGCCTGCCGCGCAGCCCGCGGCGAAGTTCCCGATCGAAAACGCCACGCAGGTGGCGGAGCTCGCCTACACCGTGGAGAACCTCGGTGCGTCGGCGTATCTCGGTCAGGCAGGGGCCATCAAGAGCCCCGAGGTCCTGGCCTCGGCGCTCGCGATCCACTCCGTGGAGGCGCGCCACGCGGCGACGCTTGCGACGCTCGTCAAAAAGTCGATCACTCCGGATGGCGCCTTCGCCAAGCCGGCTGACATGTCCACTGTCCTGGCGGCGGTCAAGCCGTTCCTGGCCTAGGCGCAGGTGCGAAAAGGAGCATGAAAGCAATGCCAAACAACACACCCACACAGACCCCAGGCGGTGCCCTGGCCAACCCGGAGCTGGCAGCGTTCGAGGTGCACGGAATGACGCGCTCGAGCTTCATCCTGCGCGGCGCGCTTGCAGCCGGAGCGTTCTACGGGACGGCTGCGGTGACGCCATTTGTCTCGCAGGCACTCGCCGAAACAGGAGGAGGGGACGCAGAAATCCTCAACTTCGCGCTCACCCTCGAGTACCTCGAGGCTGACTTCTACAACGTCAAGGGCAAGTCGCTGAACCTCAGCGGCGAAGCCAAGAAGTATGCGAAGGAGTTCGGCGCCGAGGAGGCCGCGCACGTCACGGCACTCACCGCGGCGATCAAATCGCTCGGCGGCAAGCCGGTGGCGAAACCGAAGTTCGTGTTCCCGGCCAGCAGCGAGAAGTCGTTCCTGGCGCTCGCCTCCGTGCTCGAGAACACCGGCGTCGGCGCCTACAACGGCGCAGCCCCTTCGATCCAGAGCAAGCAGGTGCTCGCAGCTGCGGGCAGCATCGTCCAGATCGAGGCGCGCCACGCCGCCGCGATCGACCTGCTGCTCGGCAAGAGCCCCACGCCGAGCGAAGGGTTCGATACGCCGCTGACCAAGGCGCAGGTGCTCGCCAAGGCCGGTCCGCTGATCAAGGCCTAGAGCAGCAAGGAGGGGCCGTCGGGTGATCCGCCCGCGGCCTCTCCGCGTAGTAGTTCATAACCGGAATTCGCCCCGCCCGCTCGGGTGGGGGCATACGACTTGAAAGGCAGGCTCCCCATGGGTCTAGACAATCCCATTCACATCGCGTTCCTTCTGATTCTGCTGTTGCTCGTCTTCGGCGCCAAGCGCCTCCCCGAGATGGGCCGCTCGCTCGGCAGCGGCATGCGCGGCTTCAAGGACGCGATCGGCGGCGAGCACCACGAGACCAACCTGATCGCCCACCCGGCCGCCGGCGCCGAGGCGCACGTCGTGGCCGCTCAGCCCGTCCAGTCTGCTCCTCAGCCCGTGCAGAGCGTCCCTGAGCCCGCCGAGAAGCTCTCCGCTTAGCGCGGAGAGTCGACGAGCGGACTCAGCGAGCGAGAGCGGAGCGAAGCGATCATGGCGGCGGCAGTCGGGCGCATCGGACACGAGGAGCGGCTCAGCACGGTCGACCACCTGCAGGAGCTGCGCGGGCGGCTGATCGTCTCCGTGGCGGTCGTCGCGGTCGTGTTCGGCTTCTGCATGTGGCAGAACCACGCGCTGCTGAACCTGATCAACAAGCCGCTCGCGCACGAGACCCAGAAGCAGGTCAAGGCGGGCGACGGGCCGCTCGGAGCGACCTACACGGTGCAGCGCAGCGCGCTTGCGCTGGGCACCCAGCTGGGTGGCGTGGTCGCCGCGCTACAGGCCCCCAAGAGCGGCATCTCGCCGGCCACGAGGGCCTCGATCGCACAGGCCAAGCCGAAGATCGACGAAGCGATCAAGCGCCTGCGCGCCGCCCCCACGGGCGACAAGCCGGTCACGCTCGGGATCGGCGAGCCGTTCACGACGACGATCACGGTGACGCTGATCTTCGCGCTGATCATCTCGCTGCCGATCCTGCTGTACCAGCTCTACGGCTTCCTCCTACCCGCCTTCAGCCCGGACCAGCGCAGGATCGCCACGCCGCTGATGCTCGCGATCCCGTTTCTGTTCATCGCGGGCGTGCTGTTCGGCTATTTCATCGTGCTGCCGGCGGCCGTGCGCTTCTTCCAGAACTTCAACAGCGGCCAGTTCAACGTGCTCGTGCAGGCGAGCCAGTACTACAAGTTCGCCGCCGTCACGCTGCTGGCGATGGGGCTCGTCTTCCAGGTGCCCGTCGGCATCCTCGCCGCGACCCGCGCTGGCATTGTGAGCACCCATCAGCTGCGCCACAACCGCCGCTATGCGATCGCCGCCTGCGGTGCGGTGGCCGCGCTGCTGCCGGGCGATGCGATCACGCTGCTGCTCGAGACGGTTCCGCTGTACATGCTCTTCGAGCTGAGCGTGCTGATCGCGCGCTTCGTCGATCGCCGCGATCTGCGTCGCGCCACCGCCGCCGCTGCGGCCGGCGGACAGCCTCCTGCGAGCAGTGATGCCTCCTGAGGAGCCTCGCCGCCCGCTGCTGAGGCGCGCCCCCCGGGCGAGGATCTCTCGCAGTGATCCAAATGCGTGTGGGTGGCGTAAGAATGGGAAGAATGTTCAAACAGTTGCGCTCAGCTGGTGGCGGCGGCTCGACCGAACGCCTGCAGGTGCTCGCGGACGAGGAGCTCATGCACCTCGTATATCGGAGCGACGCGGCCGCGTTCGAGGTGATCTATGACCGCCACGCAGACGCTGCCTTCTCGCTCGCCTACCGCATGTGCGCGCAGCGGGCTCTGGCCGAGGACGTCGTGCAGGAGGCATTCCTGTCGCTGTGGAGAAGCCGTGCACGCTATGACCGCCAGCGTGGCAGCGTCCGCACCTGGGTCCTCGGGATCGTGCACAACCGCTCGATCGACGCGCTGCGACGGCGCGCCGTGCGCGACCGCGGCATCGTCCACGAGGAGGGCATCGAGGAGCGCCTCGTGGCGCCCGAGCGCACGGACGCCGAGTTCGCCCGCCGCGAGGAGGCTCGGGAGATCCGCGACGCGCTCGAGCAGCTCCCCGCGGAGCAGAGCCGTGTCATCGAGCTCGCCTACTTCGGGGGCATGACGCACGTGCAGATCGCCACGATGCTCGACACCCCGGTTGGCACGATCAAGGGACGCATGCGCCTGGGCCTCGCCAAGATGCGCATGGCGCTCGGCGACCCAGCCGAGGTGGTGCCATGAGCACGCACGATCATCACCCGGACACGGGCCCCTGTGGGGACAACGCCGCGCCTTACGTGCTCGGCGCGTTGGAGCGGGAGGACTTCGAGGCCTTTCAGAGCCATCTCGCCACGTGCGTGGTGTGCCGCGAGGAGGTCGCCGCGCTGCAGCTCGTCGCCAACGCGCTGCCGGCGGCGGCGCCGCAGCTCAGCGCACCGCCCGAGCTGAAGTCGCGAATCATGGCCACGGTGCAGTCTGAGGCCGGCTGGCAGCGCTCGCCCGCGGCCGAGGGGGCGCCTCACTCCAAGCCTCGGCGCGCGTGGCCGCGAGCGCTCGGGTGGCGTCC
>JACDGG010000200.1 GCA_013815355.1 Solirubrobacterales bacterium
GCGCATGCGCCGCCCGGAACATCATCATCCAGAGAAGGCTCAGACGCGCTGAATCAGCGTGCCGGTGCCGAGCCCGCCGCCGCAGCACATCGTCACCAGACCGACCTCCTTGTCGGAGCGCTCGAGCTCGTGCAGCAGCGTCGTGATCAGGCGCGCGCCGGTGGAGCCGAGCGGGTGCCCGAGCGCCATCGCGCCGCCGTTGACGTTGACGCGGTCCATGTCCGGGTCGAGCTCGCGCCGCCAGGCCGCGACGACCGGGGCGAAGGCCTCGTTGATCTCGAACAGGTCGATGTCGCCGATCTGCATGCCGTTGCGCTCAAGGATCTTGCGCGTCGCCGGGATCGGCCCCTCGAGCATTTTCACCGGGTCACAGCCGACCGTGGTCTGGTCGACGATGCGCGCACGCGCCGTCAGACCGAGCGCCTTGGCCTTCTCGGCGCTCATCAGCAGCACCGCCGCCGCGCCGTCAGAGATCTGCGAGGCGTTGCCGGCCGTGATCTTGCCGTCGGGCTTGAACGCGGGCTTCAGCTGCGAGAGCGTCTCGAGGCTCGTGTCCGGGCGGATGCCCTGGTCGGTGACGATCTCCTCGCCGCCGACGCTCATCGCCACGATCTCGCGCTCGAAGCGGCCCTCCTCCGTGGCCTGCTGGGCGAGGCGGTGCGAGCGCACGGCCAGCTCGTCGAGCTCTGAGCGGGGGATCTCCCACTGATCGGCGATCATCTCCGCGCCGAGACCCTGGCCGATGATGTTGTGCTTGGCCATCAGCTCAGGCGTGAACGCGTAGCCGAAGTCCTCCTGCGTCTTCATGCCCGCCGCGAACGGCAGGTGGCCCATGTGCTCAACGCCCGAGCCGATCATCGCGTCGTGCACGCCCGCCGCGATCAGCGCCGCGGAGAAGTTGACCGCCTGCTGCGCTGAGCCGCACTGGCGGTCCACGGTCGTGCCGGGTGTCTCGATCGGCAGCCCCGCCTGCAGCCATGCGTTGCGCGCGATGTTGAAGCCCTGCTCGCCGAACTGCTGCACGCAGCCCGCGATCACATCCTCGACCTCCGCCGCGTCGATGCCCGAGCGCTCGATCACCTCGGTGTAGGTCTTCGCCAGCAGCGTGTTCGGGTGGGTGTCCTTGTAGTAGCCCTTTTCCTTGTGCCCGCGCCCGATCGGCGTACGCACGGCCTCCACGATCACTACTTCGCGGCCCTCTGGTTGCCTCATGTCAGGAGTCCTCCTACAAAGTGTCGTCCGGCGGAATATGGAGAGAGTCCGGTCGCCCGCCCGCCCGCGCCAGGGAGGCTGGGCGCATCTGAGAAAATGCCCGGACCCTGCAGCACGTACTCTATCGCGTCATCAGTCATAGATTGACTGGTCAGTCAATCGCGAAGCCATCCTTCGGGAGAGCAAAGGAGCCCTGTGAGCAAACGCCTAGCGGTCGCCGGAAGCGGCGCAATCGCCTGCGGTCTCGCCGCCACCGCCGCACACCACGGGCCGGTGCTGCTGCTCGCCCGCTCCACCGAGTCCGCCGAGCGCGCACGCGCCACCGTCGAGAAGACGTTGGTTCGGCTCGGCGCCGAGGTCGACCCCGAGCATGTGGAAATAGTCACCGATCCCCAGTTGCTCGCCGAGGCCACGTTCGTGGTCGAGGCCGTCGTCGAGGACCACGAAATCAAGGCCGGCCTGCTCGGCGAGTTGAACGGCATCCTCGAGCCGAACGCGATCCTCGCGAGCACCACCTCCTCGCTGTCGGTCGAGCGCCTCGCCGAGGCCAGCGGGCGCCCCGAGCGCTTCGTCGGGCTGCACGTCTTCAACCCCGTCACGAAGATGAAGCTGGTCGAGCTGATCTTTCCCCAGCAGGCGAGCGCGAGCACGCGCGAGCGGGCACTGGCTCTCTGTGAGAACTTCGAGAAGACACCCGTCGAGGTCCCCGACGTTCCCGGCTTCGTCGTCAACCGGCTGCTATTCCCCTACCTGTTCAACGCCGTGCGCCTGCTCGAAGAGACAGACATGGACCCCGCCGACATCGACACCTGCATGAAGCTAGGCGCCGGACACCCGATGGGACCGCTCGCGCTGCTCGACCTCGTCGGCCTCGACGTCTCCGCCGCGATCGGCGAGACGATCGGCGAGCCCGTGCCCGCACGCGTACAGCAATTGATCGGCGAGGGCGCGCTCGGGCGCAAGACTGGGCGCGGCCTGCACAGCTACGGATAGCTCTCGGGCTAAGAGTTCACTTATTCGCTGGGACTTTTAGCTGCCATTCATCCTGATGGAGATACTGGTTACTGCGACATCAAACGTCGCATGCACACCCGCCTCCTCCCAGTGCACACGATCCGGTCCGCTCCCCCCGCGGGCCGGACGTGTTTAAAGCCGAGCCTAGGACTCGCTGCGCGCCTCGCGCGGCTGCACCTGACGGCGCTCGCGGATGCGCACCGCCTCGATGCGGTTGTCGCTGACGGACTCGACGCGGATCGAAAAGCCGTCCGCCGCGACCGTGTCGCCGCGGCGCGGCAGGCGCCCGAGCTCGGCGAACACGAAGCCCCCGACCGAGTTGTACGCGTCTGAGTCCACGGGCAGATCCAGGCCATAGTCGGCCAGGTCGGTGACCGCGACATGCCCGCGCACGAACCAGTCGCCGTTTGCCAGGCGCCGGATCTCGCCGGTGCTCGGATCGGTCTCATCGGCGATCTCGCCGACGACCTCCTCGATGATGTCCTCGACCGTCACGACGCCGACCACGCGCCCGTACTCGTCCACCACCACGGCCATCGAGGTGCGCTGGCGCTGCAGGTCGGCGAGCAGATCATCGAGCGGCTTGGTCTCGGGCACGATCAGCGCGTCGTGCACGACCGGCTCGACCTTCGACTGCGGGCCGTCCTGCATCATCTGGCGCACGAGCTCTGAGACGTGCACGAGCCCGCGCACGCGGTCGCGGTCTTCCTCTTCGGTGACCAGGAGGCGCGTGTGACCGCTCGAGACGCACAGTCGCAGCGCGCTCTCCACATCTTGCGAGGTGTCGATCGTCACGACCGCGGGGATCGGCGTCATCACCTGGCGCGCCTCCTGCTCGTGCAGGTGAAAGACGCCGCGCAGCATGCCCGCCTCACCCGGGTCGATGTGCCCGCCCTCGTGTGACTCGGCGATCAGGCGCTTGAGCTCATCCGAGGAGCCGCCGCGCGCCTCCTTGCTCATGTCCACGCCGAGCAGCCGCAGGATCCGGTCCGAGACGGCCGTCAGCGCCACGATGATCGGGTGGAAGAACACACTGAACGTGCGCAGCGGCCTTGCGACGCGGCGTGCCACGGACTCCGCGCGATCGATCGCGTAGAACTTCGGAACCATCTCGCCTGCCACGAGCTGCGCGCAGGCGATGATCGCGAAGGCGACCGTCACCGCCACCGCCACCGCCACCCCGTGGCTGATCGTGTTGCCCAGCGCGCCCTTGAGGATGTCGGCGAGCGCGGGCTCGCCGAGCGCTCCGATGCCGATCGAGGTCATCGTCACACCGATCTGCACGGCCGAGATGTACTCGTTGACGTTCCCGAGCTGCTGCAGCGCGAGCGTCGCGCCCTTGACGCCTTCGTCGCGCATCACTTCCAGGCGTGCGCGCCGCGAGCGCACCAGCGCGTACTCAGCGATCACGAAGAACGCGTTGATCGCGACCAGCAGCGCCGCGAGGATCAGCTTCAGCCCGTTCACGCCGGACCGACACTACTTCGGGGAAGATCTTCCTCTTCTTCGTTCATCGTGCGGTCGACCCCCCAAACCTAGCAAGGGCGATGGTCAGACGCGGGATCGGACTCGGGCGGATCAGGCGAGCAGATCTGTCTCGCCGGCCAGCTGGAAGTCCGCCTCGGTGAGGCCGCCCTCGGAGTGCGTGGAGAGTGTCAGGCGCACCTTGTTCCAGCTGTGCAGCAGGATGTCCGGGTGATGGTCGGCCGCTTCGGCGAGCTCGGCCACCGCGTTGACGAAAGCCATCGCTGCCTTGAAGTCCGCGAACGTGCGCTCGCGCACGATCGCAGCGCCCGCATCCGTCTCCCACTCCGGGAGCGTCGCGAGACGCTCTGAAACCTCGGCATCGGTGATCAGCGCCATCGCGTTCGAGCTTAGCTCGATCTCCGGCTCCTACAGTCAGGAGATGCGCATCGTCAGCCTCGTCCCGCATGCCACCGAGCTGCTGTTCGCGCTCGGTCTCGGCCCCGAGGTCGTCGCGGTCACGCACGAGTGCGACCACCCAGCGGCGGCGATCGGGCTCCCGCACGTCACCCGCGATGCGCTGCCCGCTGGGCTCAGCGCCGGCGAGATCGACGCGGCCGTGCGCGAGCGCACGCTGAACGGCGAGGCCATCTATGAGCTCGACCGCGACGCGCTCGCGCGACTCGCGCCCGATCTGATCGTCACGCAGGCTCTCTGCCCCGTGTGCGCCGTCTCCTACGAGGAGGTCGCCGAGATCGCCAACGCGCTGCCCTCGGAGCCGCGCGTGATCGCCCTGGACCCCAAGACTCTCGGCGAGACGCTGGGCGATGTGCGCACGCTGGCGCAGGCCACCGACCGGCGCGAGGCCGGAGTGAGCCTCGTGGGCGAGATCGCCGCACGCGTCGATCGCGTCAAGCTCGCCGTGCGCGGCCGTGCACGTCCCCGCGTGGCGGCGCTCGAGTGGCTCGACCCGGTGTTCGTGGCCGGTCACTGGACGCCGCAGCTGATCGAGCTCGCCGGGGGACACGACGTGCTCGGCCTTCCCGGCGAACCGTCTGAGACCGTGAGCTGGGAGACGGTCGCGGCCGCCGAGCCGGAGCTCGTCGTGGTCATGCCCTGTGGCTATGACGCAGCGCGCGCACACGAGGAGGCGCTCGCGCATGCCGGCGCGCTCGCCGCGCTGAACGCGCCTCGCGTGGTGGCCGTGAACGCGTCTGCCTACTTCTCGCGTCCCGGCCCGCGCCTGGTGGACGGCCTCGAGCTGCTCGCGCACATCATGCATCCCGCCGTCGCACCAGCGCCGCCCGCGGGCGCGCTCGCGCCGGCCCTCGAGCTGCCCGTCAAGCCCGCCTGATCAGGGTTCGGGCGCGAGCAGCGT
>JACDGG010000201.1 GCA_013815355.1 Solirubrobacterales bacterium
CGCTGAGGCCGACGACGCGCGTGCCGGGCGGGGGGCCGCTGCCGTCGCCGGCCTGCGCCTGCACGACCCCCGCCGCGTCCCAGCCGGTGACTTCGCCGTCGTTCATGTCCGCGAGCCGCCTGCTCTCGCCGCGGTTCAGCGAGAAGGCCTCGACGCGCACGAGCGCCTGCCCCGACAGCGCCACCGGGTCGGGGACCTCGTGCAGCGCGACATCTCCCGGGGCTCCCGGCGAGGCGGTGAGGGCGAGCATCACACGATGCTAGCTCTCGGCCGGGCCGGGCCACGAGCGGCGGGCTAGCGTGCGGGCGGGCGCAGCGCGAGCGCTGCAGGCGCAGCGGGCTCGCGCAGATCAGCGCGCACCCACACGATCGTGCCGGCGAGGGCCGCGACGAGCAGCACGGCGGGCCATGCTCCGATCTGGGCCCCGAGCACATGCGAGGCGATGAAGGCGATCAGCCCGACCGTGGTCAGCGTCATCGCCGTGCGTGGATCGTGGCGGGCGCTCCAGGCCCGCGCGCACCAGCCTCCGCCGATCAGCAGCACGACGCCTCCGAGCGGGCGCGAGCCGCTTGCGACGGCGACGGCATAGCCGGCGATCAACGTCCCGGCGGCGACTGGCGCTGTGGGGATGCGAGCCATTGGCTCAGCCTAGCGAGCGATCAGTCCGCGCTCGAGCGCGTAGCCGACGAGCTCGGCGCGCGAGGAGAGGCGCAGCTTCTGCTGGATGTGCGAGCGGTGCGTCTCGACGGTGCGCACCGACAGGAACAGCTGCTCGGCGATCTCGGCGTTCGTGTGCCCAAGCGCGATCAGGCGCAGCACGTCGACCTCGCGCTCGGAGAGGTCGTCGGGCGGGCCCGGCGGCGGCTCGGAGGCGATACGCGCGCCGAGGCCGGGGTTCAGGTAGCTCTCGCCGACGGCGGCGCGGCGCACCGCTTCCACGAGCTCCTCGTCTGCGGCCTCCTTAAGCACGTAGCCGAGCGCTCCGGAGCCGAGCGCCTCGCGCGCAAAGGCCGGCTCCTGCTGCATCGTCAGCACCACGATCTGCGTGCCCGGCGACTCGGCGCGGATCACGGGAATCGCCGCGAGGCTCGAGCCGCCCGGCATGTTCAGATCGAGCACCAGCACGTGCGGATGATGGCCGCGCACGTAGCGCGCGGCACCTTCGACGTCGCTCGCCTCCGCGACCACTTCCAAGCCGGCCTCGCTGTCCAGCAACATGCGCAGGCCGCTGCGCACGACCGCGTGGTCGTCGGCGAGCACGATCCGGATCGCCTCCGGCGCCGAGGCTTCGGCTTCGGAATTCTCCTGACTCACGCGATCCAAGTTAGCGCTGCGCTCAGGCGGGCGTCGGGACCTCGACCTGGGCCGAGGGCTGCGCCGCTTCTGCCACAGCGCCGGCCGCGGAGCGCGGCAGCACGAGCAGCGAGCAGCGCGCGTGGCGCTCGAGGAAGTCGGAGGTGCTGCCGAGCACCAGGCGCCGCAGCGGGCCGTAGCTGCGCGAGCCCACCACGAGCATGTCGAGCTGATCGCCGAAGCCCGCGAGCTCCTCGCCGGTCAGCCCGTAGACGGCGTGCGCCTGCACGTCTGAGAGCTTGCTGAGTCGCTCGTTCGCCTCACGGATCATCGACTCGATGCCATCGCCGAGGAGCGGCGGCATCATGCCCGTGTAGGCATACGTCGGGATCGAGACGACTTCCAGGACGTGGATGGAGGCGCGCGTCGGCTCGGCGATGCTGCGCGCAGCGCGCAGCGCGTTCTGGGCCTCGGGCGAGTCGTTGTAGCCGACCCCGACCTTGGCGAGCGGCGTCGGGTGCTCGGCGTATCCGCGGGCCGCGATCGCCACCGCGCAGGGCGCGCCGTTCAGCGCCGCGCGCGTGTCGTCGCCGAGCATCGCGCGGCCGAACACGCCGCGCCCGCAGGAGCCGACGACGATCAGATCCGCGCCCTGCTCCTCGGCCTGGCGGTGCAGGCCCCCGCCGGGTGAGGCGGCGACGATGCTGATCAGCTCGGCCTCGACCTCGGCGGCGTCGCGTTCGTCTTCCAGCAGCTTCTCCGAGGCGGCACGCTCTTCGGCCAGCAGCCCCGGTGTGATCGCGTGCAGCGGATGCAGCTCGCCGGGGCGCACATGCGCGAGCGTCAGCTCGCCCGCGGGCTCCTTTAGCCGCGAGGCGAGGGCCACGGCGTCACGGCCGCCCGCGCTGCCGTCTATGCCTACCAGGACGTTCTTGAACATTTCTCATCTCTCCTTGGATCGCTGCCCACGATGCTAGGCAGGGGAAGCTGTGGCTTCGTCCGGATTAGCCACGCGGCTCGTTGCGGGCTTATACGTAGATCCCAGGCCTGCCGCAACCGGGCCGCGCCCGGCCGGCGTGCCGCGGACGCCCCGTGCTCCGCAGCGTCAGCGCCGCGTCGAGCCCGTAGCATGAGACACGTGCCCGAGCAACCCAACGCCGCGCCCGACCGCATGAGCGGCGCGCGCTCTGAAGCGCATCCGCCGATGCCCCGCGACAAGCGCGGCTGGCAGGTCTCGCCCGCCCCCGACGGGCGCGGAATGCCCGAGCCGACGCCGAGCGGGCCGCCGCCGCACCGCCGCCCGGCCTTCTTGTGGTTCGTGCTGATCCTGATCGCGCTGAACTGGGCCTCCGTGCTGCTGTTCTCGCCGTCGAGCAGCGAGCCCCGCGTGACGGTGCCGTTCAGCCCCTACTTCATCGAAAAGGTCAAGACCGGGGAGGTCCGCTCAATCGCCTCCAAGGGGGACACGATCGAAGGGACGTTCAGGGCCAAGCAGCGCTACCCGAATGCCAAGGCCAAGCCGACGACGCTGTTCGCAACCGAGGTGCCGACCTTCTGGAACGGCGATGCGCTCTCGGCGCTGCTGGCGGAAAAGGGCGTGAAGATCGTCGCCCGCTCGACGAGCACGAGCCAGTCGCTGCTGGCCGAGCTGCTGCTCGGCTTCGGCCCGACGCTCTTGATCGTGGGCCTGTTCGTGCTGCTCGCGCGCCGCGCCGCGAAGGCCGGTGGGGCGATGGGCGCCCTCGGGAACTTCGGCCGCTCGCAGGCGCGCCGCGTCGACCCCGACACGATCCGCGTCACCTTCAACGACGTCGCCGGGATCGACGAGGCCAAGGCCGAGCTCTCGGAGATCGTCGACTTCCTGCGCAGCCCCGAGCGCTACGGGCGCCTCGGCGGGCGTATGCCCCACGGCGTCCTGCTCTCGGGCGCTCCGGGCACCGGCAAGACGCTGCTGGCGCGCGCGGTCGCCGGCGAGGCGCACGCGGCCTTCTTCTCGATCTCTGCCTCGGAGTTCATCGAGGCGATCGTGGGCGTCGGCGCCTCGCGCGTGCGCGACCTGTTCGCCAAGGCCAAGGAGGCCGCGCCGGCGATCATCTTCATCGACGAGCTCGATGCGATCGGGCGCTCGCGCCAGGGCTCGGTCGCCGTCAGCGGCTCAAACGACGAGCGCGAGCAGACGCTCGACCAGATCCTCACCGAAATGGACGGCTTCGAGAGCTCCCAGGCCGTCGTCGTGCTCGCGGCGACGAACCGCCCCGACGTGCTCGACTCGGCGCTGTTGCGGCCCGGACGCTTCGACCGGCGCGTCGTCGTGCAGGCGCCGGACCGCTCCGGGCGCGCGGAGATCCTCAAGGTCCACACGCGCTCGATCCCGCTCGAGCACTCCGTCGACCTCGACGCGCTGGCCGCGAGCACGCCCGGGATGGTTGGCGCCGACCTCGCCAACCTCGCCAACGAGGCCGCGCTGCTGGCCGCGCGACGCGACCACGAGAAGGTGCAGATGAACGATCTCACCGACTCGCTGGAGAAGATCATGCTCGGCTCCCCGCGCGGCATCCTGCTCTCCCCCGCAGACCGCGAGCGCACGGCGCACCACGAGGCCGGCCACGCACTCGTGGGCATGCTCACGCCAGGCGCGGACCCGGTGCGCAAGATCTCGATCATCCCGCGCGGGATGGCGCTCGGCGTGACGCTCTCCACGCCCGACAGCGACCGCGTGTCCTACACGCTCGACGACCTCGAGGGCAAGATCAAGGTCGCGCTCGGCGGACGCGTGGCGGAGGAGCTCGTCTACGGCACGATCACGACCGGCGCCGAGTCCGACATCCAACAGCTGACGGCGATCGCGCGCCAGATGGTCGGACGCTGGGGCATGAGCGAGGCGCTCGGCCCGGTCTCGGTCATCGCCGAGGAGGGACAGAACATGTTCCTGCCGGGGGTCAGCTCGACCTCCGAGCACACCCAGCGCCTCGTCGACGAGGAGGTGCACCGGCTCGTGGAGGGGGCCCACGCCGAGGTCACGAGCCTGCTCGGCGAGCACCGCGAGCAGCTCGAGAGCCTCGCGCAGGCGCTGCTGGCATCCGAGACGCTCGACGCGGCGGACGCCTACGCCGCCGCCGCCATCCCGCTCGCCGCGGCCCCCGAGCCGGCGATCAGCCCCAGCTGAGCTCAGCTCGACGCAGACGCGGGCGCGCTCGCGGGCTGCGCCGCGCCGCGTTCCAAGCGCGCGAGCATCTGCACGCCGAGCGTGCAGATCGCAAGGCTCGCGAGCGCGGAGGCGACGATCGCGGTGGCGCTCACCGATGAGAGCAGGTGCTCTGAGAGACCGAGCGAGGCGACCGCCGCCGGCACGCCGAGCTGCGCCGTCGCCGCCAGCGCGCCGGCGATCGGACGACGCAGAACGGCGGCGGCGAGCACGTGGATGAGCACGTTGAGCGCGACGAGCGCGCCTGTGAGGGCGAGCATCGACGGTTCGCTCGCGAGCCCTCCCAAATCCAGGCGCGCACCGAGCACGACGAAGTACAGCGGGATGAAGAAGCCTTCGGCCACCCCGCGAACCTGGGTGGAGAGCCGTTTCGGGCCGCCGATCACCGCCACGGTCACCCCCGCTCCGAAGCCCGCGACGAGGATGCTCGTGCCGCCCTTCTCGGCGATCCAGGCGAGCACGAACAGCATCAACAGCGACAGGCGCAGATCGAGCGCCCAGTGGCGCTGCTTGGAGAGATGGCGCACGTGGTGCACCCAGGAGTGCCC
>JACDGG010000202.1 GCA_013815355.1 Solirubrobacterales bacterium
GCGCTCCGCCGCGCTCACCGGGCGGCGCGACCCGCGTCTGGCCACCGCACTGGTGCTCGGCGGCTGGTTCCTCGTCGAGGCGCTTGTGCTCAGCACCTCCAAGGGGATCGTCCACCCCTACTACGTCTCGGCGCTCGCGCCCGGGACCGGCGCGATGCTCGGCGCCGGCGCGGGCGCGTTCGTGACGCTGGCACGCGGCGAGCGGCGTCTGCTGGCACTGGTGCTCTTGACGCCCGCGCTCGTGGCGGCGCTCGCGGCTCAGCTCGTGTTGATGCACCGCTACCACTACATGCAGTGGTTCGTCCCCGTGCTTCTCGGCGGGACGCTGCTCGCGTTCCTCGCGCTGGCGGCCTCGCGCCGCGTGGCGCTGCCGGCGATGGGCGCGCTGGTCGCACTGGCGCTCGTCGTGCCGAGCGGCTATGCCGCCACCACCTGGCTTGCGCCCGTCGAGGGCACCTTCCCCGCCGCCGGGCCAAGGCAGACGGCGGGCTCTCCCGACGGCTATGGCGTCAACGCCCGTGACCTCGGTATCTACCGGGCCCTCTCGGCCTACGTCTCCACGCACCGTCCCGGCAGCCGCTGGGAACTGCTCGGGGTCGCCTCCGACACGGTCGCGCCGATGATGCTGATCGGCCTGGAAGCGGGCGCGCTCGGCGGCTACAGCGGCACCGACCCCGCGCTCGACGGCCCGGGGCTCGCGCGCTACGTGCAGCGCGGCGAAGCGCGCTGGGTGCTGCTCGGCGGCGAGTACTCGCTGCGCGGCGGCAATCTCGCCACGCAGGCGGTGCTGCGCTCGTGTCAGCAGATCGCGCCGTCGGTCTGGAGGAGCCCTGTTCCCTACCCGTTCGGTCTGACGCTGTTCGACTGCGCAGGGCACGAACGCGCCCTCGCCGCCTCCTGAGCGGCACCCAGGCCCTCCCCGCCCGCCGCCTCCGGCGCGCCGCTCAGGCCGTCACCGAGAGCTCGCGGTGAAAGGCGCGCGCGAACAGCTCGCGCTCGCGCCCGGCGGCCCAGCGCGGAACCGCGGACTCGCCGTCGGCGATCAGGCGCAGCTCGACGGTGCCGTCGCTGAGCTCGAGGCTCGTGCGCCGCACGAGCTGGTCGCGCGAGCGCTCGAGATCCTCCGCGAGGCGCAGCAGCGCCGCCAGGCGATCGAGCCGCTCGCCGTCGCCCGCGCCGAACAGCGCCACCATCGGCCCGGGCGCCGGCATGCCCTTGCGGTGATAGCGAGCCGCCTGGGCGACGATCGCCGTCTCCAGCGGTGAGAATCCCGCGAGGCCGCCGCTGAGGATCAGGTAGCGCGAGTGCTTGTGGTGGTCGTCGTAGTCGATCGACATGCCGATGTCGTGCAGCATGCAGGCCGCCCACAGCAGTTCGCGCTCGCGCGGATCGCCGGGGTGCAGGCCGAGGCGGGCGAGCTCGTCGAACATGCCGAGCGCGAGCATCGCCACGTGCTGGGTGTGCTCGGCGTCGATGCGGTACTGCGCCGCCATGTTCAGCACGCTCGAGCGGCGCACGTCCTCGAACAGAGGCGGACGCTCGGAGCTCGAGCGCCGCGGCGCGAGCAGCCGCTCGAAGAACACGCCCTCGCGCAGGCCGGCCTCGGTCGTCTCCAGGGCCGTGAAGCCGCCCGCGCGCAGCACGCCCTGCACGACCACCGCGCCGGCGAGGATCAGATCGGCGCGCGCCGGCTTGATCCCCGGGACGCTCGCACGCTCGGCCGCCGGCAGCGCCGCGAGGCGCTCGACGAGCTCATCGAGCGCGTCGGCCTCGATCACCATGCCCTGCACCCCGTTTGACGGCAGCCCCGCCGCGCGCTGTGCGGCGGCGGCGAGGTTGCGCACCGTGCCACCGATCCCCACGAGGCGCCCGCGCTCCCCCCGGCCGGCCTCTGAGAGCCACTCGGCCTGCACGAGCTGCGCGGCGACGTGCTCGCGCAGCTCCCCCAGCTGCTTGCGCTTGGCCGGCCCGTTGGGCGGCAGGAAGCGCTCGCTCATCAGCACGGTGCCCAGGCGCCAGGAGCCGGAGGCCTCGGCGAGGCGCTCGGCGACATGCACGAGCTGCATCGAGCCACCGCCGAGATCGAGCACGCATCCCTCGCTCAGCGTCGTGGAGTTGACCGCCGCGAGGTAGCCGTAGTGGGCCTCGGCCTCGCGGCTGAGCACGCGGATCGGCAGCCCGAACGTCTTGCGCGCGCGTGCGAGGAACTCCTCCGCGTTCTCGGCGTCGCGGATCGCGCTCGTGGCCACTGCGTCCGCTGCCCCGGCCTCCAGGCCGCTTGCGCGGCAGAAGTGCGCGAACACGTCGAGCGTCGCCAGCGCACGGCGCATCGGCGCCTCGCCGAGGCTGCCGGTCGCCAACAGCCCCTCGCCGATGCGCACCGGCTCGTGGATCTCATCGGTGCGCTTCCACCAGCCCTCGCCGGCCATGAACACGACCAGACGGAAGGAGTTCGAGCCGAGATCGATGACCGCGAGGCGCTCATTTGGCCGCATGCATCCAGCGTATTGGGCGGTTCGGAGGGCTCCGGCGCCCCCCGCGGGCGCTCGGCCGCTCAGCTCTCGGCAGGTTTCGAGCGCTTGACCGCGTACATCGCGCGGTCGGCGTCGATCATGGCCTGCTCGGCGCTCTCGGTGTGCTCGTCGATCAGGGAGAAGCCGACGCTCGCATGTGGATGCAGGACGTCGCTGCCGACGTCGATCGTGCAGGCGGGGATGACCCGCGCGAGCCCTTCGGCGACCACGGCGATCCCGTCGTAGTCGATGTGGGGCAGGATCACCGCGAACTCATCGCCTCCAAGGCGTGCCACCAGGTCGGTTTCCCTGAGCCTGCGCGTCAAGGCGCGCGCGACGGCCTTGAGCATGTCGTCGCCAATCTTGTGACCGTGGCGGTCGTTAACCTGCTTGAACTCGTCGAGGTCGATCACCATCAGCCCGGCCACCTCGCCATAGCGCTGCGAGCGGGCGACCTGCAGCTTGAGGTCGTGCGCGAACAGGCGGCGGTTGCGCAGGCCGGTCAGCGGATCGTGGTCTGCGAGGTGGCGCAGGTGCTCCTCGAGGTCCTTGCGCTCGGAGATGTCCTGCAGCTGGGCGATGTAGTGCAGCGGTGCGCCCATGTGGTCGCGCACGAGCGACACGGAGACGACGGCCGAGACGGTCTCTCCGGCGGCGTCGAAGTATCGCTTCTCGACCTGATAGGCGGGGATCGCTCCAGCCAGGAGCTGCTCCTGCTCGTGACGGTCGTTGTAGACGTCATCCGGGTGGATGATGCCGTCGAAGCGCTTGCCGATCAGCTCCTGGGAGGTGTAGCCGGTGATCTCACAGAGCGCGCGGTTGACGAGCAGCCAGCGCCCATCGTGGTCGAGCAGCCCGGTGCCGATCGGTGCGCTCTCGAAGACCTCCTCGAAGCCGCCCGGCGGTTGCGCGCTGATCAGGGCGGCCTGGCGACGCGCGGTGATGTCGAGCACGACCGCGACGCCACCGGCGACGCCCCCGGCCCCGTCGTCCTGCTCTTTGCCGTTCAGCCGCAGCGGTCCAGCGTCCACCATCAGGCAATGGCGCTGGCCCGCCGTCCAGATCTCGCGCGAGCGCGTCTCACCTTCGAGCGCCGAGTGAAACAGCGGCTCGGCCCGACTCCAGACCTCGGCGGGGAAAGCTCCGCTCAACGGCTGGCCCTCCTGGCAGGCGCTCAGATCGCCGAGGCGCTCGAAGGCATGTCCCGCGGTCACGATGAAGCGCAGATCGCGGTCGAACACGAAGATCAGCGCCTCGGGCAGCTCGCGCAGCGCCGCCACCGCGGCATAGTTCGCGCCAGTGAAATCGTCATCGGATGTGAGGGGCTGCTCGGGCGCCACGCCTACTCATCGGCCGGCGCAGGCCGCGACTTGACTACGGCCGCACGAACGTCTCCGGGTCGGGGCCCGTGCGCCGGCCTGCGTCGAGCTCGCCGATCGCCTCCATCTCGGCGCTGCTGAGCTCGAAGCCGAACACGTCGAAGTTCTGCTCGATGCGCTCGGGCGTGACGGACTTCGGGATCACGACGTTGCCGAGCTGCAGGTGCCAGCGGATCACCACCTGCCCGGTCGTGCACGAGTGCGCCTCGGCAGCGGCCTCGATCACCGGATCGTCGAGCACGAGGCCCTGCGCGAGCGGGCTCCATGACTCCGTGACGATCTCGAGCTGCTCGTGCTCGTGGCGCAGGCCCTGCTGCTGGAAGTAGGGATGCAGCTCGATCTGGTTGATCGCGGGCGTCTCGCCGGTCTCGGCGATCAAGCGCTCGAGATGGGCCGGCTGGAAGTTCGAGACGCCGATCGCGCGGATCAGGCCCTCGTCGCGCAGCTCGACGAACGCCTTCCACGTCTCCACGTAGCGGTCGTGCGCGGGCACCGGCCAGTGGATCAGATACAGGTCGACGTAGTCGAGCTCGAGCCGCTCGAGGCTCGCGTGAAAGGCGCGCCTGGCCTGCTCGTGGCCGTGATCGTCGTTGAAGCACTTCGTCGTGATGAAGACCTCACCGCGGTCGAGCCCGCCGGCGCGGATCGCCTGTCCGACGGCCGCCTCGTTGCGGTAGGCGGCGGCCGTGTCGATGTGGCGGTAGCCGGCCTGCAGCGCCCGCGTCACCGCCTCGGCGGTCTCCGTCGGCGGTATCTGAAAGACACCGAAGCCGAGCTGAGGGATCTGCGCGCCACCGCGCAGCGGGATCTGGGGGATCTGATCCGTTGACGTGCTCATGAGTCTAGGACTGCCCGCGGGCGAGCCACGCTAAACGGTCTCGCCCAGCGTTTACTCTGCTCAGATGGCCTCAGAGCGCAATCGAGCCCGCCCGGTGCGCTCGCCGCGCAGCGCCGGCATCCGCTCGGCGCGAGCGCGCTTCGCGCGCCATACGCGAGCCGAGCAGCTCGGTGTGCCCGTCGAGGAGCTCGCGGGAGCCGAAGCTCCCCGCTCACACGACGCCGAGGCACACAGGCGACACACGCGCCGGGAGCTGCTCGTGGCAGCGGGCGGCCTCGCCGGCGCCGCCGCGCTCTCGCACCGGCCTGCCG
>JACDGG010000203.1 GCA_013815355.1 Solirubrobacterales bacterium
CGGCTGCGCATGCCACGCGCGCGGCGACCGTCGCTGGGCTGCGGCGCAGGCGCGCGCTTCAGCGGGGCTGGCGTGGCGGGGCGGCGCGGCACTCCCACCAATATACACGGACGTTCGTCTATATTTCTGCGACTGCTACTCGCCTAGAAGGAAGGACGGGGATGTCGACACGCAACATGCACGAGGACGATCCGCTCGAGGACTTCGAGCCGCGCGAGGTCACGCTCGAAGGCGTCATCAAGGTGGTGCACGTGACGGGCGCCGGCCCGGCGGTGATCGTGATGAGCGAGATGCCCGGGATCAGCCCCCAGGTAGCGCGCTTCGCCCGCTGGGTGCGGGAGGCGGGCTTTACCGTCTACATGCCTTCGCTGTTCGGACGCGACGGCGCCGTGCCCCAGGTGCAGGAGGGCACGGCGGTGTTTCGCAAGGCCTGCGTCAGCGCCGAGTTCCGCGCGCTCGCCGCCAACGCCTCGAGCCCCGTCACGCAATGGCTGCGCGCGCTGGCCCGGCTCGCACATGCCGAGCAGGGCGGTCCGGGGGTCGGCGCGATCGGTATGTGCTTCACCGGCAACTTCGCGCTTTCGATGATGCTCGAGCCTGCGATGCTCGCGCCGGTGCTCGCCGAGCCGACGCTGCCGCTGGAGCATCCGGCGGGCCTTGAGATCGCGCCCGCGGAGCTCGCCGCTGTACGCGAGCGCCTGGAGCGCGAGGATTTGACGGTCCTGGCCTACCGCTTCAAGGGCGATCGCTTCTGCCGCGCGGAGCGATTCGCCGCCTACTCGCAGGCGCTCGGCGAGCGCTTCATCGGCAGGGTGCTGCCCGACGAGGGGGCCAACCCCGACACGGCGCCGTTCTTCGAGCACGTCGTCGCAAGCCCGCACAGCGTCGTGACCGCCCACCTGATCGACGAAGCCGGGCAGCCGACGCTCGCGGCGCGCGATGAGATCCTCGCGTTCTTCGCCGAGCGACTGCGGTGAGCGGCGTGGCTGAGCGGCGTGGCGGCTAACGCAGCTCCGCGGAGCTCTTGCCGAGCAGCTGGCGCGCGATGATCAGCAACTGGATCTGCTGCGTGCCCTCGAACAGGTCGAGGATCTTCGCGTCGCGCGCCCACTTCTCGAGCAGCAGCTCGCGGCCGTAGCCGAGCGAGCCACACAGGCGCACGCAGCCGATCGCGACCTCCACGCATGTGCGCCCGGCCTTCGCCTTGGCCATCGATGCCTGCAGCGAGTTGGGCTTGTCGTTGTCGGCCATCCACGCCGCCTGCAGCGTCAGTAGCCGCGCCGCCTCGTAGTCGGCTTCCATGCCGAGCAGCTCCGCCGCGGCCGCGCTCTGAAGCGCCGCGGGCGCGTCATGGTCGACCTCGACGCCGGCCTCGCCGAGCAGCCGCCGCGTCTCCTCCAGACAGGCGCGCGTCAGCCCGACGGCCATCGCGGCGACGAGCGGGCGCGTGTTGTCGAAGGTCTGCATGACGCCGCCGAAGCCGCCCTTTACATCGACCGTGGGCGAGCCGAGCAGGTTCTTCTTCGGCACGCGGCAGTTGACGAGGCGGAAGTCCGCCGTGTCGGAGGCGCGGATGCCGAGCTTGTGCTCGAGGCGCTCGAGCTGCAGCCCCGGGTTGTCGCGCTCGACCACGAAGGACTTGATCGCCGCGCGCCCCACGGCGCGGTCGAGCGTCGCCCACACGACGATCAGATCGGCGCGGTCCCCGGAGGTGACGAAGATCTTCTCGCCGTTGAGGATGTAGTCGCCGCTGGACTCATCGAGCACGGCCGTCGTGCGGATCGCAGCCGAATCAGAACCGGCCTCGGGCTCGGTGATCGCCATCGCGGCCCACATGCCGTCGAAGCGCGCGAGCTGCTCGTCGTTTGCGACCGACGCGATCGCGCTGTTGCCCAGACCCTGGCGGGGCATCGAGAGCAAGAGGCCCACATCGCCCCAGCAGAGCTCCATGATGCTGAGTGCCGTCGACATGTTCGAGCCGTTGCGCACGCCGTCATCGCTGCCGCGCGTGCGCCGCACTCCCGCCGCGCCCGCACCGTCGGTCTCGCTGCCGTCGTTCATGCCGTCGATCAGCGCGGCGAGCATGTCGAGCTCCTTCGGATAGGTGTGCTCGGCCTCGTCGTACTTGCGCGAGATCGGGCGGAACACCTCCTTGGCGACCTGATTGGCCTGTGCGACGAGCGGGACGAACTTCTTGGGGATCTCGAGGTTGATCATCGCTTCAGCTCTCCATTTCTTGTTGCCGGCTCAGACGAGCAGGGCGCCCTCATAGACGCCCACTGCCTGCAGGTCGCGGTACCAGCGCTCGACGGGGTGCTCGGTCACGTAGCCGTGCCCGCCGAGCAGCTGCACGCCTTCGGAGCCGATCCGCGCGCCCTTCTGAGCGCACAGCGAGCGCGCGAGCGCGACCTCGGCGGCGAACGTCCTGCCGGAGTCGGCGCGGCTCGCGGCGCGCAGCGTCGCCAGACGCATGCCTTCGAGCTCGATCGCGATGTCGGAGACCGCGAAGGCGACCGCCTGGCGGTGGCTGATCGGCTCGCCGAAGGCGACGCGGTCGTTGACGTAGGGAATCACGTAGTCCAGCACCGCCTGCGCGGTCCCCACCGCGAGCGCGCACCAGCCGAGGCGAGCGCGGCGAACGCACTCGGCGTAGACCACTGGATCGCCGTCTGCGAGCAGCGCGCCGGCCGGTACGCGAACGTCCTTGAGGCGGAGCTCGCCGCTGCCCGCCGCACGGACGCCCATGCCGGGCGTGGGCTTGACGAGCATGCCCGCGCTCCCCGTCTCGAGCAGGAACAGGCCGGGGCCGCGCCCCTCTATCTGCGCGCCGAGGATCAGCAGGCTCGCCCGCTCCGCGAGTGGCACGAGCGACTTTGCTCCGTCGAGCACGTAGTCGGCGCCGTCGCGCCGCGCGGTCGTGGCGGGCTTGCGCGGATCGAACAGCGCGCGCGGCTCGTGCAGCGCGAGCGCCGCCGCCGGGATGTCCTCGCCGACGAGCGCCGGCAGGTATGTCGCCTGCTGCTCGACGTCGCCCCACAGGCTGAGCGCGCTCGCAACCGACGCCGGCGCGAGCGCGGCGAGCGCGAGGCCCATGTCGCCGTGCGCGAGTGCCTCGGTGGCGAGCACCGCGGTGAGCGTCGAGCGCTCGCTGACGGCTCCGCCGAGCTCTTCGGGCACGCCGAGCATCGTCAGCCCGAGCTCGCCCACCTGCTCGAGCAGCTCCGCCGGAGCAGCACAGGCGCCGTCGGCGGCGAGCGCCGCCGGGCGCAGACGCTCGGCGGCAAAGGCGCGAAAGCTCTCCTGGATCATCTGCTGCTCGTCGCTCGGGGTGAGGTCGAACAGGCCCCTGTCGGCGGCCGGCTTCAGACGCGCGGGCTCCTTGCGCTGCTGCGCGGCCTTGAACGTCCGCGCGGAGGCGCCCGCGGCGCGGAAGCCTTCGCGAGTGGCGCGATACAGCGCCCGCTCGGCGGGCTTGCGCGCGCCGACGCGGTCGACCAGCTCCGAGCCCGCGAGGCGTCCAAGCGCTCGCAGGCCGAGTCCCATGCTGCGCTCCGCCACGCTCATGGCGTCACCGTCCCTTCGAGATGGATCGTGGTGTGCTCCTGCGCTTCACTTACAACGAAGGAGATCTGCTCGTGCTCACGCGTGTGTGTGAATGCGACGCGGCCGGGGAGCAGGATCGGCCTGCCGAAGGCGACATCCACCGCGTAGGCCTCGGGCAGCTCGGCTTCGAGCGCCGCCAGGCAGCGCGCCTTCGTCCACATGCCGTGCGCGATCGCCCGCGGGAAGCCGAACAGTCGTGCGCTCAGCGCGTGCATGTGGATTGGGTTGCGGTCACCCGAGACGGCCGCGTAGCGGCGTCCGAGATCCTCGCCGAGCTGCCACTCGGCTGCGGCGGCGGTCGCGGACGGCGGCTGGGTGCGCGCGGCGAGGCCGTCGCGCTCGTCCCCTCCACTGCTGCCGGGCGCCGGGGTCGAGCCGCGGCGGAGCATCGTGCTGTGCTCCTCCCACACGAGCTCCCCGGCGATCCGCGCCTCGCTTACGATCGTGAACGTGCGTCCTTTGGGATGCGGCTCGAGCGGGGTGGCCTGGACGCTCAGATCCAGCGGGGAGGCGGCGGGGATCGCCCGGTGCAGCGAGATGCGGTTGGCGAGGTGCACGAGGCCGACCGCCGGAAACGGGAAGGAGCCGTCGGTCATCAGCGCCATGTGCAGCGGGAATGCGAGCAGATGCGGGGCCGTGGCAGGGAGCGTCGCGGATGATGCGAAGCCGCACACACGCGCGTAGACGGCCAGCCGCTCACCGTTGACGCGCGCGCCGTGGAGCGTGAGCGTGAGGCCGGGGATCTCGCGGCCGCCGCCGGCGATAAAGGGCAGCGCGGAGGCGCCCGGAACGAGCGCCGCGGCAGCGCGCAGCGAGAGCCCGAGCGAGCTGGGAGCGCGTGTCAGCTCGCGGGTCGCCCCCATCAGCTCACGCCCCCAGCAGGCTCTGGCCGCAGACGCGAAGGATGTTGCCGTTGAGGCCCCCCGAAGCCGGACAGGCCAGCCATGCGATCGCCTCGGCGACGTCGATCGGGAGCCCGCCCTGGGAAAGCGAGTTCATGCGCCGGCCGGCCTCGCGCAGCGCAAGCGGCATCGCCGCTGTCATCCGCGTCTCGATGAAGCCAGGCGCGGCGGCATTGATCGTCGCGCCACGCTCGGCCAGCAGCGGCGCATAGGCGCCCACGAGCCCGATCACGCCGGCCTTCGAGGTGGCGTAGTTGCTCTGCCCGGCATTGCCTGCGATTCCGCTGATCGAGGACACGCAGACGACACGCCCGTCTGCATTCAGCGCGCCCGCATCCTCACCCGCTGCGAGCGCATCGGTGATCCGCTGGGCGGCCGCGAGGTTCACGTCGATGACGCCCCTCCAGCGGGCCTCGTCCATCCTCCCGAGCATCTTGTCGCGGGTGATACCGGCGTTGTGGACGACCACGTCGACGCCCCCGTGCTCGGCGCGCAGCCGCTCGG
>JACDGG010000204.1 GCA_013815355.1 Solirubrobacterales bacterium
GTCTGTGCGAGACGGCCGACGAGCGTCTTAATCTCCCCAACCACACGCCCCATCTGACCGTGGCCGCGGCGCACCGCGACGAGCTCGCCCTCGATGCGCTCACGCGCCGCGCGCTCAGCCTCGAGGCCCTGCTGCATCGCCGAGGTCCGCGCCTCGAGATCCGCCAGGCGGGCCTGCAGCTCGTGCTCGGCGCGACGCACCTGCGCGCGATCGGCGACCGCGGCCTGTTCGGCCTCGGCGAGCTGGCTCTGCAGCTCCTCCAGGCGCTCGGCGAGCTCGCCGGCCTCCTCTTCGCTCGCGCTGAGGCGGCGCGCGATGCGCTCGCTCTCGGCCCGCGTCTCGCCCTCGACGCCGGCGAGACGGTCCTCCGCCTCGACGCGCAGCTGCTGCTCGGCGTACTCGCGCTGCTTGACGCGGCGCAGCTCGTGCTCGCGCTCGATCCCAGCGGTCTTCTCGGCCTCGAGCAGCTCTGCGATGTGCAGGCGCTCCTGCTCGGCCTCGAGGAGGCGCTGCTGCAGGCTCGAGACATGGCGTTCGAGTGTCTGCACGGTCGCTTCGGCGGCCTCGGCGCGCCGCGTCAGCGCGACCTCACCACTCTCGGCCGCCCGCCGCGCGCGACGTTCGGCCAGCAGATCGCCCTCGCTGCGCCGTCCGGGAACGTCGGAGCCGAGCCCGCCGGACCCTGGTCCCCTACCGGGCTCTCCACCGGTCGTCTCGTTGCCCTCGGCCATCATGCGAGCGTCAAAATATGGGGTGCACCGGACGAGTCGCTGCGCGCGTGAGCGCGCGCGGAGAGCGCTCAGGCGGCGGCGCGACGGCCGATCACGGCGACGGCGCTGAGCGCCCCGGCCGCAGCCAGCCCGGAGAGCGCAAGTGCACGGGCGGAGGGCAGGCGACGGCCCAGATACCACTTGCCCGCGTGCCAGACGGTGTAGCCGAGCAGCTTGTAGGCGGTTCCGGTCACGAAAGCGATGTTACCCGCAAGCGCTACTCGTTATGCAGTCGCCACGCCATACGCGACTGCAACGAGAACAGCTCGATGAATCCGGGCGAGGCGGTCTGGGAGAAGAGGCCGCCGGACTCCGTGAAGGAGGCGAGGCTCGCGTCATACACGGCATTCTCCGAGGAGCGCGTGATGACGCGCGCGTGGCCCTTGTAGAGCTTCATCCCGATCGTGCCCGTGACGCGGGCGTTGAGATGCTCCATGTAGGCGTCCAGGTCCGCACGCAGCGGCTCCCACCAGAGGCCCGCATAGACCAGGTAGGCCCACTGGCGGTCGAGCTGGGGCTTGAACTGGTTCTGGTGGATCGTGCAGACGAGGTGCTCGAGCTCCTGGTGGGCGGGCAGGATCAGCGCGGCGGCGGGGGCCTCATAGATGTCGCGCACCTTCAGCCCGACGATGCGGTCCTCGATGTGGTCAACGATGCCGACGCCGTGTCGCGCGGCGATCTCCGCCGCGGCTTCGATCAGCTCGACGAGCCCCATCGCCTCGCCGTTCAGCGAAACGGGGACCCCTCGCTCGAAGCCGATCTCGACGATCTCGGGCTCGTCCGGGGCCAGCTCGGGGCGGGTCACGAGCTGGAACACGTCGTCCTCCGGCGCGTGCGCAAGGTCCTCGATCCAGCGTCCCTCCGAGCTGCGGCCCCAGAGGTTGTCATCGATCGAGTACGGCGCGACCTCAGTGCCGCCTTTGACGGGAATGCCGTGCTCGCGCGCATAGGCGATCTCCTCCTCGCGTCCCATCTGCCAGGAGCGCACCGGCGCGATCACCTTCAGCTCCGGCGCGAGCGTCGCGACGGTGGCCTCGATGCGCACCTGGTCGTTGCCCTTGCCGGTGCAGCCGTGGGCAACCGTGTCACAGCCAGAGCGGCGCGCCTGCTCGACCGCGAGCTTTGCGATCAACGGACGCCCGAGCGCGGTGAACAGCGGATAGCCGCCGCCATAGAGCGCGTTGGCCTTGATCGCCGGCGCGAGGTACTCGCGCGCGAATTCCTCGCGCGCGTCGAGCACGTGGCACTCGATCGCGCCGAGGCGCAGGGCCTTGTCCTTGATGACCTCGTAGTCCTCGCCGGGCTGGCCGAGGTTGACGGTCAGGCACACGACCTCGGCGCCGTAGGAGTCTCCAATCCACTTCAGCATCACGCTCGTGTCCAGGCCGCCCGAGTAGAGCAGCAGCACGCGGTGGACGTGCTCGGGGTCGGCCTCGTAGGAAGCCGTTTTGCTCGTCGGGATCTCGCCTGCGTCGCTCACGGGCTGGAATCGTAGCCGCGCGGGCGTTCCATCAGCGGATAGCGCAGCGGACCCGGGCGAAACCCGAGCCGCGCATACAGCTCGGTCGCATCGGCGGTGTGCAGCAGCCAGTGCATCTCCCCCAGCTCGCCGCCGTTGACGATCTCGCGCACGAGCTCCACACCGAAACCGCGCCCGCGATAGGGCTCGAGCACGTAGACGTCGGCCAGATAGGCCACCGTCACACCGTCGGAGACGGCTCGCGCGAAGCCGACCTGATCGGCGCCGCGGTAGAGCCCCAGCACGCGCAGCGAGCCCGCCACGGTCTGCTCGACGCGCTCGCGCGAGCGTCCTTGCCCCCAGTAGGACTCCCCGCTGATGAAGGCGTGCACCGCCTCGATGTCGATGCGCCCGCGCTCGTCGTCGAGCTCGAACCCGTCCGGGAGCTCGCGGCGCATCCGCTCAGGCCTCCAGCGCGGCGCGCAGCCGCGCGAGGCCCTCGGCGATCTCGGCCTCGCCGATCGTGAGCGGCGGCAGCAGGCGCAAGGTCGTCGGTCCCGTGGCGTTCGTCACGAGGCGCTGATCGAGCAGCGCGCGGCGCACGAGCGCGGGTGCCGCGATGTCCAGCTCGCAGGCGAGCATCAGCCCGCGTCCGCGCACCGAGACGACATGCGGAAGGGCGGCGAGCGCCTCGGCAAGCGCGGCGCCGCGCTCTCTGACATGGCCGAGCAGACCCGGCTCGGCGATCAGCTCGAGTGCCGCCAGCGCCGCCGCGGCCACGACCGGGCCGCCGGCGAACGTCGAGCCGTGATCGCCGGGCTCGAGCACATCCGCCAAGCGCTCGCCCGTGACGAGCGCGCCGATCGGAAGGCCGCCCCCGAGCGCCTTGGCGACGGTCATCGCGTCGGGGACGACGCCGGTCTGCTCGTAGGCCCACAGTGTCCCCGTGCGCCCCATGCCGCACTGCACTTCGTCGAAGATCAGCGCCGCGCCGTGCTCATCGCAGGCGGCGCGCGCGGCGCCGAGTAGCTCGTCGGAGAGCACGTGCACCCCGGTCTCGCCCTGGATCGGCTCGAGGATCACGGCTGCGGTGCCCGCATCGACGGCCGTGCGCAGCGCCTGCGCCTCGGGCGCGACGGCCCGGAAGCCCGGCACGAGCGGCGCGAACGGCGCCTGCTTGGCCTCCTGGGGAGTCGCCGAGAGCGCGCCATAGGTGCGCCCGTGGAAGGCGCCGTGCACCACGAGGACATCCCCGCCGCGCTTGGCCTTACGCGCGAGCTTGATCGCGGCCTCGTTGGCCTCGGCGCCGGAGTTGCAGAAGAACACCTTGCCGCCCAGACTCAAAGCCGAGAGGCGCTCGGCGAGGCGCATCGCGGGCTCGGTGTAGAAGAGATTGCTGACGTGCATCAGCCGGCCCAGCTGTGCGCGCGCAGCCTCGACGACACGGGGATGGCAGTGGCCGAGGCTCGTGACCCCGATCCCGCACAGCAGGTCGAGGTACTCGTTGCCCTCGCTGTCCCACAGGCGAGCGCCCTCGCCGCGCACGAACTCGACCGGCATGCGCGCGTAGGAGTGGACCACGCTGGCGCTCTCCAACGCCTGCAGCGCGGCGAGGCTCACCCTGCGGCCTCGATCTTCGTGCCGATCCCAGCATCGGTGAACAGCTCCAGCAGCAGCGAATGCGCGATGCGCCCGTCGAGGATGTGCGCCGCGCTGACGCCCTGGTCGATTGCCTCGACGCACGCCTCGAGCTTGGGACGCATCCCGCCCTGCAGGCCCGTGAGCTGATCGCGCACACGCGCGGCGCTCGCCTGCCTGATCAGGCTCGCCGGGTCTGATGGGTCGGCGAGCCAGCCGGCGACGTCGGTGAGGAACACGACCTTGTAGGCGCCGAGCGCGCCCGCGACCGCGCCCGCGGCCTCGTCGGCGTTGACGTTGTAGGAGTTGCCGTCGCGGTCGGCGCCGACGGAGGCGATCACCGGAATGTAGTCGCTTGCGATGTGCTCGATCACGCCCACGTTGACGCGCTCGATGTGCCCCACGAAGCCGATGTCCTCGCCCCCTGGCCCGGCGCGGCGCGCGACGCGAAACAGCGAGCCGTCATCGCCGCAGAGACCGACCGCGGGCTGACCGTGGCGGCTCAGGCGCAGCACGATCTCCTTGTTGACCTTGCCCATCAGCACCATCTTCGCCACCTCGACCGTGGCCGCATCGGACACGCGCAGGCCGCCCACGAACTCCACGGGCAGGCCGAGGCGCTGCATGTAGCCGGTGATCTCCGGACCGCCCCCGTGCACGACGATCGGATTCAGGCCGACGTACTTGAGCAGCACCACGTCGCGCGCGAACTCCTCGCGCAGGCCGGCGTCCTCCATCGCGGCACCGCCGTACTTGATCACGACCGTCTTGCCGTGGAACTCCCTGATGTAGGGAAGCGCCTCCAGCAGTGTGCCGACGTCACGCATGAGTGCAATTCCTCCTGTCGAGTGCCGAGGACGAGCGATCGAGGACGCCAGCGCCGGCCCCAAACACGGGCGCGCAGGGCAAGCTGGCCAAGGACGCAGGGAGCGTGGCGTGCTCCGCACGCGAGCGACCGAGGACGCCGGCCAGCGCCGCCATGCGCGCCCGTGTTTTCATGTTGTGTAGTCGGCGTTGATGGTCACGTACTCGTGCGAGAGGTCGGAGAAGAACACCTCGGTCTCGGCGCCCTCACCCGGCAGCGTCACCTCGTACTCGACCTCCTCGCACTGCACGGC
>JACDGG010000205.1 GCA_013815355.1 Solirubrobacterales bacterium
GTGCGCAGCGAGACCCGCCAGATCGTACGCCAGCGGTTGACGCCGAGGGCCGCCGAGCCTTCGCGCCAGGCTGGCGGCACTGCGGCCAGCGCATTAGCGCTGATCGCCACCATGATTGGCGTGATCATCACGGTCAGGATCAGCGTCGCCGTCAGTAGGTTGGCGCCGTTGAGCTGCACGACGTAGGCGACGGACTGCTTGCGCGCGTTGTCGAGCAGGTGTTCGTTGATCCACGGCGCGATCGCGAGGATCCCGATCAGCCCGTAGACCACCGACGGGACGCCGGCCAGGAGCCTGATGATCGGCTCCAGCGCAGCGCGCACGCGCTCAGGTGCGAACTCCGTCAAGAAGACGGCCGCGAGCGTCGAGACGACGAGCGCCAGCCCGACGGCGAGCAGCGTGCTCAGCGCCGTCCCCCAGACCAGCGGCCATGCCCGGAAGTAGAGCAGGCCGTGTCCAGGCAGCGGTGTGCCTTCGCGCATCACTCGCAATTGCGTGTCGACGTCGCCGCCTGAGCCGAACCAGCGCAGCCCGTTGTAGGAGAACGACGGCCACGCCTTGATCAGCACCCCTACGACCAGCAGCCCGATCAGCAGCAGCACTGCGACGGCCAGCGCGCCGAGCACACGCTCGACGCGCTCATCCGCCTTTGCTGGCGCCCGCGGGCGCATAGAGTTGAGTACTCCCGCGGACAATGGTTCAGCGGATGGCTATCCAGCTCGAGTTGATGATTCTTTTCGTCGCGCTGTTGCCACTTACGACCCATTTGATGAACTTCAGCGATTCGCCTTTGGGCCTGCCTTTGGTCACCATCCAGAAGTTACGCACGCCGCCGTACTGCCCGGACTTTGCGTTGCGCAGATTGCAGGGGATGCCCTGATAGCCGACCGGGTTGACACCCGCCGTGTAGGCGAAGGAGACGAAGCCGACGGCCTGTTTGTCGCTCGAGACAGCGTTCTGCTCGAGGCCGTTGGAGGTCTCGGCGGTCGCGGTGGGTGAGATCTTCAGCGTTTCGCCCAGGAAGATGTGCTGGAAGGCGTCCTGCGTACCCGAGGCGCCGTCGCGGTCGAACAGGTCGATCGGCCCGGATATCGTCGAGCCGGGCACTTTGCTCCAGTCGCGGATCCGTCCCGTGAAGATCCCTTCGACGCTTTCCTGGGAGAGGTTCGAGATCGGGTTCGACCGGTTCGTGATCACGCACACGCCGTCGCGGGCGATCCTCGTGAAGACGAGGCCTTTGGGGTCAACGCCCGGGATCGGGTCGCGCGAGGAGTCGCCGATGTCGAACGAGCCCTTGGCGGCGCCGCTGATGCCGATGTCGGACTGTCCGCCGCCGACCTTCGGCGCGGGCAGCTTCGGATATGCCTGGTGGTAGGCGGTGGCGAGTTTCTGGGCGAGCGGCAGCACGGAGGTCGAGCCGCCGATGATCAGGCGCTTGGCAAGCGCGCCCGCCGGAACGGCGAGCGCCAGGGATAGGACGATCGAAACGAGGAGGGTGCGATGCACGCGCACGTGTGTTGCTCCTTTGCGGTTGGGTGGGGAATGCGACTCGGGCGTCAGGCGACGTCCGGTCCCAGCAACAGATCGAGGTGTGAATCGATGCGCTCTTGCACCAACTACGTCACCGCGTCGGAAGAGTGTCGAGCGCGCGCCCGGCCGGTGTTTCATTTTTGTGAACGCTTGCGCAAACAAGGGCTGGAGCGATATGTGTAATTTTTGTGAAGCACGTAAACGATTTGTGAAGACACGCCTGGGGCCGTGTGTTGTTTTTGTGAACGCCATTGAATTTCGGTGTGGGGCGTGTGACGCTCCGGCTCGTCCGCTCCAGAGCCTCGACGTGCGGCGCCGATCTCCGGTGCGCGAACGCGAGTGCGTCTCAGACGGGCCTCGACCGGCGCCGGCAAGGCTTGCGAGCCCTGCGGCGCCCGGTGGCGAACAGCGAAAAGATGACCGACGAGCCAACCCCCACTCCCCCGAGCCCGAGTCCGAGCGCCAATGGCGCGAGCGCCAACGGCGTAGCAAAAGCGAACGCCGCGACGGTGCGCTCAGGTCTCGCGCATCGTCGTAACCCGGTGCTCGTGAGGGCCAGCGACATCCTCTCGGGCGTGTTGCGGATCGCGCTGCGCGATCCCCTCTCCCTGTTCCTGGTGCTCGCGTCGATCGCGCTGGCGATCACGTTCGCGAGCCTGCTGGGGGCGATCAAGCCGGGCAGCGCTGGACGCCAGGTGCCGCTATCTGCTGTGCAGAAGCTTGCGAAGGGCCATCACGTCGCGACGGCCGTGCTGCTCGATCACGACAGCCGGGTGGAGCTGACGACGAGCGCCGCGGCTCCGGCGGTCTCCGCGAGCGGCGCCGTTGGCAGCGCCGCCAGCTCCGGTGCGACGCTCGCAGAAGTCGCGGCGGCCGGGGGAGCACAGACGCTCTGGGCGGCCTATCCGGCCTCGGGTGCGCAGACCCAACAGCTCGCGCACGAACTTTTCGCGAGTGGTGCGACGGTGTCGGTGGATCAGCAGGCGGGCAAGCCGACGAAGGCGATCGTCGTGCAGTTCCTGATCCCGATTCTCCTGCTCGTCTGCCTGTTCTCGCTGTTCACGCGCCTTGGCACGGAGGGTGGCGCCGGCGGTCTGGCGGCGTTCTCGGAGTTCGCGGGCAAAGGTCGGCGCAAGGGCAAGGGCACGCGCGACAGGATCACGTTCGCCGACGTCGCCGGCGCGGGCGAGGCGCTGGCGGAGCTTCGCGAGATCCGCGACTACCTCGCCGACCCGACCAAGTACCTGGCTGTGGGCGCGGCCGCGCCCAAGGGCGTGCTGCTCGTCGGCCCTCCGGGAACCGGCAAGACGCTGCTCGCCAAGGCGGTCGCCGGCGAAGCGGACGCGGCGTTCTTCTCGGTCTCGGGCTCTGACTTCGTGGAGTCGCTCGTCGGCGTCGGCGCTGCGCGCGTGCGTGACCTCTTCCGCAAGGCGCGTAAGGTCTCACCGGCGATCATCTTCATAGACGAGCTCGATGCCGCCGGGCGCAAGCGCGGCGCCGGCATCGGTCAGGGAAACGACGAGCGCGAGCAGACGCTCAACCAGATCCTCGTCGAGATGGACGGCTTCGGCGGCGACGGTGGCCTCGTCGTGATGGGCGCCACCAACCGCCCGGACATCCTCGATCCGGCGCTGCTGCGCCCGGGGCGCTTTGACCGGCAGGTCGTGGTCGACGTCCCCGATGTCCACGGACGCATCGAGATCCTGCGCTTGCACGGAGACAAGCGCCCGATGGCACCCGATGCCTCGCTCGAGGAGGTCGCGCGCCAGACGCCCGGCTTCAGCGGTGCGGAGCTCGCCAACGTCGTCAACGAGGCGGCGCTGCTGAGCGTCCGCGACGGGCGCGGGCAGATCGACCAGGCCACGCTCGAGGAGGCAATCGACCGCGTCGTGGCAGGGCCCGCCAAGCGCCATATCCTGACCGAGAAGGAGCGCTGGCTGATCGCGATTCACGAGGCCTCGCACGCCGTCGTGACCGAGGCGCTCGGCCACACCGCCTCGACCCGCAAGCTCTCGATCGTCGCGCGCGGGCGCCAGCTCGGCACGGCCGCGCACATGCTCTCAGACCGCGATCAGGTGATCATGACCAAGCCCGACCTGCAGAGCCAGCTGATCGTGATCACGGCCGGTCTCGCAGGTGAGCGCATCGCGTTCGGTCATTCCTCCACGAGCGTTCACGACGACCTGCACGCCGCGAGCGCGCTCGCGCGCAGCATGGTGACGTCGTTTGGCATGTCCGAGGCGCTCGGGCTCGTCACGATCGGCGAGAAGAGCGGCGAGGTCTTCCTCGGCGCCTCGCTGCAGGACCTCGGCTCGGTCGGGCCGGAAACGCTGAACGTGATCGACAACGAGGTCGAGCGGCTCGTCGGCGACGCCGAGGCCCGCGCGCAGGCGATCCTCGATCGCAACTGGAGCACCGTGGAGGAGACGGCGACGGCGCTGCTCGAGCAGGAGACGCTCTCGGGCGTCGCCCTCGACGCGGTCCTCTCGACCGTGAGTGAGATCACCCTCGAGGAGCTGCACGACGTGCGCCGGGCCGCCCCGGTTCGCGACCCCAAACGGTCGGTATGAGGAGGCTGCGCGCACCGTCCCCGGCGATGGTCATCGCGCTCGTCGCCCTCGTGTTCTCCACCACGGGCTTCGCGGACGCCGCCCGCAGGGCGATCGTCAGCTCGATCGCAGGCCACACGATCAGCACCAAGCCCCATGCGAACGGTCTGCTGCTGCTCGGAGGAAACGGCAAGTTCGCACCCTCGGCAATCCCGACCGTCAAGAACGCCACCCGCGTCGGAGGCAAAACGGCCGAACAGATCGCCGGCAGCTGTCCACCGCAGACCGTCGATCTCGGCAGCTGGTGCCTGGACACCGCTCCCTACCCGCTGACCAACGCCCAGGCCGGCAAGAACAACTACATCTGGGCGAGCAAAGCATGCGAGGCCGAAGGGGGCTGGCTGCCGAGCGCCGCACAGCTGATCGGCGCCGCCGATCGCGTCAAGCTCGAGTCCACGATCCACGACTCCCAGCTGACGGCGACCGTACCTTTGGACCCGACTCGCGGCCTGCAGGACCAGCGCGAGATGACCGGCACGCTGATCACGACCGAGGGCGGTGCGGCCGCCGCCGGGTTCGAGGGCGTCTCAGAAGGCGCGACCGGCAACCCGCGCCAGGGTCAGGCCAACCCGATCCCGCTGCCCGCAAACCCGGTGCCGGAATCGCTGCAGTACGTGACGGTCTACAGCAACGGCCAGAAGGGCGGATTCGCCGGCTCCGAGCCCGTCGCAAATCCTGAGAACTTCCGCTGCGCCTTCAACAAGACGGCCGGGGCGCTCAACAAAGCCGAATCTTGAGTGCATCGCCGATGGCCGCCCAGATGCTCGCGGCACCTCTCCCCGGCGCCGGGCGCCTCGCGCTCGCACGGCGCAGGGCGCACG
>JACDGG010000026.1 GCA_013815355.1 Solirubrobacterales bacterium
ACTCAGGTGGGCACAGCGCGGCCGGCGCGGGCGCGCTCGCGGCCGCGGCCGCCGCCGCAGGGCAGGGCTATGGCGAGGACGGCTCGGAGCTCGAAGCGATGCCTGTCGTCGAGCAGCGCGTCCTCGATGAGGAGCACCAGGTCGGGCGCAACGACCCCTGCTGGTGCGGCAGCGGGAAGAAGTTCAAGAAGTGCCACGGCTCCTAGCGGGCCGTGGACGCGGCGGGCGGCGTCCTCGATCGCTCGTGTGAGGGTGTCAGTGCTTGGGCAGGCCCCAGGGGGCGTCGATCGCCACGCGCCACGCGCCGTCGGCGCCGCGGGCGTAGATCACGAGCGACTGGCTTTGCTGCGAGTAGGGGGTGCCCTCGGCGTCGGCGCCGTTGATCGTGAGGCTGCCAACGGCCAGCGCCACGTCGCCCGCGGCGTAGAGCTCGGCGACGTCGATCTCGACGCTCGCATCGTTCTCGACGAGCGCGTGCAGTGCGGCGCCGATCGCCTCGCGGCCGCGGATGCTCTGCCCGTCGGGGCTCACGATCGCGGCGTCCTCGATCCACAGCGCCAGCGCCGCGTCGATGTCGCGCGCGTTGACGGCAGCAGCGAACGCGGCCGAAAGGGCCGCGGGTGAGTCGGCAGGCACGGGCGGGAAGATATTGACCCGGAGAGCAGAGCGTGTACAGACCTCCGGAGACGCAGAGGCCAGGGAGCGTGCTGATAGCGTGGAGCCATGGCCACAGCCGCGCCCAGCGAGTCGACCCCTCAGCGCCTGGCTGCCATCCGCGAGCAGATGAAACTGCTCTCGGACTATCTTTGACCCGGCTGAGCTGGGCGAGCGCGTGGCGGCGCTCGAGGGCGAAATGGGAGCCGAGGGCTTCTGGGATGACTCCGACCGTGCGGCGACGGTTTCGGCAGAGCATGCTCGCGCGTCGCGTCGCCTGGAGATGTTCCAGGCGCTGAGCAGCGACGTATCGGACCTCGACGGACTCGCCGAGATGGCCGCCGAAGATGCCTCGCTGCAGGCCGAGGTCGACGAGCAGATCGTCTCGGTCGAGGAGCGCTTGGCGACGCTCGAGGAGCAGCGGCTGTTCTCCGGGCGCTACGACGCGGGTGATGCGCTTGTCACGGTCAACGCCGGCGCAGGTGGAACCGACGCGCAGGACTGGGCCGAGATGGTCATGCGCATGCTGATGCGCTGGGCCGAACGGCGCTGCTTCGAGCTCGAGACGCTGGAGGTGAGCGAGGGTGAGGAAGCGGGAATCAAGTCCGCGACCTTCCGTGCCTCGGGCGAGAACGCCTACGGGCTGTTCGGGGCCGAGCGCGGAGTCCACCGCCTCGTGCGCCTCTCGCCGTTCGATTCCGCCCACCGCCGCCAGACGAGCTTCGCGGGAGTGGAGGTGGCTCCGGTCGTCAAGGACACCGGTGAGATCGAGATCAACGAGGACGACCTGCAGGTCGACACCTACCGTGCCTCCGGCGCAGGCGGGCAGCACGTCAACAAGACCGACTCGGCGGTGCGCATCACGCACCGTCCCACGGGCATCGTCGTGCAGTGCCAGAACGAGCGCTCGCAGTCCTCCAACCGCGCGACCGCAATGGCGATGCTGCGCGCGAAGATGCTCGAGCGCAAGGAGCGCGAACGCCAGGAGGAGATCGCACGCGAGAAGGGTGAGGCGCAGGACGTCAACTTCGGCTCGCAGATCCGCTCCTATGTGCTGCACCCGTACACGATGGTCAAGGACCACCGCACCGGCCATGAGATGGGCGACGTGCAGCGCGTGCTCGACGGCGACCTCGACGGGTTCGTGCGCGCCTACCTGCTGGCCACGGCCGGTGCGGACGAGTAGCGGTGGATGATCTCCGCGCGCTGGTGCGCCGGGCGCTGGATGAGGACATCGGCGCGGGAGACGCAACGACGCTCGCGACGGTCGAGGGCGACGCGCGCGCACGGGCGCTGATCACGCAGAAGGCTCCCGGCGTCATCTACGGCCTGCAGGCGGCGGAGCTGTCCTTCGTGGCGCTCGATCCCGACGCGCGCGTCGAGCGCCTGGTTGCGGAGGGGCTCTGGCGCGAGCAGGGCGGCCCGGTGATGTCGATCGAGGGCAGCGCCCGTGCGCTGCTCAGCGCGGAGCGCACGGCGCTGAACTTCCTCGCGCACCTCTCCGGCGTGGCGAGCATGGCGGCGCGCGCCGTGCGCGCGCTCGAGGGCAGCGGCGCGAAGGTGCTCGACACGCGCAAGACCACGCCGGGGCTGCGTGCGCTTGAGAAGGCGGCCGTCGCCGCCGGCGGCGCGGTCAATCACCGCGCAGGGCTCTACGATGCGATTCTGATCAAGGAGAACCACATCGCCGCCGCGGGGGGAATCGCCGCGGCGGTCAAGCGCGCGCGCGAGGCGGCGCCGGAGCTCGCGCAGACCCTCGAGGTCGAGGTGCGCGACCCGGAGGAGATCGAGGAGGCGCTCGCGGCGGGCGCTCCGAGACTGCTGTTGGACAACATGGACGCCGTCCAGCTGCGCGCCGCGGTCGCGCAGGTCGCCCGGCGCGCGAGCCTCGAGGCGAGCGGCGGAGTGAGCCTCGAGACGCTCCGGGAGCTGGGGGACACGGGGATAGAATGGATCTCGATGGGCGCGCTCACGCACTCGGCGCCCGCACTCGACCTCTCTCTGATCATGGAGGCGCTGGGATGAACCTGCCGATGGCCCCAACCCTGCCGCTCACTGGACCGCAGGCTGGACACTCACTCGACGCGCAGGAGATCCGCGAGCTCAGCGAGCAGGTACGAGCGCTTGCGGCCGATCGCAACGCTGTGATCCTCGCGCACAACTACCAGGTGCCCGAGGTGCAGGACGTCGCCGACTACGTCGGGGACTCGCTGGGCCTCTCGCGCAAGGCGGCTGAGACCGACAGCGAGACGATCGTCTTCTGCGGCGTGCACTTCATGGCCGAGACGGCCTCGATCCTGTGCCCCGAGAAGACGGTGCTGATCCCGGACCTCGACGCCGGCTGCTCGCTCGCTGCATCGATCGACGCCGAGCAGCTCGCTGAGTGGCGGGCGCGTTACCCGCGCGGCGTGGTCGTGATGTATGTGAACACGACCGCCGAGGTCAAGGCGCTGACGGACTACTGCTGCACCTCGGCCAACGCCGTCGAGGTCGTGCGCCACATCTACGCCACGCACGGAGCGGATACCGAGATCCTGTTCGGGCCGGACATGTGGCTCGGCGCCTACGTCGAGAAGGAGCTCGGCCGGCGCATGCACGTGTGGGACGGCGAGTGCCACGTGCACGCGGGCATTCGCCCCTCGGACATCGAGGCGACGCGCGCGGCGCACCCCGGCGCGGACTTCCTGATTCACCCCGAGTGCGGCTGCTCGACGAGCGTGATGGAGTACGTCGCTGCGGGCGATGTCTCCTCCGAGGGCGTGCACATGCTCTCCACGGGCGGGATGCTCGGCTACGCCGAGAACGCCGAGCGCGAGGCGAAGGGCAGCCAGGCGGTGGTGGCGACCGAGATCGGGATGCTCTACCCGCTGCGCATGGCCGCGCCGGACGTCGAGTTCATCCCCGCAAACGCCGAGGCCTCCTGCCAGTACATGAAGATGATCACGCTGCCGAAGCTGCGCGACGCGCTGCTGGAGGGCAAGTTCGAGGTGCGGGTGCCAGAGGAGATCGCCGTGCGCGCACGCGTGCCGATCGACCGCATGGTCGCGCTCGGCTGAGCGGCCGAGGAGCAGCGCGACGAAGGCGAGCGTGGCGGCGGGCAGTGTTAGCGTATACGCACCCAATGTTAGCGAATACGCTATAATTGCCCTATGAGACAGCCTGACGATCGTGTCGCCGGCGCGTTGATCACAGAGATCCGCCGCGAGAGCGGGCTCACGCAGTCCGAGCTCTCGCGACGCACCGGCCTGCAGCGGTCGGTGCTCAGCGCCTATGAGCACGCCCGCCGCCAGCCGTCGGTAGCTGCGCTGGCACGAATCGCGGAGGCGGCGGGGCTCGAGATCCGCCTCGCTCCGAGCTCCGACCGGGAGGCGAGCGTGCATGCCGGCCAGGTCCTTGGTCAGGTCCTTGATTTGGCCGAGTCGCTCCCGTATCGGCCAAGCCGGGAGCTGCGCTATCCGCCCCTGATTAGACTGGCGCGATGAGCCTGCTCGGGGAGCGTCTGCTGGCAGTGCATGACGCGCTGAGCGCAGCTGACTTTCCCCACGCGATCGGCGGTGCGATCGCGCTCGCCTATTGCACGCTTGAGCCGAGAGGCACGAAGGACCTGGACATCAACGTCTTCGTTGCTCCTGACCGCGTCAAAGATGTCTTCGCCGCGTTGCCGCAGGGAGTGGTTGTGACACCGTTGAGCCTGGAGCAGGCTGAACGCGACGGACAGGTCCGGCTCTGGTGGGAGCAGACGCCGGTCGACCTCTTCTTCGACGTCCTCCCGTTTCACAAGCAGGTCGCCAAGAACGTGCGCCACGTGGATTTCGAGGGTCGAACGATCCCGATATTGAGCTGCACGGCGCTCGCCGTCTTCAAGGCGATGTTCGACCGCATGAGGGACTGGGCTGACATCGAGGCGATGCGCGAAGCCAAACGCATCGATGTCGACGAAGTCACCGCCTGGGTTCATCAGATGGCAGGACCTGACTCTCGCGAGGCGAGGAAGCTCGCTGCGATGTTGCCGTGATTGCACTGCGCAGTTCTCGAGCGGCGGCGCCGTCTCACACGTCGAGTCCGGGGATCGGCTGCAGCGGAAGCGTTCCGTGGATCCGCTCGAGTTCGCTCAGGTCGAGCCGATCGCGCGGACGGTCGGCGAGGCGCTTGAAGGCGACGAGGCTGGCGAGCGAGGCGACCCGTGCCGGCTGGCCGTGGTAGTTCAGCTCGATGGCGGAGTCAGCGACGGTCTTCAGATCCAGCGGTGGAGCACCCTCACGGAGCAGATCGACGGGTCCATGGGGGCTTGAGACGCGCAGCGTCTCGGCGGTGCGCAGTGTTCGCGCGGTGACGGGACTGCCGTTGCGGTGCGCCCTCAGGCGCTCCAGGAAGCGCAGAACCGTGGTGTCCAGTGCGTGATCGGCGCTGATCAGCAGGTCCACGTCCTCGGTGCCCCGTACATATTGATTGGCGATCACCGCGAAGCCGCCGATGATCACATAGGGGAGCTCGACTTCGTTGGCGGCGGTGATGACTCCGACGAGGTCCGGCGCGTCAGGTGGCGGGGCGTCCATGCTGGGCCTCCCAGGCGGCGCGGCGCAGGTCTGCGGCGACGCGCGACAGGCTCAAACCGCGGTCCAGGCGCTCGGCGACGGAGAGGCCGCCGGCGCGGGCAGCGTCCTCAGCGAGCTGGGCGCGGTTGATCCGCTTCCAGCGCGGGTCACCGGGACGCAGGAGCGAGCGGGTCGATCTCGCGGCCATGAGGTAATTCTAGCCCGCAAACGGGGCGGAAACCTCAGAACTCCTCGACGCCGTGCGGTCCCACACATGCCACAGCGAGGTTCTCGGCGACACCCTCGGCAACCTCGCGCACCTGCTCGTAGGTGACGGCGTCGAGCGCGGCGATCGCCGCGTCGGGGTCGATGCCCTCGCCGAAGACGACCTGCTGTCCGGCGGCGTAGCGCGCGACGGCGTTGGTGTTCTCGAACGCGAGCACGAGGCGTCCAGCGGCATAGGCGCGCGCCCTGTGCACCTCCTCCTCGGTGGGTCCGCGATCGCGCAGCTCATCCACGATCTCGCGCATGCGCGTGTAGGCCTCGACGCACTTGCCCGACTCCAGGCCCGAGCCGAGCTGCAGGATCGGCACGTCGGCGAAGGCGTGGTTGACGGCGTAGACGGAGTAGCAGAGGCCGCGCTTCTCGCGGATCTCCTCGAACAGGCGCGAGCCCATCGAGCCGCCCAGGAGTGTCGAGTAGATCGTCAGCGCGGCACGCTCGCTGACGTCTGTGACGTCGATCTGCGGGCGGTAGATCATGCGCAGGTGCGATTGGTTGGTCTCGCGCTGCTCGACGAGCTTCTGCGGCTCAAACGCAGGCGCGGGCAGCGCCGGCTCGGGCTCCGCGAGAGTGGGAAAGCGCGCAAAGCGCTCGTGCAGCTCCTGCTCCTCGGGCAGATGCTCGAGGTTGCCGACGAGGAAGACCCCGCCGCTCGCACCGGCCCAGCGGCGCTCGCGGAAGGCGACGATGCCCTCGCGCGTGAAGCTCCTGAGGTTCTCCTCCGGGCCGAGCACGGTGCGCCCGAGCGGATGGTCTCCGAAGGCGGCGCGGTCGATCAGATACTCGGCGACCATCGAGGGCTGGTCATATGCGCGGTTGATCTCCTGGATCACCACGCCGCGCTCGCGGTCGAGCTCCTCGGCGTCGAGGCGCGGGCGCCCGACGAAGTCGCTCAGCAGATCGACCGCCGCCGCGGCGCTCTCGGCGCGCACGGTGATGTGGAAGGCCACGAGGTCATGGCTCGTGTAGGCGTTGAGCGCGCCGCCGAGGCGCTCGGCGGTCTCGTTGACGTCCTTGTAGGTGGCGTACTTCTCCCCGCCCTTGAACACCAGGTGCTCGAGGAAGTGCGCCATCCCGTTCTCCTCGGGGCGCTCGTTGCGAGCGCCGGCGTCAAAGGCGACGAGCACCGTCAGCGCGCGCGTGCCCGCCAGTCCGATGCGATGGATCGGCAGGTCGTTGGAGGGAACCGTGGAGGTCGCGATGCTCGCCATCGCCCCAGCCTAGAAGGTCAGACCCCGGCCCGGCACGCGCGCCGCCTCCACTACGCTTGCCCGCAGCCATGCCGCACTCTCCCCGCGACCCGCTGCGCCCTGCACTGGCGCTGCTGGTACCCCTGCTGCTCGTCGCCGGGCTGTGGCTCGGCGGGCACCCCGAACATCTCCCGGGCTTCCTCCGCGACGCGTTCGTGGCCGACCACCAGACGCGGGTCGTCGATGAAGCGATCGAACGGGTGGCGCACGACTACTACCGCCCGATTCCCGCGGGCAAGCTCTCGAGCGCCTCGATCACGGGTCTCGTGGCGAGCCTCGGCGACCGCTTCTCGCACTACCTGACGCCGAGCGAATACCGCGAATTCAACTCGCCTCCGCACTTCACCGGCATCGGCGTCGCGGTGGCTCCCGAAGCGACCGTGGGACACGGCCTGTCGATCGCGCGCGTCTTTGACTCCTCTCCGGCAGCCCGTGCCGGGCTGAAGGTCGGGGACTCGATCGTGGCCGTCGGTGGGCGCGCGCTCAAGGGCCTCTCCCAGGAGGCCGCCACGGCGCTGATCAAGGGACTGCCCGGGACGGACGTCAAGCTCGAGATCGAAGGGCCGCGCCCGGCGCACGGAGGCCCCGCGGCGCGACGCAGCGTGAAGATCACGCGCGCCACGATCTCCGAGCCGGTCGTGGCGTCGGTCGCGAAGACCGTCCACGGGGTCAGGCTCGGCGTCGTGGCCCTGGCGACGTTCAGTCCCGGCGCTCACGGCGAAGTGCGCCAGGCGGTGGTGCACGAACTGCACGCGGGCGCCCGCGGAATCGTGTTCGATCTGCGCGGCAACGGCGGCGGTCTCGTCGAGGAGGCGCAGCTGATCGCAAGCATCTTCATCGCCAAGGGCACGATCGTGAGCACTCGCGGGCGCACGCAGCCGAGCCAGACGCTGCTGGCGAGCGGCGATGCGATCTCATCGAAGATCCCGGTCGTGGTGCTCGTCGACGCCAACACGGCCTCGGCCGCCGAGATCGTGACGGCGGCGCTGCAGGATCATCGCCGCGCGACGGTCCTCGGCACGCACACCTTCGGCAAGGGCGTCTTCCAGGAGGAGCAGGCGCTCTCCAACGGCGGCGCGCTGGACATCACCGTCGGTGAGTACTTCACGCCCGCGGGGCGCAACCTCGGCGGCGGCGGCGTCAAGCAGGGGGCCGGCATCAAGCCGGAAGTGCTCGTTCGCAAGGGCGTGGACACCAACCACGGCCTGTCCGTGGCGCTGGACACGCTGGCCGCGAAGGTCAAGTGAGCGGGCCGAAGGCCCGTGGCGGGGGCGGCCCGCGTATGTCGCAGGACCCCGCGCCGGCGGGCGCGCTCGTGGCGGTGCTGGAGCGCCGCGGACGCTTCCTCACCGCCGAGCCGCTGTTCCCCCAGCAGACGCGAGCCGACGGGCCCGCGCGCAGAAACGAGTCGGCGCGGATCGTGCTGAAGTCGGCGCGTCCGGAGCGTGGCTCAGAGCGCGAGGCGCGCCTCGGCGATCTGGTACTGATCCGCACGGGGACGCGCGGCGCGCCCGCGCGTGTGCTGCGCGTGCTCGGCAGGCCCGAGGTGGCGCGCGACGTGATCGAGGCGCTGATGCTCGACCGCGGCCTGCGCCGCGGCTTTGATCCAGCGCTCGAGCGCGAGGCCCGCGCCGCGGGCGAGCGCGTCGGCGCCGCGCCGGGAGCCAGGCGCGATCTGCGCCGTCTGGCGACCTTCACGATCGATCCGGCGAGCGCCCGCGACTTCGACGACGCGATCTCCGCGGAGTCGCTCGGCGAGGGCCGCATCCGCGTGTGGGTGCACATCGCCGACGTCGCCGCGCACGTGCCGGAGGGCTCGCTCGTGGACCGCGAGGCGCGCCGGCGTGCGACCAGCGTCTACGTGCCCGGCGCGGTCGAGCCGATGCTTCCGCACACGCTCTCAAGCGAGGCCTGCTCGCTCGTCCCCGGCGTTGACCGCGCCGCGGTCACCGTCGAGCTCGAGCTCGACGGTGCGGCCGTCACGCGCAGCGCCTTCTACCGCTCCGTGATCCGCTCCGATCAGCGGCTCGACTACGAGCGGGTGGATCGCATCTTCGCCGGAGAGGCGCCGGCTGAGGAGCCTTGGGCCGCACCGCTCGCCGCCGCTCGCGAGGCGGCCGCGGCGCTTCAGGAGCAGCGCGAGCACAGTGGCGCGCTCGTAGTGGACTCCGAGGAGCCCGACTTCCGCTTCGACGCCGAAGGCAACCTCAGCGAGATCCTCGGGCGCGTGCAGACGGAGTCCCATCGCCTGATCGAGCACCTGATGATCACCGCCAACGAAGCAGTCGCCACGTTCCTGGCCCAGCGCGGGACGCCCTGCCTGTATCGCGTGCACGAGCGCCCTGAGCCCGAGCGCGTCGAGCGGCTCGCCGATCAGCTGGCCACGCTGGAGGTGCCGACGCCGCCGCTACCGGAGCCGATGTCATCCTCGCAGGCCGCGGAGCTCCTGGGGGCGATCTCCAGGCGCGTGGAGGAGCACGTGAAGCGCACCGGCGCCGGGCGCCGTGCGCTCAGCTCGCTGCTGCTGCTGCGCTCGCTCAAGCAGGCCTACTACTCGCCCCGCAACCTCGGGCACGCGGGCCTGCACTCGAGCACCTACTGCCACTTCACCTCGCCGATCCGGCGCTACCCCGATCTTCTCTGCCATCGCGCGCTGCTCTCGGCGCTTGGAGGAGGCGAGGCCGCGCCCCGTGCGGAGGAGCTCGGCGAGCTCGGCGTGTGGTGCTCGGAGCGCGAGCGCGAGGCGATGATCATCGAGCGCGATGCCGACGACGTGGCGCGCTGCTTCGCGCTGGAGCGCGATCTGTTCGAGCGCGGTCACGATCAGATCTTCACGGGCGAGGTCACCGGCCTGATCTCGGCGGGTGCGTTCCTCGCCTTCGGCCCCGAGACGCTCGACGGGAACGCACACCACGAGAAACCTTACGAGGGCATGCTCCCGGTGCGGCGCCTGCGCACGGCGGATGAAAGCGCCACGCCGACGGGCTCGCGCGCTCACCGGCAGCGACGGGCGGGGGCCGGTAGGGGCGAGGCGCCCCAGCAGCGCGAGTGGTGGGAGCTGAACCCGCAGGGCACGATCCTGCACGGCGAGCGCAGCGGCGCCACACTTCGGCTCGGCGACACGCTGCCGGTGAGAGTCGGTCGGATCGAGACCGCGCGTGGACGTGTCGATCTTCTGCCGATCGAAGATCGAGCGGCAGGCTAGGCTCGTCTGATGGCCAAGGGAAAGGGCAAGCGCAAGATCGGAGCAGGCGACGTCGCCTCGAACCGCTACGCCTCTCACCGCTACGAGCTGATCGAGCGCTTGGAGTGCGGGATCGTGCTCGAGGGCACCGAGGTCAAGGCGCTGCGCACGACGGGCGCTCAGCTGAAGGACGGCTACGCGGCAATCCGCGAGCACGAGCTGTGGCTGCACTCGGTGCACATCCCGCCCTACGGACCCGCCTCGCGCGAAAACCACGAGCCCGAGCGCCCGCGCAAGCTGCTGCTGCATCGCCGCGAGCTCGATCGGATCGCCGCGCGCGCGAAGGAGCGCGGGCTGACGCTGGTGCCGACGCGCATCTACTTCTCAGGCCCCAACGCCAAGGTCGAGATCGCGCTCGCGCGCGGCAAGGACCTCTACGACAAGCGACAGACGCTCCGCGAGCGCGAGAGCAAGCGCGACATGGAACGCGCCGTGCGCGAGGCGCGCCGCTGAGCGCCTCGGCCGTTAGATGTGTTCGAAGCTGTGGCCGCCGCTCGAGAGCACGTGCGCGGCGTCCATGCCGATGACCAGCAGCACGACGAGGCCGACGTAGACGGCGGCGACGAGCAGGCGGTTGCGGGGAGAGACGCGGTAGTAGGCAGCCTGCTCGAGTGAGCGCGTCCGGCGCTGCTTCCAGCGCCTCCATGTCTCGATGCCGCCGAACAGGACGATGATCAAGAGGATCGGGTTCGGGAAGACGAACACCATCGCCACGAGCGCGCCGAAGCCGAGGAACCACATCCAGGGAGCCATCGCGGCCATCGCGCGCCCGCCGTCGAGCGGCACCACGGGGAGCAGGTTGAAGAGGTTCAAGAAGAAGCCGATGTAGGCGAGCGCGCGAAACAGGTCGCTGTTTGCGGCCTCGCCGATCGCGAGGCACATGCCGGCGCCGAGCGTGCCGAGGATCGGACCGGCGAGTCCGACGCGCGCCTCGGCGAGCGCGTTCTCGCCGAGCGACTTCGCGGTGATCAGCGCGCCCATGAACGGAATGAACATCGGCGCGCTCGCCTTGATGCCCTCGCGGCGTAGCTGCAGCACATGGCCCATCTCGTGCACGAACAGCAGCACCACGAAGCCAACGGCAAACGTCCAACCCCAGAACAGCGAGTAGGCGGCGACCGATACGAGCGCCGTGCCGGCGGTGGTGAGCAGCTTGAGTTTCGGCAGCAGCAGCACTGCGCCCTTGATCGTGGCGAAGAACTTCGCCACGAGCGCACCGATCGCCGCCAGGGCGCTGCCGATGCGTCCGCGCATGCTGCCCTTGGCGGGAGCCGGTCCTGCACCGAAGGGGTCCTCGGAGGGATAGTGACCCCCAACCGCCAACGGCGAGGAGGGTGCCGGAGCGATCGGCACGGGCGTGGACAGCGAGATCTCACTGTTGTCCATGCATCCATTGTGGCACCCGGGATAAGCGGCGCCTAACGAGTTCGTTTTTTGCGCAAGGTGCGGAATCGTCGCCGTCGAGGGCTTGCAGAGGGGAAGGCCGCGAGCTACTTTGAATGCAGACGCGGAACCGAGCCGCAAAGAGCGAGGCCACCGAGGTGTGAGGCCGCGCCACCCACGAAGGAGGGCCTTCGGGCCGGACGGAGTGGGTTCCTCAGGCGGCCCGGGACCGCGTCGATTTATTTCTCTGCCCGCTCCGGCTTCTGGCTCGCGTTCTGCTCGCTCCGAGCCACGCTTCGCAGGCTGGGCGCGTCACCGGGAACACGATCAGGAACAACGGCCTGGCGCCCGACCCCCGCACGCAGGCTCCGGCGACATCGTATATCTGGATGGGCGGGGTCCCGCGACTCATCCACGAGCGCTGGCGGCGGCTCCGCGCTAGGACTCGCGACGCCGCAGCAGCACGGGTGCCATTAGGCCCGCGAGGCCCAGGGTCACGAGCGCGAGCGGCCAGCCAACCACGCTGCTGCTAGGCATAGCACCCGACTCCAGCCTGGTTAGCTGGGCACCCACGCTGAGCAGGAAGGCGAGCAGCCCGGCGCCCCCGACGTAGCCGAGCCCGCGCGCGCGTACGCGCGAACCGATCCAGATGAGCGCGAGCGAGACGAGCAGCAGGTAGAGGTCCCAGCCGAAGTCCTGGAGACCGCTCGCGCTCGACGTAAGCGAGCCGAGGCCGTGGCCCTGCTGCGAGACGTGTAGCGGCGCGTCTTCGCTGGAGCCCGAGCCTCCGGAGACCGTGTCGATGATGCCGAGCACCGTCCCGACGAGGATGCCGATGATGCCGGCGCCGATCGCCGCGATCCCACCTGCCGTCGCGAGCTCACCGGCGCCAATCGCGTCGCGGGCGGCGAGCGCGGCGGCGATCAGCAGGAGCAGGGCCGCCGCCACCACGAGCAGCCACCGGTAGGCGTTGGGGGAGGGGTGATCGAGGATCTCGCCCCAGAGCACCAACCACGCCACCAGCGCGGAGAGCCCGGCGAGCAGCGCGCCATAGGCGACGCGCGCGGCGAAGGCCGCATTGCCGGCGATCAGTGCCGTGACCGCGAAGATCGCGGCCACCACGAGCGGCCGGCCGGTGTCCACCCCCACCCAGCGCAGGAATTCGAGCATCGCGAGCGGGCCGAGCAGGATTGCGCTCACGGCGAGCACCGAGCGCCACGGCTCCGCGGCGCGGCCCCGAACGCGCTCGGCTCCTGAGACCGAGTCCGAAGTGCGCAAGTGATCCACGCCCCCGAGCCGCCCGACCGCCAGCATGTACAGGACCGCGGCGGGGACGAGCACGATCAGCAGACGCACGAGATGGCCCCAGCCGTTGGGTTCGCCGCGCGTCAGGAGCACGACGGCACCGAGCGCAAGCACCACGCCCCCGATACTCCGCGACAGATCCGGGAGATCTCCTCTGGAGAGACGCACGTCAACACCATGACCGATGTCCCGGACAGTTCAGAGGTTGCGAACCTCCTGGTCTGCGCCAGAGCACTCCCGCTAGACTGGCAGGGCAGCACTCCCCGGGGACGACAGGCTTCGACGTGGTCGGCTCGTGGGGATGGTGGCGAGTCGAGGTCCCGGGCGGCCTCGTAAAACACCCGGGAAAACCATAAGTGCGGACTCTCACGAGTACGCCCTCGCTGCCTAGCAAACACTAGGCGAGTGAGGTCTCGGGCCCCGCTTGCCTGCGGCGGGGAAGGCCGGGATCAGAAAGCAGGCTCACCCGGCGAGGTCCGCCTTCGCCAAGTCGGGGAAATCTAGGAGGCTGGTCCCCGAGAACCCCGCCGGCGAGGCGACTCGAGGATGAGATCAGAGCGCCGGCTACGCTCGTAGAAGCCATTCACACGCGATTGCGGACGTGGGTTCGATTCCCACCGTCTCCACTGAAGCGAAAAGGGGCGAAGTAACGCGAACTTCGCCCCTTTGCAGGCGTTTATGCTCCGCGAGGGGTGCGAAGCGGTGCGAAGACAAACCGCCCATTTGCGGGCCCTCTCCCGCCCAACGTACGCAGAACGTACGCAACGCTGTGTACGTTGCGTACGTCCGTCGACGTCCGAGCCTGGCGACTAGGGAGGTCGGCTAGCTGCGCCATGAAGCGAGCCACGCCTGCCCGGTCGGGGCGGCGCGCCTAGCGTGCGGGAGCGCCCGCTTCGAGCTGGCCGGCGATGAGCGCGAGAAAGTCGCCATAGAGACGTGGGTTGATCTCGCCGGGCCGGTTCAGGGCTTCAACGGCGAGCCCGATGCCGAGGGCGCGCATGATGAGGGCGAGGTCGGCAGCGGGCATCGGCAGGTCGGTGTCGGTGCTGGCTCGGCGCTCTTTGAGCTGTCGCTCTATCTCGATGGAGCGCCTCGGCCGTGAACCCCTGCTCGAGGAGGCAGATGAGCGCCCGTGCGATGCCAAGGCATCGTCCGGCCATCTGCCAGACAGCCGCTGGCCGTGTGCTGCCGGTCAGGTCGAGGTCCGACCCGTCGGCCAGCCCTTGGTGGGTGCTCGTGAGTAGGTCGAGAGCAATCCGGCGCGCCGCGACGTGCGCGGCAATCGGCTGCCGCACGCGGGCACCGTCGGCCGCGTCTCGGGCGGCCTGCTCTACCCGGTTGCGCGCGATTCGCGGCGGCAGCTTCCGCGCCGTGACGCGAGGGTTTAGCTCGTCAGGCGGCATCTGAAAGACAGTGAAACCGATCCTCGAGCAGAAGAACGGCGACGGCGAGTGACCGTGTTGACCATGACCGCAGCACCCCCATCGACGCCTTCCTTCCTAGGCCGGTGCCTCGCCGGCAGTCTCGTCCTCGCCGCGTAGCCACGCTTCGATCTCAAGCCGCTTCGCCTTCAGCTCCGCGCGGACCTGCTTGCGCTTCGTCAGGTTCGAATCTCGCGCAAAGCGCAGGTACTCGTTGATCGCGCGACGGATGTCCCACTCGAATGTCTGCGCTTCCTCGCGAGAAACGGCCATCGGCTCTTCACCGTGGATCGCCATCGAGCGGACGTACTCGTACAGTCCGAGCGCGCGGTCAGGGGTGGAGAACCCCTCGTTGAGGGCTTCGGAGAGTGCAGCACGGTGCATCGCCAGATCCTCGCTCTTGATCCCCTCGCTGCTATTGCCGAGGATCGCCTCAAGCGCGGTGAAGAGGAAAACGATCTTGATCATCGGATCGGTCGCAACGAAGGACCTCTCCCACCACTCGAGCGCCCTACTGGCACGTCGCTCTACCTCGTTAGACCCATGCTCGCGAAGCTCCGCGATTGGAGGCGATGTCGCGAGCTCGGCCAGCTGATCGTTCAGCTGGAAAGTGATCGGCTCACCGGGTCGTCGTTTCCATCCTGCTCGCGGCTCCTCATCCATGGTGAACCAGTAGTGAGTGCCCAGCCGGAAGCGGAGCTGGTCATCGACGATCGAGCGGTGCTCGCGAACGCCGGCACGAAGCAGCCGTAACGCGTGCTCCGCGCTCTCTTTGCCCCGTTCCATCATTCCTAGGCCGCTGGTGCCTCTCGTTTCCACAGCGATTACCGAGTCCAGGGGCGACGGCGCGCCTCCGAGCCACGTTGGAAGGCCGGCATCGTTGGCGGGGATGAAGCTCGCGCCAAACAGCTCACGACGCTCATCGAGGACCAGGTGCTCGACCGTGAACGAGCAGGTGAGGTCGAGCACCTCGTCCGCGTGCTCGTCGATGAACCAGTCGATTTGGCTGTCGCTCTTTTGGACGGCCGCGCGGGCCGCAAAGAGCTGAGTGGCTGCCTCGCGCGCTTTCTCCTCCATGTACTCAAAACGCAGGTCCTCGGCGAGTCGCGCGCAGACGTGGTCGTAGGCGTACGCGCCGGCGCCATTGAGGTCCACACTTACGCTGCCGGTTCCGCTTGGGTGCGGAGCCGTGAAGAACAAGCTCCGCTCGTACTCACTGCGACGGCTCGGCGCTCGAGCGGCGTGCTGGAGGCGCTTCAGGGCCTTCTTGGTCGCATCGGCCATCGCCTCATCCCTCCAACCGGCGAATATGGGCGGACCCAGGCCATCGGACCGGAGGCTACTCGCTCGATCGGCCAGGCACCAATGTTCGCTATCGGTACCGCGTGAGGATCGACCCGTCACGGCGGACGCTCATCCGCGGAGAGCTGCGCGGCCTATCCCGCTGTGAGCCTTGAGCGCAGGGCCCGCCGCACCGCCCGCTCAACGGTCTCGAACTGGTCTGGCTCGCCCGCGAGGTGCTCCGCCATCTCCTCGTCCCATCGGGTACGCCACTGCGGGACGCGCTTGTTGAACCGCTCACTGAACTGCGAGGGGTCGATCCGCTTGTGTCGCGCCTTGCGTTCGAAGGTTGCCCAGACCTCCTCGAGCGGGATCTTGTTGACGACGAAGAGCTCGTTTAGGTCGAACAGGTCTCGGGCCTGGAGCCGCTGGATCACACAGCGGAGCTTCTCTGCCGCGATCTCCCCGAGCGTATAGACGGTGATCTGTGCCTCTATCTGGTCGGGGTAGCGCGGGAGCAATGTTCGGGTGGCGGTCTCCTCGATGAGCTCGTCGGTTGCGATATCGAGTTTGAGCTCGCGGCGCTTTCCGAGGGGGCCCTCATACTCAATCGCTTTGCCGTCGCCCGCAAGGGCAAGGTGGGGGAGGCCGATCTGTTCGCTCGCCGACGTGAGTGCTCGCGCGAGCGACTCGAGCGCTGCGTCGCGCCCGGCGCCCTCCGGCAGGCTGAAGTCCAGGTCGGCGGAGTACCGGTAGTCCTCGAAGTAACACAGCCGCAGAGCCGTCCCACCCTTGAAGACGAGGCCCTGATCGACGCCCTGGACGCCGATTGCGGCGACCGTGTGCGTGAGGACGTAGTCGCGCTCAACGGTCTTGGCGTCCACTTCCTGCTCGTCGGCGATCCGTGTGAAGTGGCTGCGGGGAATCACGCTGCGATCAGCTCGCGAGCGTCCCGCCTGGACACCGGCCACCGGACACCCCAGCGCTGGTCCGTCCACGGGTCCTCAGCGGGCGCGCGGGGGTCGAGCGCGAGCACACTCACGTCCTCGGCAGGTGGGGCGATGCTGTCGGCAATTCGGTCCAGGTCCAGGGCTTCGCTCAGTGAGCCGAGACGGCGCAGCGCCGGTTCGGCCCGCAGCTCGCGTGCGAGCTCGCTCAGCTTGCGCGGGTCGAGCCGCGCCTGGGTCAGCGCGCTCGCCACGACAACCCATCCTCCGACGAGCGTCGGACGCGCGGCGCTCTCCAGCAGGGCTCGCTCGACGCTCGACACGTTCGCACCAGCGCTCGCTGCCTCGCTGCCGATTGCGATCGTTGCGAGAGGCTCGTGGACCGCTTGCAGGCGTCGTCCGCTGATGCGCTGGAGTTTGACGCGCCGCGGCATTGCCACCTGGATCGTGCGGGCGGGGTGGGTCAAGAGCTCGTGGTGGTCAAGCGCGGAGCGGTAGGCGATGCGGTGTGGCTCCGCCGCGAATGCGGCGGCGACCGCGAGCGCAACGTCATGCGAGGCGGCGCGGGTGCCGAGTTCTCCCAACGGTCTCGGGGCGTACGCTCCGCGCGCGACGCGGTCAAGGAGTCCGGCGTCGACGAGCCTCTTCATCAGGTTCGAAGCGGACTGCTCGGAGATCCCGAGGTGTCCGCGTACCTCGGCACTCGTTATGCGGCCGCGCTCGTTCGCGGCGAGATCATCGAGCAGGTTCAATACATCTTGGCGCATCTAATGCTCCTCAATACATCGTCAACGTGTATTCGCGTACATTGTAGCGCATATTCAGAGGTGTCGTGTACGCCAATACATCTCCAAGGTGTAATATCGTACATCTCATAGATCACCTTTAGGCTCCGCCACAACACACAGGCCCTACAGCCTGCACCCCTCTCCAGGCCCGCTAGCGTCAGGCGGTGGCCTCACGGTCGTTCGAGTTTGACATCCGCGCACGCACGCTCACGCTCACCGTCGAGGACATGGACGCACGCACACTCGCTCTCCCGCCCGGCATGTTCGAATTCGAAACGAACCTGGAGCGGGTCGCTATTCGCCCAGACGCAGCCGAGCTGACCGTCGGCTTCGCCAACGGCCGCGACGCGGTCATCGAGCTGCGCGACACGCGGCGCTCGCTGGAGGAGCTCCAAGCAGGGCGCCCCTTGGTCTACCTCGACCAGAACCACTGGTCGACGATCGCCGCCGTCCGCGAAGGACCCGCGGGTGTGACCACCGAGCAGGCGCGCGCCGCACAGGTCCTCGCGGATCTCGTGCACGACCGCCGCATACTGCTGCCCGTCTCGGGAGCTCACCTGGTGGAGACGACCCCGTTGCAGGGCGATCGGCGCGTCGCGCTCGCAACGACCGTGCTTGAACTGGGGCGCGGCTGGCGGATGCGCAACCCCCTGAGCGTGCGGGCCGATGAGATCGTGAGCGGAGTGCGGGGTGAGGCTCCCGTCGTGAGCGGAGTCTTCGCGCCGGAGGTGAACGAGATCCTCAGCTCCGAGACGTCGGTGAGCGCCGCGGCGCAGGGAGAATTCGAACCGATCGAGGCGCTCTTCAAGGTGCTGCCGGCGATCCTCGGGATGTACGACGCAGTCGTCGATCGCGAGGCGATACCAGACGAAGGCGGGCTCGCCGCGGCGCAGGCATGGGCACAGAACTGGGCGGACATCGCGGCGAAAGTTCACGCTGCGGGCGAGCCCGCCTCAATGGTTCGGCGTCGCCTACGGGAACCTGATCCTCGACTTGCGCGACACTCTGATCGAGGTTGCAGGCATGATCGGCATCTCGGTCGAGGAGGTGCTCGACCGCCTCACCGCCGACAAGGATCTCGTTTCACGGATGCCGTTCCTCGGGCAGATGAACCAGCTGCTCTTCGCTCGGCTGCGCAACACCGGGCAGCGTTGGGAGGCCAACGACCTATTCGACATCATGTTCCTGAGCTGCGCTGCGGGTTACGCCGACGTCGTTGTTGGCGAGCGAACCACGATCGGCTACCTGCGCCAAGCACGAGCGCCTCGGGCGAGGGCCAGTCTCGCGAGTTCGCTCCCCGAGGCCGTCGACGCCGTAAATCGGATCCTCGCATGATCGCCCGCCGAGAGTCTCGGGAGACTGCCGATGTCAGTGGGCGCCCCTTGCGTACGTTGGAACGTACGCACCCCCAATCCCATAGATGCTCCGAAACCGCATCCCGAAGCCGTTTGCCAGCTTCGTTTCGCACCAGCCGCACCCGCCGTCTCCATCGTGACCCCGGTTTTGGCTGGATAGAGCCAAAACCGGGGTACCTCCTCGGCGATGTCGGTGAGGTCGGGATCGAGCGCACGCGGTCGCGTGAATGCGTGTCATACATGATACTCTGACCTGTATGACGATGCTGAGTTTTCGTGTTTCCGATGCCGAGGCTGCTGCGGTTCAGCGCTGGGCGGAAGCGCTCGGGATGGAGCGCTCGGAGGTTCTCCGCGACGCTCTTCATCGGCACCTGGTGGGCTTGAGCGGCGAGCACGATGTTGAGGCTTGGCAAAGGGTGCCTCTCGCTGATTCTGAGCGCTCGCTTGAGGGGATCGCGGACTGGGGGGCGGCCGAGGATTGGGCTGATTGGGGCCATGCAGCGCGGTGAGATTTGGTTCGCCGCGACGCCGGGTGGCGACCGCCCTGTGCTGGTGCTGACGCGTGATCCGGTTGCTGATCGCATTGGCGCTGTGGTCGTCGCGGCTCTGACCCGCACGCATCGTGGTCTGGTGTCGGAGCTAGAACTGACACCCGGCGAAGACGGAGTGCCGACGGCGTGCGTGGTCAACTTCGACAACATCCACACGGTTCCTCGGGCTTCCTTCCGGCGTTGCGTAGCGTCGCTGTCGAGTTCCCGTATGGCGCAGGCATGTCGCGCGCTGCGCGACGCCGTCGGCTGCTGAAAGGATCCGGACATCTCCAGCGGGAGCGGTCGCAGCGCGTACGCAGCCCAGGATTCATGAGATGCCGCGTTCGGCTCTGCAAAGCCGAACTTCGCAGAGGATACCGCCATACTCGTCAGCTACTCGCGCTTGGGCCAGACCGACGCCCAGTACTCGTCGTTCCAGCGACGGCGCTCGTCCGCGTTTGTTTCAGTTTCCGAAGCCAAGTCACACTCCCCCCAGGGCGACCATTTCAAGCGTTGCAACGTCAAGACTAGCCTCCCGGCTCGCCTGCTCTCGGGAGCTGAGAGGATCGCGGGAGTGGCCTGCCTCGAGGCCGATGCAGATGCGGTCAAGCGAAGCCGGCACCCGACGCAGAGGCTCCCTCGCCGCGCGCATCGCCTTCGCCATCGCTTTCGGTCAGCAGCGACACAACGCCTGCGAGGCCGAGCAGAGCGCCGACGGCGAGCAGCGTGGCGTCCGTGCCAGACGCCGCCTGCAACGGGCCCGCGATCGCCGCCCCGGCCGCGATCGCCGCGAGGTCGAGGCTCGACGCCGTCGAGAAGATCTGACCGCGCAGCCGCGCCGGCGCAAGACGCTGGCGAACCGAGATTAGTGCGACCAGACTCGGTCCCTCCAGGATGCCCGTCAGGAAGATGAGGGCAAGCGCTGGAGCGAGCCCGCCGGCCAGCGTCCAGACGGCGACCGAGGCGGCCATCGACAGGAATGAGATCCCGATCAGCTGCCGCGCGCCGAGATGCGCGGCGGCGCCGCGGAACGCGAAGGCGCTGAGCATCGAGCCCAGTGACACCGCCGCCCACATGTAACCGGCGCTGTGCGTGCCGGCGCCGACCTTGACCGCGTATGCGGGAAAGCCTACGTTGAGCATGCCCCAGCCGGTCACGTAGATCGCGCCGATCAGGGTGTTCCAACGAAGCGGTGCGATGCGCCAGAGACTCCACAGGCCCTGCGCGACAGCCTGGCGGACGCCGCTCGGCGCAGGAGCGCTGTCCGCGGGGCGTAGCTCGAACGTCTCATCGCCCGCCATCAGCGCGGCGAGCACGACGCCGGCGCCCAGCTGCACCAGGATCGCCGCAGCGGCGCCGGCCGCTCCTGTGATCACGCCGGCGAGCGCCGGGCCGACGATGAAGGCCGTGTTGATGCTCGTCGCCTCGAACGTGTTCGCGATGCCCAGCAGCTCGACACCCGCCAGCTCGGGCAGCACGCTGGAGAAGGCGCCGGCGGACAGCGGCGTGGTGGCCCCGTAGAGCACCGCCACGACCGGGAGCAACCAGTTCGCCGCGTGCCCGGCCAGCACCAGTATCGCCGCCAGCGCAGCCACGGTCACGGCGCGGTCGAACACGAGCAGGCGCCGTCTGCTGGCGGTCACGTCCAGCCATGCTCCGAGAATCGGCCCCGTCACGGCGCCCGGCAGCGTCGCGGCGGCGACGACTAGTCCCGCCAGCGTGAGGCTGCCGGTGCGCTCGAGGACGAGCAGCGGCGCGGCGACGTTGAACATCGTCCCCGTCGCACGAGCCGCCGCAACAACCGTGAAGTAGCGCGCGTAGCCGGGGCGGCGCAGCAGCCGGGAGGTCTCCGAGGCCACAATCGGCCCATCCTCGCACGGTCACGGGATCAGCTATCAGCTGGTGGATCGAGACGGCGGTTCTCGGAGGCTCGTCGAAGGCGTCGATGCGATTCACATAGCCTCGGGGTGTGCAAGGCGACTTCAGCCCCTCCCACCGCGGCGGCTCGGGCGCGCCGCTCGTGTGCCTGCATGGATTCATGGACACCTGGCGGAGCTGGGAGCTCCTGCTGGGAGCCCTCGAACGCCATCACGACGTGCTCGCGGTGACGCTGCCTGGCCACGCCGGCGGGCCGCCGCTGGAGGGTCGCGTCACAGACGCGCTCATGGCCGATCAGATCGAACAGGCGATGGACGATGTGGACTTCGCGAGCGCGCACATCGTCGGCAACTCGCTCGGCGGCTATGTCGCCCTGCAGCTCGCCGAACGCGAGCGGGCGAGGTCCGTGGTCGCGTTCGCTCCCGCCGGCGGATGGGCCGAGGAAGATGAATCGTTCAGGGAGACGCTTGCGTTGCAGGCGCGCACGCACGCGGCACTCGCTGCGGCCGCGCCGTTTGCGGACATGCTCGTGGCCTCAGAAGAGGGCAGGCGCCGAGCGACGCAGTTGATCGTCACGAGCTTCGAGCACATTCCCGAGGAGCTGCTCGTGCACCAGCTCCTCGGCGCCGCGCGATGTGAAACGGACCCTCTGGTCGACCACGCGCTACGGGTGGGGTACACGCTCGACGCGTCCAGGATCGCCTGCCCGGTGCGGGTCGTGTGGGGCACGGAGGACAAGCTGCTGCCGTGGCCGTCTGCCGCCGCGCGCCTGCGCGAGGATTGGCTCCCTCACGCCGACTGGATCGAGCTCGACGGCGTCGGGCACTGCCCGCAACTCGAGATCCCGCTCGAGGCGGCTCAGCTGATCCTGGGCTTCACGACAGCCTGAGCGGCGCGCACGTGAAGGCCATAGGCTTGCCCCGTGGCCACAGAACAGGTGCGCGCAGCCGGCGAGGCCGACCTAGAGCAGGTCACTGAGACGCTGTGGCTTGCTTTCCAGGGCGATCCGCTGTGGGGCTGGGCGTTTCCCGAGCACTCAAAGCTCGAGCCGTGGTGGCGTTTTCTGATCACCTCTGCGCTGCGACATCGCTGGGTGTGGTTCCTCGGCGACTACGCCGCCGTCTCCGTGTGGATCCCGCCCGACTGCGATGAGCTCACCCACGCCCAGGAGCGCCAGGTCGACGGCCTGCTCCTGGGGCTCCTCGGCAGCCGCGCGACACAGGTCATCGAGCTGCTCGCGCGCTTTGACGCCGCGCACCCGCGGGATCGACCCCACTACTACCTGAGTCTCCTCGGCACCCACCCGGATCGACGGGGGCAGGGCCTCGGTATGGGCCTGCTCGCCGAGAACCTCGCGCGCATCGATCGGCAGCGCATGCCCGCCTATCTCGAGTCGAGCAACCCCGACAACGTGGCGCGGTATGAAGCGAAGGGCTTCGAGCCGACCGGCGAGTTCTCGACCCCCGACGACCGTCACACCGTATGCGGCATGTGGCGCGAGGCGGCGCGCTAGCAGCGCCGCGCGTCCTGGGAGAACGCCTCGATCGCCTAGCATCGCGCGCGCATGGGCGATGACGGCCAGGACGATCTCATTGACGTCGTCCTCGCGCGCGATCGCGCGAGGACGCTGCGTGAGCAGATGCGCCGGCTCCCGGCGGCGCAGCGGGCCGTCGTCGTGCTCGCCTACTACGGCGAGCTAGCCGAGAGCGAGATCGCAGAGCTCCTGGACCTGCCGCTCGAGACGGTCGAGCGTCACATCGGGCTCGCGCTTGAATCCCTGCGCGAGGACTGGGAGCGGATCGCCGCAGCGGCGCGCACGGACTCGCCGCTGTGGTCGCGGCCGTGAAGACGCCGGCGCTGCGCGCGGGCTACGACGTCGCGATCGTCGGCGGCGGGCACAACGGCCTCGCCGCCGCCGCCTACCTGGCACGCGCCGGTCGCTCCTGCGT
>JACDGG010000206.1 GCA_013815355.1 Solirubrobacterales bacterium
TGATACCGCGCACGTCGCATCGCCTCCATGGAATCCAGCCTTTAGAGAAGCCGGAAACCCTAGGCGGCAAGCGGCGTGCGCCCCACCCTCAACCGCTCACCCCACCCACGGAAACGTCAGGAGCGCCGAAGAACGCCGGGGCGGCCCACCACCCAAACTGCAACCCAGCAAACGAGAACACCTCATACACCGCGAAGATCACGGCACTGAGCGCTCCTGCGACGAGGATCATCCCCTTCGCCATCATGTCCCGGTCAGCCTCCTTATCCGACCGGGACCGGCCCGCCAGCAACGGATCTGACCAATGCGGCCCACGATCCAACCCGCGCCCATACCCCCCGCTTCTACGCCGCGGATCGCTACCCATTACGACCACCACCCTTTCCTTTCGGTGCCTCTGCCAAGCTCGCCAACAACGCCGCCTGCGTGCTACGCCTAAACCCAGGACGCGACGCACCAGGCGCCCTCTCGCTCGCCCCACCGGCCCCGCGGCCCGGTGTCGCTGAGACCTGGACCGCGAGCCACTCTTCGAGCATCGCCCGCGTGAAACGCAGATGCCGCCCAACCCGCAGACACGGCAAATGCCCGAGCCGCGCCGCGTCACGCACCCACGAAACGCGCACGTTCAAAAGCTCAGCCGCCGCTTCGCAATCCAACAACGGCTCCGACAACAACACCAACTCGCTCTCAGCCGGCATACCGGACTCCCTTCCACGCGCTTGACCAGCCATAGCTCACGCTCCTATCGCTCAACAAAAACCCGACACACGTACATCGCAAAACCCGGCCCGATGCCCCTGCACGAATTGCGCGCAATCGAGCCCTTCTGGTGTTAATGACCGCAACTCCCCCCAAACGGCATCCAACGAATTTCCGTCCCGGCGCCAACACGCACCCGCCAGCCGCACGCACAGCAAGCCCAACCGCGAGCCCGCTCAACCCGCCACGAGACCTCTCCCACACCCCGCCGTGACACGCCAAGCGACCATCCACGCGCGCCGTGCCCACCAACGGCAAGGCCAACAGAACCCGAGAACACGCCGTCGCGAAAAATGCCTAGCCATAGCCCTAGAGCCGAGCAACGGCCCCAAGCCGCAACCGAATCACGCCGACCCGCTCGACCACACGCCCACGCCGCCACAACGCGGCACCGAGGGGCGCATGAATCCCCAACCGGCACGCCCGCCCCCGCAGCAACCCAAGGCGCGGACCGCGACCCTCACACAAACGCTACGGATTGCGGCGCAGTAGCCGCCACAACCTGCACCGGACGCGTCGGGCTACGCCCTCCTTGTCGGCACAACGACGAACGCCCCGCTCCTTCGAGCTCTCAGCGCGACCACGCCCACGTCTAAGAGGCATCTAGGGGACATATCTCGGGGACATGCGCCTGATCGTCACCGCATCTCCAAGTCTCCGGCAATCAGCAAATAGTCCTAATTTGCAAGCTATTTAGCTTCTATGCGGGCGAGAGGACTCGAACCTCCAAGGGCTTTCGCCCACCGGCTCCTAAGGCCGGCGTGTCTACCAATTCCACCACGCCCGCGGGTCAACCAGCCTACCGGCCACGCGCGCGGCTCTCCGGCACTCGCTAGTGCCCCCTCACCGGGCTGCAGGGAAAGCATTCGTGCGCACGCCGGCCCCGCGAGCTTGTATGGTCATGGGCCTTATGGCCGCGACCCCCGAGAGGCAGCCGGGCGTGATCGTCACGCACCCAAACCGCGACAGGCCGGTCGTGCAGGCGACGCGCGCCACCGTGATCCTGCTGCTGCTCGTCAGCGCCGCTCTGGTGGCGATCGTGACGATCGGCGGCTGGAGCGTGCTCGAGGGCGCGATCCCGGTGCAGATCGGCTACATCCTCGTGTATCTGACCCTGGCCTTCTTCGCAGCGCGCTGGAACCGTGGTGTGCTGCCGGTCTCCGCCGCGCTCGCGGTGCTTCTTGGGATCTTTGCGCTCGTCGCTGGGCCAGCCTGGTTCAATCGCGACAAAGCCGGATTCGCCGAGCCCGCGATCAACTCTGGGCTGCTCGGACTGCTGACGCTGCTGATCGTGCCCGTGCAGATGCTGCTCGTGGCCTTTGCCATGCGCGGCTTCCAGCAGGGCTGGAACGTGGAGCTCGAGCGACGTCAGCCGGCCGGCCGCACAGAGACCTACTCAGACGCGCCGCCACACCCCGCCTGAGCGGGCGGGTATCCTCGCCTCGAAGTCGACCATCTTGCGGCGGTGGCGGAACGGTAGACGCGGGGCCCTCAAAAGGCCCTGTCCGAGAGGGCGTGTGGGTTCGAATCCCACCCGCCGCACTAACCCGGCGGGGCACTCCTCAGCGGAAGGCTCGCGTCCAGCTTGCGCAGCAGTCGTTCAAGCTCAGCGCGCTCGCGCCTGCCGAGGCCACTCAGCAGGCGCTCCTCGTTCTCGATGTGCTCCGCGACGGCGGTGTCGATCAGCGCCCGGCCGCGGCCGGTCAAGCCGATCTTCAGCGCGCGTCTGTCGCGCGGGTCGCGCGTGCGCTTGATCAGCCCGCCCCGTTCCATCCCGTCGAGCCGCTTGGTCATGCCGCCCGTGGAGAGCATCAGCGCCGCCGCCAGATGCCCCGGCGAAAGTCGGTAGGGCTCGCCGGAGCGGCGCAGCGCAGAGAGCACATCGAACCAGCCGGTCTGCAGACTCTGCGCCTCGAGGCCCGCCTCGACGGCGCGCCCGACCCTGCGCGCGACCCGCAGCAGGCGAGCAACGAGCGCCATCGCCGTGGGATCGAGATCGGGGCGTTCGCGGCGCCATTGCTCGAGCAGATTGTCGATCTCGTCCGTTTGCATGTCGCAGAGCCTAGCTTGCCAGCAAGCAGCTTCGTGGCAAGGTGTTATATCGTACGCAGCAAGTATCTCGCTAGCAAGCTAAATTCCAAACTCCATCGGAGGACCATGAAAACTCTACGTCTGCTGGGGAACCTTCCAAATCCCAGGCGCCCGGTCACATCCTTGCCGCAATGCGCTGCACGCGCTGAGAGAGGCTGGCCACGACCCCGAGGTCATCCGCACATATGGCTTCGGTGCGCTTCCCGATGTGACCCGCGGACGCCGCGAGGTCAAGCGCCTGAGCGCCAACTCCTGGGTGCCGCTGCTCGTGAGCGACGATGGCGAGGTGATCGGTGAGTCAGACGCGATCATCGCCTGGGCCGGCGCGCACGCCGCTGCTCAGCCGACGATCTCAGCGACCTGATCGATGAGAACCGGTGGGGCCACGAGGATTCCCCACGGTAGGTGGGCTTCGGCGGATAGCTCACGGACGATCAGCCCCGCGCGTTCACAGACCAGCGCCCCCGCCGCGATGTCCCACGGCTTCACGGTGCGCTCGAAGTAGGCGTCGTAGCGGCCCATCGCGGTCCAGGTGAGGTCGAGCGCGGCGCTGCCGAAGCGACGTATGTCGCGCACGCGCGGAGCCAGCTCGGCCAGCACCGCCGCCTGCGCCGCGCGCACCTCGGCGTCGTAGGCGAGCCCGGTCGCGACCATCGCCGTCGCGAGATCGCCCCCCTGCCCCGCCGCTGCTCCGGCCGCTGCGTCGAGGCTGAGCTCGACCGTGCCGTCCGGCCCGAGGCACTTCGCCGGGCCGTCGCGATGCGCCGTGAAGAGCTCATCTCGATTGGGGTCATAGACCGCGCCCGCGAGTGTCCCGTGCTCGTCGCGGACGGCGACGCTCACGCACCAGTGAGGAATACCGAAGAGGAAATTGACCGTCCCGTCGAGCGGGTCCACGACCCAGGTGAGGCCACTCGAACCCTCTGCGCCGGCGCCCTCCTCGCCGAGGAAGCCATCGGCTGGGCGGCGCTTGACCAGAAGCTCGCGGATCGCCCGCTCTGAGGCGGTGTCCGCTTCGCTGACCAGATCGGTCGGCGTGCTCTTGCTGGTGATCTCAAGCTCCGCTCCGTGACCCACCCGCTCGAGCAGCATCCCGCCCGCCATCAGCGCCGCCTCCACGGCGAGGTCGAGCAGCCCCGTGTTCTCGCTCACGCGAACCCGGGCGGGCGCTGCTGCGCCCACGGGCGCTCGGACTCGAGCTGCGCGGCGAGCGAGATGATCGTCGTCTCCTCCCCTGCTCGTCCCACGAGCTGCACCGCGCGCGGCAGGCCGTCGGCGCCGAACCCGGCCGGTACCGAAGCGGCCGGCTGGCCGGTCACGTTCCACACGCCGTTGTAGGGGACCATCCCCGCGACCGCATTCAGCGTCCAGATCGCGCCGCGTCCCTGCAGCTGGCCGATACGCGGCGGCGGCGAGGCGGTGGCGGGTGTCAGCAGCAGCTCGTGATCCTCCAGCACGCGGTTCAGCCGCGCCGCGAGCGCGGCCTCGTTCGCGAGTGCACGCTCCAGGAGCGCCGGCGGGATCAGCCCGCCGAGACGCGCGATCCCGCGCGTGCGCCGTTCCAGGCGCTCGGGATGGGGCAGCGCTGCGGCGTCGTCGTGCGCGCCGCGCAGGTAGCGCACCAGCACCGCGGGAATCGTGTCCTGACCGTAGTCCGGGTCGCACTCGCTGAGCTCGTGCCCGAGCGAGCGAAGCAGCTCGATCGTCTCCTCGTAGGCGCGCACCGCCTCGCCGTCGAGCTTCGCGATCACACCGAAGGGCACGCGGCGCGAATAGGCGATGCACAGAGGTCGCGGCGGCGCGACCGCAGCCTCGGCGAAACCCATCGCCGGCGCCGGGGCGCTGTCGCGATCCACCGCGATCGTGCCCGAGGCGACGTCGTGGAACAGCGCCGTGTCGGCCACGCGGCGGCTGAGCACGCCGTTCACGGAGAGCCCGTGCCAGCCCCGCGGGCGGGGCGCCATCGAGACGCGCCCGCGCTGAGGCTTCAGGCCGAACAGGCCACACCACGCGGCCGGGATGCGAATCGAGCCGGCGCCGTCGGAGCCGAGCGCGGCACCCACGAGC
>JACDGG010000207.1 GCA_013815355.1 Solirubrobacterales bacterium
GGCACGCACTACGCGACGCTGGCCGAAAGCCCGGCGCTGATCGAGCGCTTCGGCGAGCTGGCCGGCCGCCAGCTCGTGAGCGGCGGGCAACTCGTCTCGCGCGAGCTGCTCAGCCGCGTGCGCGGCAGCCTCTTCAGCGCCTTCGACGGGCAGCTGACGCGTCTGGAAGGGCTCGTCGTGATGCGCGCGCAGCCGGCCGGCATGAACGCCCAGCAGAGCGAAGCGGCGGCGCTGTTCGAGTCAGGCCTGATCGCCGGCCTGAGCGCCGTCGGGGTGCCCGCCGTCGGCGTCGAGCTGCGCGGCACGGAAGCCTCGCAGATCCCCTGGTACAAGGAAAAGGGCATCTCGAGCGTCGACGATCTCGATGCCCTCGCCGGGCAGACCGCGCTCGTCTACGCGCTCGCCGGCGACCACGGCACCTTCGGCGCGAAGGCCACCGCCGACTCGCTGCTGCCGACGCTCACATCGAGCACGACGCAGCCCTGAAGCGCGTCCGCTCGCGCCGGTAGCTTCCAGGCATGCACGCCCTGCCCTTCGTCATCGCGCTAGCGCTCGCCGCGATCCTCGCGCCGGCGCTCCTGCACATGCTCGAGGAGGGCGGGCACCGGCGCGCGAACTATCGCGACCGCAGCCTCGCGCACCCCTTCGGCGTGCTCGTTCCCGCGGTCGCCCTGATCGCCCTGATCCCGCTCGTGCTCTGGCAGCGGCTCGGCTCGGGCGATGTGTTCCACGCCGAGACGCTCACGATCGCGCTGTATGCGCTCGGGGTGCTCCTGCTCGGGTTGGTCGACGACACGCTCGCGCCCGCGCCGGGCGAGGACTCGCGCTCCTCCGGGCCGCCGCGCGGCTGGCGCGGGCACGGCGGTGCGCTGCTTCAGGGGCGGCTCTCCACGGGCGTGCTGAAGGCCGCGGGCTCGCTCGGCCTCGCGCTGCTCGCCGCGAGCTACATGGGCCTTTCTGATCAGCGCTGGCTGCTCGCGGCTGCAGTTCTGGTGCTGGCCACGAACGTGTTCAACCTGCTCGACCTGCGCCCGGGGCGCTCGACGAAGGCCTTCGTGCTGCTCGGCGCGGGGCTGACGCTCGGCGCGGGGGAGCTGCGGGCATTCTGGGCGCTCGGCATCTTCGCGGCGCCCGCCCTGGTGGCCGGCCTCTATGACCTGCGCGAGCGGGCGATGCTGGGCGACACCGGCGCCAACCTGCTCGGCGCCCTCGCGGGCCTGTGGCTCGTGATGACGCTCTCGGGAACCGGCCAGCTCGTGGCGCTCGCGCTGCTGGCCGCGATCACGATCTACGGAGAGCTTCGCTCAATTTCCGGCTTTATCGAACGGACACCCGGCCTGCGCGAACTAGACTCCTGGGGCAGGCCCTCATGACCTCGCTCCACTCAGACCGCCACGCACAAGCCCCGAGCAAGACCCGGTTCATATTCGTGACCGGTGGCGTTGTCTCCTCGCTCGGCAAGGGCATCGCGGCGGCTTCGATCGGGCGGCTGCTCGTCTCCCGCGGGCTGACGGTCGGCCTGCAGAAGTTCGATCCCTACATCAACGTCGATCCGGGCACGATGTCGCCCTACCAGCACGGCGAGGTGTTCGTGACCGAGGACGGCGCCGAGACGGACCTCGACCTGGGGCACTACGAGCGCTTCACCGACGCCAACACGAGCCGCGCCTCGAACGTGACCGCCGGGGGCATCTACGACACCGTGATCCGCCGCGAGCGCCGCGGCGACTACCTCGGCGGCACCGTGCAGGTCGTGCCGCACATCACCGATGAGATCAAGCAGCGCATCTCGCTGATCGCGGAGTCAAGCGACGTGGACTTCGTGATCACCGAGATCGGCGGCACCGTCGGGGACATCGAGTCGCTGCCGTTCCTCGAGGCGATCCGCCAGTTCCCCGTCGACGTCGGACGCCGGCGCTGCATGTTCATCCACCTCACGCTCGTCCCCTACATCGGCCACGCCGGCGAGCTGAAGACGAAGCCGACGCAGCACTCCGTCAACGAGCTGCGCCGCATCGGTATCGCGCCGGACATGCTGATGTGCCGCTCGGAGGGCTCGCTCTCGCACGAGATCCGCAAGAAGATCGCACTGTTCGCGAGCCTGCCGGTCGAGGCGATCGTCTCGGCGTGCGACGTCGAGAACATCTACCAGGTGCCACTCACCTTCCACGAGCAGGGCGTGGACGGGTTCATCCTCGAGCACTTCGGCGCCGAGGACGCGCCCGCGCCGGAACTGGCGCGCTGGACCGAGCCGATCGAGCGCTCGGCCAGGGCCTCGCGCACGGTCAGGATCGCGCTCGTCGGCAAGTACATCCAGCTCGAGGACGCCTACCTGTCGGTCTCCGAAGCGCTTCGCCACGCCGCCTCGCTGCAGGACAGCCGCGTGCAGATCGACTGGATCGACTCCGAGAGCCTCGAGCATCGAGGCGGCGAGGAGGAGGAGGAGGAGCGGCCCGACCCCTTTGCGATCCTCGAAGCGGCCGACGGCATTCTCATCCCCGGAGGCTTCGGCGGGCGCGGCATCGAGGGCAAGATCACCGCCGCCGGCGTCGCGCGCGAGCGGCTGATCCCCTACCTCGGCATCTGTCTCGGCATGCAGGTCGCCGTCGCGGAGTTCGCTCGCAACGTCGCCGGCATGGACGGCGCCAACTCGACGGAGTTCGATATCGAGACGCCCTACCCCGTGATCGACCTGCTGCCCGAGCAGAAGGAGGTCGCTGACCTCGGCGGCACGATGCGCCTCGGCGCGGACCCGATCAAGCTGCACCCCGACACGCGCGCACGCGAGATGTACGGCGAGGCCGTCGTCTACGAGCGCCACCGCCATCGCTATGAGGTCAACAACCTGCTGCGCAAGCGGCTCACGAACGCCGGCGGCCTGCGAGTGTCGGGCACCTCGCCCGACGAGCGGCTGGTCGAGGTGATCGAGCTCGAGAACCACCCCTTCTTCGTCGCCTCGCAGTTCCATCCCGAGTTCAAGTCGCGCCCGGAGCGCCCCGCGCCGCTGTTCCGCGACTTCGTCGCCGCCGCGCTCGAGCGCGTCCTCGCCCGCGAGGGCGAGGAGGATGGCGAGGGTGAGGTGCGGGTGCAGGACGCTCGCGCCGCGGCCGGCCGCACGCCGGACGCGAGCACCAGCCGGCCGTGAGCTCCGGCGCAGCGGTGTCGCGTGTCGGTGCGCTCGAGCACCGCTACCTGAGCGGCACCTTCGCCGAGCTCTGCCGCATCGAGAGCCCCTCCGGGCGCGAGGGCGCCTGCGGTGAGCGAGTGATCGCCGAGCTGCGCGCGCTCGGCGTGAGCGTGCAGGAGGACGACGCGGGCGCGCGCACAGGCTCTGACTGCGGCAACCTGCTCGCGCGGATCCCCGCGCGCGCCGAGCTCACAGCGGGCGGCCCGCCTGCCTCGGTGATGCTGTGCGCGCATCTCGACACCGTGCCGCTGCAGGCGCCGGTAGAGCCGGTGCTGCTGGACGGCTTCTGGGAGAACGAGCACGAGGGCATCCTCGGCGCGGACAACAAGGCCGCGATCGTGGTGCTGCTCGCGCTCGCGCGCCACATCTGCCGCGAGGGGGCGCCCCTCGACGTGGAGCTGCTGTTCACCGTCGCCGAGGAGACGGCGCTGGCGGGCGCGCTCGCCTTCGAGGCCTCGAGCCTGAAGAGCGCCTTCGGCTATGTCTTCGACCACGCCTCGCCGATCGGCGAGGTCGTGATCGACTCTCCGAGTCACTACCGGCTGCAGGCGGACTTTCGCGGCGCCGCCGCGCACGCGGGCATCCGCCCCGAGCTCGGGCGAAACGCGATCCTCGCGGCGGCGCGCGCGATCGCCTCGCTGCCGATCGGTCGCCTGGACGAGGGCACCACGGTCAACGTCGGCATGATCGCGGGTGGCACCGCGATGAACGTCGTCCCCGAACACAGCTCGTTCGTGGCCGAGGTCAGAGCGCTCGATGAGGAGCGCGCCGAGACGCTCGTCGCGGAGATCGTGGACCGTGTCCACGAGGCGGCGAACATCCCGGACTGCGACTGCGACGTCGACGTCAACGTCCAGCGGAGCTTCGCCGGCTACCGGCTTGCCGGCAACAGCCCCGCCGTGCGGGTCGCGGAGGCGGCGCTGCGCGCGTGCGGGCGCGAGCCGGTTCGCATCTCAAGCGGCGGCGGCTCCGATGCCAACGCGCTGATCGCCGCGGGCTTTCAGACCGTGAACCTCGCCAACGGCACCGAGCGCAACCACGAGCCGGGCGAGCGCGTCGGCGTGGCGGCGCTCGAGGAGATGCTCGACGTGGCGCTCGCGCTGCTCGAGCAGGCGGCGGAGCTCTCGCGCGGTGTGGGCCGCTAGCTTGCGACGCCGATGCTGAAGCTGCGCCGCGCGAGGGTCCTCGAGGTCGACGAGCCCACCGCTTCACCCGCAACGGCGGAGCGGGTGGCGCTGCGCGAGCAGAGCCTGGTCGTGGAGCTCACCGGCGAGGCGGCGCAGGGCGAGCGGCGCCGGGCGATCGCCGATGTCGGGCTGCTCGGCAGCGCGCGCGTGGGCGATGAGCTGATCGTCAACGTCGAGGCGCTCGACCTCGGGCTCGGCTCGGGCGGCTTTGACATCGTGCACGTCAACCTCACGCGCGGCCTGCAGGGAGGCGGCACCGAGGGGGCGAACGTGATGAAGCTCAACTACACGAGCCTCCAGCACGCGGTCACGCCCGTCGAGGAGGAGAGCTTGAAAGCGCCGATCGAGCGCCCCGTCGCGGTGCTCGCCCTGCACGGGCAGCTCGCCCCCGTGGCGTGGGCGTTTGCACAGAGCGCCCCGGGCGCGCGCCTCGGCTACGTGCAGACGGCGGGTGGAGCGCTGCCGGGCGGGCACTCCCGCACCGTGCGCGCGCTGCGCGAGCAGGGCC
>JACDGG010000027.1 GCA_013815355.1 Solirubrobacterales bacterium
AGCGTCAGGCGCGCCCGGGCGCCGGGCGTCTCGTCCAAGCGCGGCCTGCGCCCGCGGTCAGGCCGCGAGCAGCTCGTCCAGACGACCGCTGTCGAGCGCCGCCTGCACCTCGCTGAAGCCGCCGAGCAGCTCGTCGTGCACGAGCACCTGGGGGAAGGTCATCATGCCCGTGCGCTGCGCCAGCTCGATGCGTCCGGCGGGGTCCTTGGAGAGGTTGATCTCCTCGTACTCGACGCCACGGGATTTCAAGATGCCCTTCACCCGCGCACAAAATGAGCACGGCTCTGTCGTGTAGACCGTGACCTTGTTCATTACTTCATAAAGTATAGCAAGGATCGGCCGAGTTTCGGACCGGCCGAGAGCGGGCGGCCGGGGCCTCCGAGGCGCGCCCTAGACTCGGTTGCGATGGCGGGACCGGTCAAGACCGAAGCGGTGGTGCTGCGCTCGATGCGCTACGGCGAGGCCGACCGCATCCTGCATCTCTACACGCCGGCGCGCGGGCGCGTGAGCGCGATCGCCAAGGGCGTGCGCCGCGCGCGCAGCCGCTTCGGCGGGCGCCTGGAGCCATTCTTCCGCCTGCACATCGAGCTGCACGAGGGTCGCAGCGAGCTGCTCACGGTCACCGGCGCGCAGACGATCGACGGCTACGCGCGTCTGCGCGGCGACGCGCGCGCGCTTGACGGGGCGGCGCGCGCATGCGACGCGGTCGGGCGGCTGTTTGAGACCTCAGAGCCCCACCCCGGCGTCTTCAACCTGCTCTGCCGCCAGCTGCTGCTGCTCGACGAGCGCGCCGGCGGACCCGCGCCGCTCGTGTCCGGATTCTCGGCGGCGCTCGCGTTCCGGCTGAAGCTGCTGCTCGCAGCTGGTCTCGCCCCGCAGCTGGCGGCGTGTGCGAGCTGCGGCGAGCCCGAGCACCTGGTCGGCTTCTCGGGCGCTGCCGGCGGCGTGGTGTGCGGGGCGTGTGAGGCCGGCTCGTTCCCGCTCGATGAGGAGGCCTACCGCTTCATGACCGAGGCGCTCGCGCGCTCGCTCGCGGAGGCTCCAAGCGCGGAGGAGGAAGCGCTCGCGCAGGTCGAGCGCGCGATCGCGGCGACGCTCGAGCACCACGCCCATCTGCGCCTGATGCCCGCCGCGGGCCTCGCGCTCCGGGCGGGCTGAACGCGGGTGTAGTGTGGGCGGCGTGGATGAGGGCAACCCAATCGCCTACACGGTGCTCGAGACGGGCGTTCCGGTGATGAGCTCCGACGAGCAGCAGGTCGGAAGCGTGCATCACGTCGTGGCGGCGCCCGAGAAGGACATCTTCCACGGCCTCGTGCTCAGCACATCCGGTGGGCGGCGCTTCGTGGCGGCGGCGGACGTGGCGGCGCTGCACGAGCACCGCGTGGACCTCAGCATCGACGCGGCCGGGGCCGCCGAGCTGCCGGCGCCGGGCGGCGCAGCGCCGGTGTTCAGCGAGGACCCGGGTGCGACGAGCACCTGGAGTCACTGGGTCAATCGCCTGAGCGGCCGCAAAGACTGGCATCGCGACGGCTGACGCCGCGCGGGCGCTGCATAATCGAGAATGTGAGTATCGCCCAGGAGCAGGATCTCGTCGCGAGCTCCTTCGCGGCGCGCGTGCGCGAGCAGGAGCAGGAGCTGCTCTCGCCGCTGGCGGCGCGCTCCTACCCGGCGCGGCGCGCGCACGCCGAGGAGGACTGCGCGCTGCGCACGCCGTTTCAGCGCGACCGCGACCGGATCGTGCACAGCAAGTCCTTCCGCCGTCTGACGCACAAGACGCAGGTGTTCGTGGCACCGCGTGGGGACCACTACCGCACGCGCCTCACACACACGCTCGAGGTGACGAGCATCTCGCGGACAGTGGCGCGGGCACTGCGGCTGAACGAGGATCTGGTGGAGGCGATCGGCTTGGGACACGACCTTGGCCACCCGCCGTTTGGGCACATCGGCGAGGAGGTGCTCGACAGTTGCCTGAAAGAGCGCTTCGGGCGCGACTTCCGCCACTACGAGCACTCGTCGCGCATCGTCGAGCATCTCGAGCGCGGCGGCCTCGGCCTGAATTTGACAGAGCAGGTGCGCGACGGGATCGCCGGGCACTCCTCGCGCGCGCCGCTGCCGCAGACGCTGGAGGGGCGCATCGTGCGGCTTATCGACCGCGTGGCCTACATCAACCACGACATCGACGACGCCGTACGCGCGGGGCTGCTGCGCGAGCAGGAGCTGCCGGGCGAGCCGCTGGCGGTGCTCGGGCACAGCGGCTCGGCGCGCATCGACGCGCTCGTTCACGATCTCGTCGAGCACTCCGAGCAGACGGGGGACATCGTGCAGGGCCCGCAGGCGGGTCCGGCGATGAGCGCGCTGCGCGACTTCATGTTCGAGCACGTCTACCTGGGGCCGGCGGTGCGCGCGGAGCACGTGAAGATCTCAGCGGTGCTGCGGCGGCTGTTCGAGCACTACTGCGAGCACCCCGACCTGCTCCCGGGGGGCGGCGCCGGCGAGGGCGGCGATCGCGATGAGACGCTCGCCACGGGCGTGACCGACTACCTGGCGGGGATGACCGACAGGTACTGCATCAGGGCCTACACCGAGCTTCAGGTACCGCAGGCGTTCGCCCGCTAGCGTTGGCGCCGTGGCCCTCTACACCAGCGACTCGAAGGATCGTGTGCGCGATGCCGTCGACTTCCTCGAGCTGGTCTCCGCGCGCACCGAGCTGCGCCGCGCGGGGCCGGCGCGCTACGAGGGCCTGTGTCCGTTCCACGACGAGCGCACGCCCTCCTTCGGCATCGACCCGGCGCAGAAGGTCTACTACTGCTTCGGCTGTCAGGCCTCGGGCGACGTGTTCACCTTCGTGCAGGAGACCGAGGGCCTGGACTTCAAGGCGGCGCTCGAGCTGCTGGCCGAACGCTACGGCGTGGAGCTGCAGCGCGAGGAGGAGGAGCCTCGGTCGGCCGAAAAACGCAAACGCCGTGAACGGCTGCTGGAGCTGCTGAACCGCACGAGCGCCTACTACGAGCGCTACCTGTGGGAGTCCGAGGAGGCGCAGCGCGCCCGCGAGTACCTGAGCGCGCGGGGTCTCGGCGAGGCGATCCTGCGCGAGTTCCGCGTGGGCTATGCGCCGAGCGCATGGGACCGGGTGCTCTTGGCCTCGCGCCGCGGCGGCTTCTCGGAGGCTGAGCTTTATGAGACAGGCCTCGCGCAGCGCTCCAAGCAGAACGGGCAGGTCTATGACCGCTTTCGCTCTCGCATCATGTTCCCGCTCGCGGACATCCGCGGGCGCGTGCTCGGCTTCGGCGCGAGGGCGATGCGCGAGGACCAGCGCCCGAAGTACCTCAACACCTCCGACAACGAGATCTACCACAAGGGACGGAACCTCTACGGGTCCTACCTTGCCCGGATTCATGCAACTCGTGCGGGCAAGGTGATCCTATGTGAGGGATATACAGACGTAATCGCTCTTCATCAGGCAGGAGTTCGCAACGCGGTCGGACTGATGGGCACAGCGCTGACAGGCGAGCAGGTGGGGGAGCTGGCGAGGATGGCCAAGACCCTGCTTCTGGCTCTCGATTCGGATGGCGCGGGCCAGGAGGCCATGCTCAAGGCGTTCCAACTCACGAACGAGCGCAAACTCGAGCTCCGTGTCGTGGTGCTGCCCTTGGGTAGCGATCCGGCTGATCTGATCCATCGCGATGGTGTCCAAGCTATGGAGGAGGCGATCGAGCGATCCATTTCGTTTGTTCGCTTCCGTGCCGAGCATGTGCTGGCGAGCGGTGACCCGTCAGAGACAGAGGAAAAGGATCGGATGATCGAAGAACTCCATCCCGTGTTCAAAGATCTGCCCCCGAGTGCCGCGCGGATGGAGTTGACCCAGATCGTGTCCAGTCGGCTGGCCATGAAGGAGGGGCTCGCGGAGAAGCTGCTGTCTGCTGGGCCGGCGCGCGTGCCGCGGCCAGGGTCGCGGTCGAGTGAGGCACAAGGTGGCCGCAGTCAGAGCCGGGCTGCTTCTACGCCTGCCGGCAAGGAGGTGACTCGTCGCGAGGATCCGGAGCGAGCGTTTCTGGCGCTGTGCATTGCCTCGCCTGACGCGGGTGCGCAGGCGCTGGCGGGACTCGAGGTGGACGAGCACTTCTCGAGCGGCCTGCTGCGACGGGCCGCAAGACATCTGCGTGACGGGAACCTGCGTGAGCCGATGGCAGACGTTCCTGGCGAGAACGCACTACTGGAGGCAGACCCGCAGCTCAAGGACCTGTTGACCGAGCTGGTCGTGGAAGCGGGGCGCGACGAGTCGGACACCGCGATGCTCGAGGTCCAGCGACTGCAGCTGGAGCTCGCGCGCGTGGACCGCCAGATCCAGCGCGCGCGCGGGCTTGAGGCCGGGGATGTGAGCGACCTCGCGCATCGCCGCGCGGAGGTCAAGCTCGAGTTCGACCGCGCCTACGGGCGGGTGCTGGAGAAGACGGGCGGGGGGTAGGAGCTCGGCGCCGGCATTCGTTTCGAGCGCGGATGCAAGAGTCACAGAGTTGTCACACGCATGGGTGAAAGGGACACAGATTTCGGAGCGTTTCGTCCCAAGCGGTGACGACAATAGGGTGCATGGATCGGGCTCAGCTTGCGGCGTATTTGGAGGAGGGCTTGTCGCTCGCCGACATCGGCCGACGGGTCGGCAAGGATCACTCGACGATTGGCTACTGGGTCGGCAAGCATGGTCTCGAGGCGGCAGGCAAGGAGAAGTACGGCCCGAGAGGTGGGCTGGGTCGGGAGGAGTTGGAACCGCTGGTCGCAGCAGGTGCCTCGCTGGCTCAGATTGCGGCTGCCGTTGATCGCAGCACGGCGACCGTCCGACACTGGCTGAAGAAGTATGGCCTGAGGACAACCGCAAATCCTGGTGCTCCGGCCAGGCTGGGGGCTCGCGAGGCGCGGGCGGCGGGCCTTGCAGAGGGGACGGTGCACTGTCCCAGGCATGGCGCGACAGGCCACATCCGAGACTCGCGTGGTTCCTATAGATGCCGGCGATGTCGGGTCGAGGGCGTCGTTCGCCGCCGGCAGAAGGTGAAGCGGATCCTGGTCGAGGAGGCTGGAGGGCGTTGCCGGCTGTGCGGGTATAGCCGATGCGTTGCGGCATTGGAGTTCCATCACACGGATCCCAGCACGAAGGAGTTCACGCTGGCGCAGCGGGGAGCCCATAGCATCGAGCGGCTGCGCGCAGAGGTGCGCAAGTGCGTGCTGCTGTGCGCGAACTGTCACGCCGAGGTGGAGGTGGGATTCACCGCGCTGTCGAGTGATGTTTCTGGGAATCTGCCGTCGCCCAACGACAGCGACCGTGGCATGTCGTAGAATAGCCGTGCTACAGCGGTTATCCGAGGTAGCACGGTCCGGGGTGGCGCAATGGCAGCGCAAGATCCTGTTAAGATCGAGGTTGTGGGTTCGAGTCCCACCCCCGGAGTACAGGCCCACACAACGCCAGATCACTGGTCTGGTCTGCCAGCCGATAGTGATCGGTATCAGGCTCTCGGCCAGATGAACCCCAGGGGTCCCTGCCTCAGCTCAGTCAGCCGGGTCTCTCTGCGCGTAGTGCTCACGCTCACGTTTCCAGAGCTCGGCCTCAGCCTCTGAGCCAGGGCCTGTTTCGGAGAATTCGCGATGTCGTGCGCCGAAGTCGGCCCGCCGGTCGGCGAGGGTCTTCAGGGGGCCGGTGAGTGGACCGATCGGAAAGCCCTCCGGCGAGGAGCAGAAAGAGAACGAATGCAGCCACGGCAAAGCCTGGTGCCTGCAGGCCGGATGGTCCGAAGGCCGCCAGGCCGATGCCGCAGACGATCAGCGTGAGAAGCATCACGCCCAGCGGCGTGATGCTCAGCGACGCCAACCACCCCCTGAAGCCGATCACGCCATAAAGTCCAATCACCCCAACGTAGTCAAGCCGTGGCCAAGCCCTCGACCAGCTCGGCAGCCCGCGCGCCAGGGTCGTGCGAAGCAGCCCACGCCCCGAGCTCCGCCGCGCGCTCGCGAATCGTGCTCTCCCCGAGCGCGCGCTCAACCGCGAGCCGCAGGGGCCGCGGTGAGACAAAGCGCCTTGGCAGCCTGACGCCGGCGCCGGCCCAGTCCAAGCGCGCGGCGTTCTCATTCATGTCGCCGACGGCGGGGCAGGCGAGCACGGCGCAGCCGCTGGAGAGCGCGCGCACGAGCGTGCCGTGCCCGGCGTGGCAGACGACGAGGTCGCAGAGCGGCATCGTGCGCGCGTAGGAGACCCACTCGACGACGCGCGCGTTGGCCGGCACGGGCAGAGGCCGCGGTGGCAGGCGTCGGTTCCAGGTGGCCAGCACGCGCACATCGGCGTCGGCCAAGCCGCGCAGGGCAGCTCTGAGCATGCGGTGCTCGGGGTCCTGTGCGGTCGACGGCGCGACGAGCACGAGCGGCTCCTCACCGGGAGGCAGCTCGACGTCATCGGCGGGCGGCTCCCACATCAAAGGGCCGATGACGTGGACGTGCTCGGGCCAGCTGCGCGGATACTCGAGCTGCGGGAAGGTCGCGACGAGCGCGAGCCGGCGGCTGATACCGCCGTGGACGTGATCCAAGGCGGGGAGGCCGAGCTGTGCTCGGGTGTCGTTCAGCTCGCGGCGGCCGAGCTCGAGGCCGCGGTCGACCGGGCTCTGAGCGCGGCGCCAGAACGACCGCCCGAAGGCGGTGCGGGGGAGACGGGCGCCGAGCGAGTAGATCGGGAAGTGGGGTTCCCCGTGGGGATAGACGTGAGGAATGAGGGTCGCGCAGGGGACGTCCTGCAGCTCGGCGGCGAGGGCGGGGGCGAGCGTGAGGATGTCCGCGACGGCGATATCGGGTTTCAGGCGCTTCAGCAGCGGGAGCGTGTCGCGGGTGGCGTGCACGACGGCCTCATAGAAGGCGAGGGGCTCGGGCCCGGAGGGAAAGACCTGATACTCCGGTGCGGCTGCGAAGGCGATTCCTTCGCGCTCGACGTGCTCCTGCCAGCGCGTCCAGGTCTGCAGTGTGACCTCGTGGCCGCGCGCTACGAGCGCGCGGCCGAGGGCGATCATGGGGAATGCGTGGCCGGGGTCGCCAAAGGCGCCCAGCAGCACCTTCACGGCTAGTCGGCGGCGAGCTCGGCGAGCAGGCGCAGCTGCTGGAGGCGCTCGTCGGCGGTGAAGGCGGTCGGGGTCACGCCGAGCGTGCCGACTCCGGCGTCGCGGTAGACGGCGAGGCGCTCGCGCACGACGTCGGGGGGGCCGCACAGCGAAACGGTGTCGATCAGCTCGTCGGGGACGGCGGCCATCGCCTCCTCGCGCTTGCCTTCGAGGTAGAGGTCCTGAATCGTCTGAGCCTCAGCCTCATAGCCGTAGCGGCAGACGAGTTGGTTGTAGAAGTTCTGCTTGCGCGAGCCCATGCCACCGACGTAGAGCGCGATGAAGGGGCGCATCGTGTTGCGTGCGGCCTCGAGGTCCTCGGTAATGCAGAGGCTGACGGTGGGGGCGATGTCGAAATCGTCGAGCGATTTGCCGGAGCGCTCGGCGCCCTCCTGTAGCAGCGGGCGCAGCTCGGAGACGTGCTCGGGTGAGAACAGCGTCGGTATCCAGCCGTCGGCGATCTCGCCTGCGAGCGCGGTGTTCTTGGGCCCGATCGCGGCGAGGTAGATGGGGATGCGCTCCTGCACGGGGGAGATCGTCAGCTTCAGCGGCTTGCCGGGCCCGTCGGGCAGTGGCAGCTCGAGCGTCTCACCGTGGAACTCGACGCGTTCGCGGGCGAGCGCCATGCGCACGACGGCGACGTACTCGCGTGTGCGCTGGAGCTGTTTGGCGAAGCGCTGGCCGTGCCACCCCTCGGCGACCTGTGGGCCGGAGGAGCCGATGCCGCAGATCATGCGCCCGTTTGAGAGCTGATCGATCGTGGCGGCGGTCATCGCGGTCATCGCCGGCGAGCGTCCGGGCATCTGGAAGATGCCGGCGCCGAGGCGGATCTTCGAGGTCTGTCCCGCTAGCCAGCCGAGCACGGTGGCGGTGTCCGAGCCGTAGGCCTCGGCGGCCCACACGGAGTCATAGCCGAGACGCTCGGCCTCCTGCACGATGGTGAGCTGGTCCTCTGAGCTGAGGCCGAGGCCCCAGTAGCCGATGTGGACACCAAGCTTCATGTGCAAGTTTCCTTTCAGCAGGAGGGAATTCGTTGCCGAGGGACAGGGCGTCACCTAGGCTGGGCCAGGTTCTCGCCGCAAGCCACACCCCTCGGCGGCGGGGCACAGCCTATGCGAAAGAGCTCCCGCCAGAACAGCAGCCCGATCGAGCGCCTGCGCCTCGCGATCGACTGCCTGCCGCTGCGCACACGCGAGGCGATGCTCGCAGGCGTGCGGGCGAACGAGCGCATCATTGTGGGCGCCTACGTCGACGAGCTGGGAGGCGTGTGCCCGATGCTCGCGGCGCACCGCCAGGGCGGAAGGACGGACTTCCTGGCGTTCGCGAAGTCCTGGGACCGCTTCACGCGCGCGAAGGGCAAGTCCAGGGTGGCGACACGTCGTGAGATCGGCATCCTCGTGGCGCAGCTCGAGTCGAGCATGCTGGAGGAATCGGGCTCCGATCTGGACGCGGCGATCTGCGAGCACCGCGCGCTGATCGGCGGCAGACGCGGCCGGGCACGGCGACTTCGCCTCGAGGCCGACCCGCGAGGCGAGATCCGGGCACGCCGCCTGCACTCCCCCTCTATCAGATCGTTTTCGGGAGGTAAGGACGCCTGCAGTCCGATACCGGAGCCTGCCTCAGCGGTCCCGGCGCACGCCTGACCGGGCCACTTTCCGGAGTGCTCGGCGTCCGTTCAGAGCGCCTCGCCGGGCCGCACGAACATCATCTCGGGGACGACGCAAGCGGGGGAGACGCGCAGCAGGAAGCGCACGGACTCGGCTATGTCCTCGGGGCGGATCATCTCCTCGGCGGGCACCTGGCCCTTGACGAAGTCGGTCATCGGCGTGTCGACGAAGGCGGGGCAGAGGGCGGTGGACTTGATGCCCTCCTTGCCGAGCTCCTTGTTCATCGCTTCGGTCCATCCGACGACGCCATGCTTGGCGGCGGAGTAGACCGACAGCCAGGCCTCGCCGTGCTTGCCGGAGATCGAGGAGGTGTTGATGACGAGCACGTTTTTGTGCTCGGCGGCGGCGGCGCGCAGCATCGTCATCGACTCGCGGTAGAAGAGCACGATCGAGCGCAGGTTGATCCCGAGCTGCATGTCCAGGCGCTTGGTCTCGATCTCGGCAACGGGCGCGCCGACGCCGACGCCGGCGTTGTTGACGAGCACGTCGAGGCGGCCGTAGCGCTCGCGGTGGGCCTCCACGACGCGCTTGATCTCATCCTCGTCGGAGACGTTGGCGGCGAGCGAGTGCACCTCGTAGCCGTCGGCGATCAGGCCCTGGGCGGCGGCCTCGAGCTTCTCGGCGCGACGGGCGGCGACGGTCAGGGCGTAGCCCTCTTCGCCAAGAACCTTGGCGATGGCCAGGCCGATGCCGCTCGATGCTCCCGTGACGATCGCTGCGCGCGCTGCTGACATGGGGTCCCCTCCCTTGAAGAACAAAGATCCGCCGGTGCGCCCGGATGAGCGAGGCGGCGCGCGTGAGCATTCCACATCTCCCTGGGGTAGCGTCCCCGGGGCGCCCCGCGGCCCCAGGTCGCGAAGGCGTGGAGGGCCCGTAGCTCAGTTGGTTAGAGCTGCCGACTCATAATCGGTAGGTCCCTGGTTCGAGTCCAGGCGGGCCCACTCGTCAGACGGCTCTACAGAGCCATTTCCAGCGTCCGTCGCCTCCCGCCCGCGCGCTGAGCCGCTGCACCGGCGCCCCGACTGCCAAGCGGGCGCCCTCTACAAGCGCCCGCAGCTGCTCCTTCTCGTCTTCGCCGCGGCGCATCGCCTGCCGGTAGATCCGCAGCGCGAGCCCCGGATCGGCGTGGCCCATTTCCTCCATCACCACGCCCGGGTCCTCGCCGAGCGCGTAGAGCAGTGAGCAGAACGTCCTGCGTAGCGAGCGGGGAGTGAGCTTCTCCGGCAGCGGGGGAGCCCCTTTGGCTTCGGGCTGCTCGTTCGCCTGCCCGACAGCGCCTATGCCTGGCACCTTCTCACCGTCCTTGACGTCGCGGGTCGTTCGAGCACGCGCAAAGCGCTACTTCTTGACTCCGTAGTGCTTCCGGGCGAGCCTGACGCAGCGCGAGCGACGGGACCGGCTCTTCACCTTGTGGCATTTCTTTATCGCGCTCGCAAGCAGTTCAGAGCGCGTCGGCGGGATGCTGAGTAGGGTGCTGCCAACCGCGTCTGGGGCGATGCTGTCGTCGCCCCCGGTGTAGAGATATGCGCAGACACGATAAGTGTGGACACCCACCGCGGGTACAAAGGTCGTCTGCAAACTGAAGCTGAACGTGGGATTCTGGACGATCTCAAGCGTAGTAATGAAACCGCTGCCACCCGAGCGCTGACGGGCATCCGCGGCAGTTGGAGCGCAGGCGGCGATGTTGGGTTCGTAGTAGTCGAATAGCTCGTTGCTCGCTTCGGGCGCGGCGGGATTGGTGGTTCCGGTGTTGGTGAGCGTCACGGTCGCGCCGCGCACGGTCGGGTTCGGTCCAGCGGTGACGGCGATGCTCGACGCGGAGGCGGTCCCGGCGCACGCGACATACGCGGCGGTCGCTATCACCATGATCCACCGCAGCTTCGCTCGACCGATGTGGCGTGACGTGTTCAAGTCCATCTCGTGCCTCCTGGCTTTAGGTAACCGACTGGTGCGGTTTACATCTCGGGCGCAACGCTTGACCCTCTGAGGGAGAGTTCACGAGCCGGACTTGCGGCTCACCTCAAGTGGTGCTGATTCACCCTACTGGACGGCTGTGGCATCGATCTCCACAAGCAGGTCCCCGAAGCAGCCATCGATCAGATCGCGGTGTGGCCGGGGGGCGTCGCATCTTTGAGTGATGGGTCGACCTCGCGGGCCCGATGTCGCAGATCGGGATGGGTCAGAAAAGCGTCCACGAGCCCTCGTGACCCGCCGATGCACATCCAATCGTCGTCCCACAAAGTCGATACAAGCCACGAGCGATCGGCCGGAAACATCAGATCCGGCAGGCAACCCTTCCAATGCTCACGCTCGCGCCAGGCACCCGCCTGCTCGGGGCCAGCCTCGACCAGCACGTACCGCCCGTCGTCGTTGGGGCCCGGCTTCACCTTCTGCACGTCGTAGAAAACGATGTCGGCGTCGCCCGTTTCGAGATAACCAATCCACCACGGCTGCCTCGCGGAATGCTCGCTGAGCACCGCAAGCACGCCAGCGTTGTGACGGTCTGGATCCTCAGGCGGCGACGCTGAGAGGTGGTCACCGCTGCCGGGAAGCTCCAAGGTGGCGTACGCCTCGAAGACCGCAGGGACTGCAGATGTGATCGCGAACGAGACCTCCGTGTTCTCCCGGATCCAGGCGACGTCGGCTTCCCCGCCGATGCGCCACGCGCGACCGTCCTTGTTCCCCCAAACCTCCGTCTCACGATCATCCGTCATCGACGGCAGGTTACGCGAGGCGCCTCCGCGTCGGGCATGCCCGTAGCACCACGGGCCGACACGCTCACGTCAGGCATCGCACGCCGCTAGCAACACTCGTTCTCAGCGCGCGACCGGGGTGCCTCGACGTCTCGGTGTGGGCCATTATTCGACCGTGGTACAATCACGACATGTCCCACACCGAGAGGCAAATCACGGTTGGGGAGCGCGGACGGGTGGTCCTACCATCCGCGGTGCGCGCCGAGCTGGATCTGAAACCCGGCACTCGCATGCTCCTAAGCACAGAAGAGGACGGCTCGCTGCGATTGCGCCCCTATCGCGTCGCGGCCGAGCAGACCCGCGGCCTGCTCCGTGATCTCTCCGGGGGGTCGATGGTCGCTGAGCTGCTCACCGAGCGCCGCGCAGAAGCCGCCCGCGAGGACACCGAGTAGTTGGTCCCGGTACTCGACGCTTCGGCGCTGCTCGCCCATCTTCGCGACGAGCCCGGCGCCGATGTCGTAGCCGAGGCAATCGCTGGTGGTGCGGTCATCTCAACCGTTAATCTCGCTGAGGTCTTCAGCCGTTCCGCCGATCGGGGAGCCGATCCGGCGAACCTCGCTGCGACGCTCACAAATAGCGGCCTGCTCGACGGCGCGATCACGGTCGAGCCGTTCACGGCTGCCGATGCGATCGACGCGGGACGTTTGCGATCAGTGACCCGCGATGCCGGGCTCTCGCTCGGCGACCGAGCGTGCCTCGCGCTCGCACGACGGCTCGACGCCCCGGCGGTGACGGCTGATACGGCGTGGCTCGGGGTAGCTCACGACGTCGAGCTGCGCTACATCCGCTGAGCGACACCCACCCGCGCAGGTCAGAGTTGGTGGCGCGGATCGCCGCTTTTTGTGATGGTTTGTGTTCGCCGACGTAGTACCAGATGAATGAGGTCGCAAAGAGTCATCAGTTCGCACGAGGGCGCGGGCGCCGCGAGCATCCTCGACGGCGGCGGCGGGGTCGCTTCCCTTGACCCGCTCGGCGAGCCCGCGTTCGAGCGGCTCTACCGCGACTGTGTCACCGACGTGCACGCGTACGCGATCTCGCTGCTGGGCGACCGTGCGGCAGCCGAGGACGTCACGGCGCTGGCGTTCGAGCGCCTGTACCGGTCTCGCTCACGCCTCGATAGCCGGCGTGGCACGCCGCGCGCGCTGCTGTTCGCGATCGCCCGCAACGCCGCGTTGGATGAGCTGCGCCGGCGCCGTCGTCAGCAGACCGACGAGCTCGGCGCCGAAGAGCCCGCCACAGCGGCGCATGCCTCGATGGAGCTGGAGCAGGTCGAGCGTCGCGCGAGCGTACGCAGTGCGCTTGCCTCGTTGCCCGTGCGCGAACGTGAGCTCGTGCTGCTGAAGTTCCACGGACAGCTCACGAACGTCGAGCTGGCGCGAGCGCTCGGCATCAGCGAGTCCAATGCCGGAACGCGCCTGCATCGCGCGCTCGCCCGTCTGCGCGAGGCCTGCTTGAAGTCGGATCACGAGGAGGTCGCATGAGGATCGTTTCGTTCCCAGGCGGGGGCGCGTTGACATCCGAGGAGGAGCGCTGGCTCGCCGACCTCGACGCGGCGCTGTTCGATGGCGCCCCTGCTCGGCCGGCGGACTCGTGGCGCCTGCTGCGCGACGACGTGCGCGCGGCGGCCGCTCCGATCGACGTGGAGTTCGAGCGCGATCTGCGCCAGCGGGTGTCCTCTGCGCGGGACGCACATCGCATCGCGCTCCCGCGCCGCGTGCTGCAAGGAGTCCGTGCGCGCCCTCTGCTCGCTGGACTCGTGCCCGCGCTCGTCTCGCTCGTCACCGCGCTGATCGTGGTTGCGCCTTGGCGGGTGGCCTCATCGCCGGTGACCCCGCAGGTGGGCTTTGGCTCACAGGTCGCCGAGGCACCGCCATCTCGCGCCGATGAGCAACCTGCTCCCAACGTGAGTGCAGCGCCCACCGGAGTGACCCCGACCTCGAAGGGAGCGGTGGCGTCTCCCGGATCGGCGGCGAGCGCCAGCGGGACTGCGACGCCCGCTTCGCCTCTGGGGAATCCCGCGGCTGCCGCAGGGCGAGTGCAGGAAACTTCGGCGTCGCTGACGCTTGCCGGCGAGGACGTGCAGGGGCTCGCCGACCGCGTCTCGCGGCTCATCGTCAGCGAGGGCGGGTTCGTCGCCAGCTCGCAGGTGCAGACGCAGAGTGGCCAGGGCGGTGAAGCGCAGCTGGCGCTGCGCGTGCCGAGCGCCAGGCTCGCGCAGGCACTGAGCGCGCTCGCAGCCCTCGGGCCCGTTCGCGCGGAGTCCCAGTCGCTGCAGGACATCACGAGCGCCTACGACGCCGCCCGCCAACGACTCGCCGACGCGCAAGCCGAACGCGCGTCGCTGCTGCGGGCACTCGCCTCGGCGAGCACGACGGAAAAGGTGCAAGCGCTGCGTGGGCAACTGAGCGAAGCGCGCCGGCAGATCCTGCGGGCTCGCCTCAGCCTGCAGCAGATCTCGCGTCAGGCGAGCATCTCGCAGGTCAGCGTCAGCGTTCTCGGCACGGCTGCCCGACCCTCGGAGCGCTCGACGCTTCAGCGGGCGCTGCACGACGCCGGGCGGATACTCCTCGTGACACTCGCCGTGCTGCTCGTGGCCGCAGCAGTGCTGGTGCCGGCAGGGCTGCTCGCCGGCGCAGCGCTACTGAGCAGACGCGGCTGGTTGCGCCGGCGGCGTGAGCAGGCCCTGCGGTAGTTTCCCACGAGCTCTGCCAAGGTGCTCAGCCTCGGCCCGGTTGTCGATCGCAGACGCCGAGTGCCTTGGCATGTTCGCACGACGACCGCGAGCTCCCGATAGGGTGCCGGGCGATGCGCGTCTTTCATCGAGAGCACGCCGGGCGCCCGATCCGCGTCGTCTGGACGCTGGAGGAGCTCGGCCAGCCGTATGAGCTGAGCGTGATGGCGTCTCGCTAGTCGGCGGGTGTCGGCGGCTGCTGTGCGCGGCGCAGGCGACTGGCCGCGCCGCGGTCCATGCGTTCCAGTTCGCGCAGGCGCGTATCGCTCGTGGGGCGCGGACCGTAGGCCTTCGCGCGGTATAGCTCCAGGCGCTCGCGGTGATAGCGCGCTTCGGCCTGCAGCTCGTCGAGGTGCGAGCGGCTGACCGCTTTGACGACCACGGGAGGCTCGTCGCGGTGCCCGTCGGTATCGGTGCTCGCCTGCGAGCTCATCGCGCTCGGGGAGCGCGGGTGCGCCACCTGAAGAGCTTCGTGACGAGGATGCCCAGCAGCCAGCCGAGGATCGCCGCGCCGAGCACCAGCCAGATCAGCGCCACCGAGGCGTGGCCGAAGACCCAGTCGACCTTCACTTGGCGTGTGTTGGATGCGCCGAGCGCGACCACGTAGACGAGCACCGCGATGGCCGCCACCGCGTATGCCTGCAGGCGCGCGCGATGGCCCTTGCGCGAGAGGCGCGCACGCGAGGACTCCGGGCCGGCAGGCATCGTTGTGGCACTTGAGACGCCAGCCGGCGGCGGGGCGGAAGGGACGGAGGCGCCGCCGGGTGCGCTCGGGGCGGCTACGGCACCAGCCACGGGGGTCTGCTCCTTCTCGACAGCTGCATTTCGCGACACAGATACCTCCTTGGCGCCTGGTGCTTCGGCTGCGGTCGAGACATTCCGTGAGGGCGCCGAGGGCACTGGGCCAGCGGAGTGACCTACGCGAACAGATCGCGAGAGCGGCGGGTAGCTTTCGTTACAAGCCTATCACGGGGGCAATTCAGCCTTGAACGATCTTCGTCGGCGTGCCTGCGGCGATGTGCGCGCCAAGCCATTCGATGCTGGCCGTGTCAAGGCGTACGCAGCCGTGCGATTCCGCCGCGCCCAGCGTGCCGCCGAGACCATCGCGCCCGTGCAGCGCGATCTGACCCGGGCCTCCTTCGAATTCCTGCAGAGCGTTCGAGCGGGCACTGAGCGCGAGCGCGATCGGCCCGCCGGGCTCGCTCGCGACCATGCGGAAGGTCTCCTCGACAAAGAAGCTTCCGATGGGCGTCGGTGTGGAGGGCTTGCCGACGACCGCCCTGAAGCTCCGCGTGAGCCTGCCGTGGCGGAACACCGCAACGCGTCTGTGCGCGAGCTCGACGAGCAGGCGCCAGCCGGTCAGCCGCGGGCGCGTGCCCTGCCGGGCGATCCAGCCCGTCGATCCGTTGGGGCGCCCCGGGAGCATCACGCGCAGCCAGCTGACGGCGCCATCCTGCCTGCGCGAAAGCACCGGTACGGTCGTGGCGTGCCCTGTGAGCGGCCGGCGCGCCGCGAGCATTCCCACGGCCTGGGACCGGGCGCTCGGCGCGCGGTGCACGAGATGGTCGCTCGACAGCACGACCAGTGGCTGCTCCACCGCCGCAGCGCCCTGCGCCGCGCCCGTGAGGAGCCCGAGGAGACAGGCCCAGACGAGCGCGGCGAGCGCGATGCGAGCCGGCGTCACGAACGATGCTCAGCCGGTGAACGCGCCGCGTACACGGGGGAGAGACGGATGGCTGCGTGCCCGGCGTCTGGCCGCTTCCCGGGTGCGCTTACGACGCACCGCGGCTCGATGCGCGGCCCGCCGCGCCGCTGCGAGGCGGCTCTGGCGTGTCGTGCTCCGCGAGCCGATCGGCGCGAGCGGGCTTTTCGCCTGAGCTGCGGCGAGCGCCGCCGCTTCGGACGGTGTGATCGTTTCGGTGCCGCCACCTGTCGTGGTCGTACCACCGCCGCCGCCGGCAACTTCGCCGCCGCCGTTGGTGCCCGCGTTGCAGTTGGAGTTCGTGATCGTGTTCGTGTCGAGGTTCACAGCGCCGGTCTGCGCGAGCAGCCTGCCGTGGATCGTCGCGGCGGTGTTCGCGGTGATCGTCGCCGCGGCCATGACCGTGCCGAGGAAGCGCGTGCCGGTTCCGAGCGTCGCCGAGGAGCCCACCTGCCAGAAGACGTTGCAGGCCTGTGCGCCGTTGACGAGCAGCACGCTCGTGTTGGACCCGGTGATCAATGTGGAGCCCACCTGGAAGATGAACACGGCATTCGGGTCGCCCTGAGCGTCGAGCGTGAGCGCGCCCGCGGAGAGCAGCAGCGAGCCGCTGGCCGTGCGCACGCCTGCCAGGAACGTCTGTCCGGAGAGCTCCGTGCCGGCCGAGCCGCTCGAAGGCCGCGAGGCGGCGTCGTTGTAGGCGGTCGTGAGCGCATTCTTGGCGCCGATTGCGACCGCGTCGTCGACGTGCGTCTGGCCGAGCACCTGGGGTGCGCCGGTGACCGATGAGCCGGGTGTGAGCCCGAGGTCTCCGAACATCGTCGTGGGGCCGGTGTTCGTGACGGTCGATCCGGCGAGCACCGAGAAGCTCCCGGCCGTGCCGAGGCCGACGGTCGCGTTTGCGCCGAACGCGCTGCTCGCGAAGACGAGCGTCGAAAGCAGGCCGAACAGGCCAAGGGCCGCTCGACGGCTGCTGCGCAGGCCGGAGAATCTGCCTGCTGGACGAGGCGCCCGGGGGAGGGGCTCGCCGGTCTGCGGGACGCCTACATTCATTGGGCGTCTCCTCACTGCGGCGTCGCGGCCGCGATGTAGGGGGATCGCTCCCCGGTCTCTTCGACCTACCTTCTAGCCCGACCGTTTCGCCTGCGAGCTTGAGCCGCGCGGCTCCTACCGGTCCATTCGTCCAGCCTCGCCGGGGCCGGGGCCGGGGCCGGTGCTGGGGTAGCGGCAGCGCTCAGCTCGCGTCGCGAGGCGACGCCCAGCTTCCTGTAGATGTGCCTGGCGTGCGTGCGGACCGTCTCGATCCCCATGCCGAGCGCGAGAGCGATCTGGGCGTTTGAGAGACCCCGCGAAAGGAGCGGCAGGACGTCGGTCTCACGGCGGGTCAGCAGCTGGGTGGCGACTCGTGCGCCTCCTGCCCATGGCTCGGCCGAGCCGCTGGGGATCACCTGCAGGCCCCTGGAGGCGAGGTGTATCGCGGTGAGGATGTCGCGTGCCTGCGTGTCGCGGCCGAGGCAGGCGCTCGCACCGAACGCGAGCAGCTGCGCGCTGATCGCCGGTGTGGGGCTCTCGGCGATCAGGACGAGGTGCGTGCGCGGATGCTGCGCGGCAAGGGTGCGCACCTCGGCCAGCTCCCCGAAGCTCTCGAGTGCGATCACGGCCACATCGGGCCGGTGCCCGCGCATGAGCACCGACAGGCGCCCGGGCTCGACATCGGCGGCGATCACCTCCACGCTTGACTCGCGATCGAGCAGCCCTCGCAGCCCGGCGCCCAGGAGATCGTCGAAGCGGGCGAGCAGGACCGTTGTGTGGTTGGGCGTCTGCATGGGTTCCCGGCGCCGAGGCGGCGCGCCCGCTCTCATCGGCAGGAGCACGCGAGAGGGTGAGCCTTGACTCACCCTCTCCCACACCCGGCTGACACCCGAAGCTCACCTCGAAGGACGAGCGTCGCGAGCGCGAGCGCCCTCAGCATGTCTTGCATGCCCCGATTGCCTCTCCTGGTGTGCGTGTTGTGTGTGCTCGCCGCGCCCGCGTCGGCCGCCGCGCGCTCTCACAGCGAGACACACGCCGGTGCTCGACCGCGCCACACGGCGGCGCAGAGCTCGGCGGCGAGCACCCCGCAGGCGCTGGCCGTCACGATCGCCGAGCGCTACTGGCACGCGGTGCCGTGCGGCGGGCAGATAACGGTGCTTGCCCGGCAGGCGCTGGCTGCGGGCCTGGACCCCAGCACGGATGCCTGGGTGACCTTTGAATCCTCGCTCGGGCCCAACGATCTCACGGCGCCCGCCTCCAGCTACACCGCCTGTGTGATCACGCTCGCACGCTGGCAGTGGCCCACGCGCGCGGCGATGAGCGGCGACTGGAACATGTTCTGTCTGACGGTGGTGCACGAGATCGGACACCTGCTCGGTCACCCTCACTCGCTGGCGCCGGGCAGCGTGATGGCGCCGGTGTTCACCGACGAATCCGACGTTCCATCGCTCTGCAGGGCCTACGCGCCGCGGCGGTGATCCACATAAAGATGTGTTGCGGACGAACGGGGTGTAGGAGTAGCTTGTCTCAAGTATGCGAATAGGGCGCCGATATGGGAACGTGGTGTTGGCGACTCAATGAAGCACCCGCGGCTCTGGCCGCAGCTCCCCCTGGGACGGCCAAAGCGAGGGTCGTCGGCGGAGCAACCTCGTTCGTTGGGCAACTTCTTCATTGCGCTGCGGATGCGCGCTCGAAGCGTGGCGATCGGCATCGCGATCGTCGCGACCGGACTCGCCGCGTCATTCCTGCTCGCCTCTGCGTGGCGCGCCAACGCGCTCGATGCAAACCGCAAGTCCTTCGAATCGACCGCCGCCGACCTCAGCAGCTCGCTGGGCTCCAAGCTCGCCACGAACGTCGCCCTCACTCGCGCCGTGCGCTCGATTGCGACGATGGAGCCGAGCGCCGGTGAGACACGCTTCACACAGTGGTATCGCCAGCTGCACCGTGGCGCAGGCGTTCCCCGTGACGTCGTCGCGACGCTGATTCAGCCGATCTCCTCCGCGCAACTCGCCGCGTTCAGAGAACAGGCCGAGGCCGACCCCGCCTTCCGCGCAGTGCTCGGCGGCCGCTTCCAGATCCTGCCGCCCGGTCACCGGCGGCGCTACTGCCTGACGCGGGCGATCGTGGGCACGCCGGGGGAGATCAGCCTGTACCCGGGGCTGTTCGACTACTGCGCGCCGGTGATCTCGACCGTCGGTCGCTCGCCGGTCGCCTCGCTGGCGTCGCTGGCCACTGACACCGGGGCCTTCGTGGCAAAGCCACTTCCCGGCTTCGGGCGCCGCTCGATCGTGGCTGTGGCGGCTGGCGTCTACCGGCTCGGCGTGCCGTTGCGTACGCTGGCCGAGCGCCGTCGCGCGTTCACCGGCTCCGTCGACACGACCTTCGACGGCGGTGCGCTCGTGCGCTCGGTTCTGGGCACGCGCAGCAACCTCAGGATCACGCTCGAGCATCGAAACCCCGGAGGGCCGGTGGAAGTCATGAGCCGGGTGGGGAGCGCTCACACGGTGGGACCCGGAGTGCGCGCCAAGCGGATTGCTCTGCCCGAGGGGTGGTCGGTCCTGATCAGCGGCACGGCGGACCGACCGATCGCGGTCGATCAGCGCGCCGCCGTCGCGCTCGCGCTCGGAACGTTGATCACAGCGCTCGCCTACCTGCTCTACCGCGTGCTCTCGCGCTCGCGCACGCGCGCCTGGGGGCTCGTCGGCGAGCGCACAGGAGAATTGGAATACAGCGCGCTGCACGACCCTTTGACAGATCTGCCCAACCGTGAGCTGGTGCTCGATCGCGCCGAACAGATCCTCGCGCGGGCGCGGCGGCTCGGGGTGCCCGCGACGGCGCTGTTCATGGACATCGACGACTTCAAGCAGATCAACGACCGCTACGGCCATCACGCCGGTGATGAGGTGCTGCGCCGGGTCGGTGCGCGCCTGCGCTCGGTGCTTCGCGACAACGACACCGTCGGGCGCCTCGGCGACGATGAGTTCGTGATGCTCGTCGACTCCGTCGGCTTCGACGCGACGCCCCAGCTGCTCGCCGAGCGGATACTGGAGGTGCTGCGCCAGCCGATCGCGCTGCCCGGGCAGGCGCTGGTCACGGTCAGCGCGAGCATCGGCATCGCCACCGGCATGCCGGGAACGGCGGAGAACCTGATGCAGGACGCCGACCTCGCCCTGTACAAGGCGAAGGCGCTCGGCAAGGATGGATACGCGCTGTTCGAGTCAGCGATGCACGTGGCGGCGCAGGACCGCATCCACCTCGAAATGGATCTCGCCGAGGCGCTCGGCAGGGAGGAGCTGTTCCTCGTCTACCAGCCGATGCTCGACCTCGAAAGCGAGCGCGTCGTGGGCGTGGAGGCGCTGCTGCGCTGGCGCCACCCGCGCGACGGCGTGATCGCGCCCGACGCCTTCGTCCCGATCGCCGAGGACAGCGGCCTGATAATCCCGATCGGCCGCTGGGTGCTCGAGCAGGCATGCACGCAGGGAGCGGCCTGGCACAGGGCGGGGCACACGATGGGGATCTCGGTGAACGTCTCCACGCGCCAGCTCGAGCGTCCGGCCTTCGTGGAGGAGGTCAGCCAGGCGCTGAAAGCAAGCGGCCTGGAGGCCGAGACGCTCACCCTCGAGATCACCGAGACTGTGCTGATGCGCCGGCCGGATGTGACGGCGCAGCTGCTCGGCGACTTGAAGCGCCTCGGCGTGCGTATCGCGGTCGATGACTTCGGCACCGGCTACAGCTCGCTGGCATACCTGCGCCAGTTTCCCGTGGACTCACTCAAGATCGATCGCACGTTCATCACCAGCGTCGCCCGCTCCGGCGAGGCTCAGGCGCTCGCGCACACGCTGATCCAGCTGGGCAAGGCGCTGGGGCTGCAGACGCTCGCGGAGGGCGTGGAGGATCGCGATCAGGTGGTCGCGCTGCAGCGCGAGGGCTGCGACCTCGCGCAGGGGTTTCTGTTCGCGCGACCGCTGACGGTTCCCCTGCTGGAGTGCTTTCTCGAAGACGAGCTCGCCTGCACAGGCAACGGCGCGGGTCGCGTCGAGCGCTCTTCGGGCACGCGTGAGCATCGCGTGCGCGTGCGCGACTCCTGAGTCTCGGCTGAGCTTCCTCAACGGTGGCGAGCGTGGCAGCGTTCCCTCTCGCTCGCGTGCGGCGAGTCTAGGCGAGCCGCGCAAGGATCTGGCGCGCGGCTCGCTCGCCGGTTTCGACCGCGCCCTCGAGGAAGCCCTGGTTGGCGATCGAGGTATGCTCGCCGGCGAAGTGCACGCGGCCCTCCGTCGCGGCCGCGATCGCGCCGAAGCTCGAGGCCTGCCCCACGCGGCAGTAGGAGTAGGCGCCGTGCACCCACGGGTCAAGCGCCCAGTGATCCTCGTAGGCGCGGCCGTCGTAGGCGGCGCGCGTGCCGGGGTAGAGCAGCTCGATCTGCGCGAGCAGCCAATCGACGTCGGCGCTCGGCGCCTCGCCGTGCGCGGCGCCCGTGATCCCGACACGCCCGGTGCGCCCGCCGGGGAAGCCGAGCAGCAGCGCGGGCGTGGCGGTCGCGCCGAGCGCGACCGAGTCATCCCAGGCGCAGCAGAAGCCGTCCCAGTCGCTGTAGGTGGCACCGCTGTAGCCGAGTGCGGGCCAGCTCTTGTGGCGCAGCTCGACGTGGATCTTGGCGTTGGAGCCGATGCCAAAGCTCCTGATCACCCGGCGCTTGGGCGCCGAGAGGCCGGAGCTTGAGAGATCCACGTCGCGAAGCGTGCTAAACGGCAGCGCGAGCACGACGAGATCGGCGTCCACTTCGCGCGTGCCGGCGGATGTCTGGAACACCAGCCGGCTCGTGCGGTTCGCGTTGGCGCGCAGCGCCACGAGCTCCCAGCCCGTGCGCACGGCCCCCGCGGGCAGTTGGGAGATCATGCCCGTGACGATCTGATCGTTGCCGCCGAGGACATGGAAGCGCTCGTCGTCGCCGGGGATCGGGCTCAGCGAGGAGCGCGCATTGTGGCCGGTGACTTCGATCAGGTCGAGCGCGGACATCTCGCCGGGATCGCCGCCGTTCTCGGTCACGGCGTTGGCGATCATCAGGCGCCCGAAGCGGCTGCGCGAGCCGATCTCGGTGCTGTCAAGCCACTCGGGCACGGACATCGAGTCAAGCCGCGCTTCGCCCGCGGGCGAGCGCAGCTCGCCGAGCGCGACGCGGAACGCCCGGTAGCCGCTCTCGGCCCAGTCGCTGTTCGCTTCGCGGTAGGTGTAGGGGGCGCCTCCGATCAGGTAGACCTCTTCGCCGCGCGGCAAATCGCCGCCGTCGACGCGCTCCTCTGCGAGGCCCAGCTTCCTGACGAGCCGGCGGATCGAGTGCTGATCGGAGTTGATGAAGGCGCCGCCGTGCTCGGTGATCAGGCTCGGGTCGAAGAAGTCGCGAAGCGTCCAGCAGCGCCCGCCGGCGCGTTCGGGATTGGCCTCGTACACGGTCGCGGCGATCGGGCGCCGCGGGTTGGCGCTCCACAGCTCATGGGCGCAGCGCAGGCCCGCCAGGCCGCCGCCGACGATCGCGACCCGCGGCGGTGATGGAGCG
>JACDGG010000028.1 GCA_013815355.1 Solirubrobacterales bacterium
GCCGCGGCCCGCTTGACGGGACTCGAGCACAGCCAACCCGTGGCGGTGCTCGAGCTCACCGGCGACCCTTTGAGCGTTCGGGCGATCGTTCCAGGTGTTCGCGATCGAGCCGTCCTCACGCACGAGCGAGACGACGACATGGACGTGATCGTTGCCGGCCTTTGAGAGCCCGTGACGCAGCGCCACCCACCTGCACGGCGCCAGACCGTTCTCATCGCCGGCGAAGCCCATCTCCGCGACGAACTCCTCACTGACCCGCGCCCACTTCTCGTCGCTCAGCAACCCCTCGTCCTCGTGCAAGCTCAGCGAGCAATGCCACACCGAACCCTTCGGCACGACCGTCTCAAACGCACGGCGGGGATGGTCAACCGCCCACGCGACCTCGAGCGCGCTATCGCGATCGAGCTCAGCGTCATCGTGCCACGCCATGATCGCCGAGTCACCCGCGACCAGGTGCGGCTCGGAATGCTCGTTCGAGCGACCCGGCCCCGCCAGGTAAACGAGCAGGCCGCCCATCCGATCGCCACGCGTGATGTTCGGAATCACGGCGAGCGCAGCCCCTCGATCGCCGCATCGATCCTCCCCACCAACGCGCGGATCTCCGCCACCGACGCCGCGCTCCCCACCGGGACGTTGCCCTCGGTGTTACCGACGCGCGCCAGCTGGTTGATATTCGTGCTCGCACCGGCCAGGAGACGACGCAACGCGAACAGCTCACTCATCGCGTCCCGACGCACCGTGGGGGTCTCCCCCGCCCCCGCCAGCGTCGTCTCGATCAAAAGCCTCGGGACCGTCACGCACTGCTCCCCGGCGAGCAGAACAAGCCTCGACTCCTCCTCAGCCGTCACCAACACGCGGTGGCTGCGCTGCCGGCCGCCCTCGACGTTCGCACGCCGGCGACGCTTCAACTGCCGCCCGGAAGGGCTCTCATCACTCATCGCGCTAACCGCTTCCTCGCCCTGGCTATGAGTCCTTTGACGCCCAGCGCAGCGATCCCCGCCAATAGGCCGGGAGCACACGCCAGTGTCCTATCTGACGGCGAGCGTAGCGCGCCCGTCAGACGGGTTTTCCAGCGGTTACGGCACGTAACCGCATAGCTTGCTCTGAACGGGCGCGCTGGTGGCGAAGCCGCGTCAGCGCTAGGCCAGCGCCAGCGGGGCGGGAGGTTGTCCCGTTCGCCGTAGAAGTTCGTGGCGGCGGTTGGGTGTGATGGTTTACACGGTGATGGTGATCGGTGTGGTCTTCTCTCTGGTCGTGGTGTGAATGGTGGGGCGTTGCGTGAGGAGGTCGCGCTCGACGGCGATGGCGAGTTTGGCGAGGTCGGTGTAGCCGAAGATCTTGCGGAATTGGGTCTCGGCCTCGAGCATCCCGGCGGCGGTCCACCGCAGGCACATGTCCCCGTTTTGCCAGCGCTTGACGTTGCGTGATGTGCGGCGGATGATCTCGGATCATGGACTCGATCGGGTTCGTCGAGGGCGAGCGTCTTCTTCAAGCGCCCACGGATTCCCAGGCGGGTGAGGGTGAGTGTCTCCTCCAAGCCCTCGCTGAGTGACGCCGCTGCGCCGGGGTGTGAATGCTCCAGCTCGCCGGCAAGGGCCCTGAGACCGTCCAGTGCGAGCGCGTGGTTCTCGCTCGCCCACGCTCGCCGCAGGCGCGCCTTCACGGCTGGCCGGTCGCGCTCGGGGAGATGATCGAGCACATTTCTTTCCTTGTGGACGTTATGCCGACGTCGGCATAAGGTCCATTATGCCGAGGTTCGGGTTATGCCGATATGGGTTCGGGAGCCCTTTGTTGGCGGGCTGATCGCGGTGGTGGGGTCGGCATAATCCGGTAGGTCTGGCGGATCCTTTCCTCTTTGTTGTCGAGAGGAGGGTTTCTCATGGTCGATCCGTCACGGGTCCGGGTATCGGGTCCGCTTGAGTCGTATGCGTCTGGTTTTGTCGTTGAGCTGGCCAGTGAGGGTTATAGGCCGCTGCCGGCGGCGTATCAGCTGCGGTTGATGGCGCATCTGAGCCGGTGGCTCGCCGGCGAGGGTTTGGAGCCAGCGGACTTGTCTGCTGCTGCGGTGGGGGAGTTCCTTGCTGCGCGTCGCGCGGCTGGGTATAGGACGTTGTGCTCGCCACGGGCGCTGGAGCCATCGCTGGAGTATTTGCGTGGAATGGGCGTGGTGCCGGCGGAGCCGGCGGTGGTCGCCTGCACGGCGGTGGATGTGCTGCTTGAGCGCTATCGCTGTTACCTGCTCAGTGAGCGGGGTCTGGCTGCTGTCACGGTCCGTGGCTATGCGGATATGGTCCGTCCGTTCTTGGCGGGACGGGCTGCGGCCGGCGGGCTCGATCTGGAGCAGTTGCGTCCGGGTGATGTCACCGCGTTCGTGTTGGCCGAGTGCCCGGGCCGGGCGTCTGGGTCCGCGAAGCTGTTGGTGACCGCGCTGCGCTCGTTTCTCGGCTTCCTACACGTCGCGGGCGTGCTTGAGGAGTCGCTGACGGTGGCGGTGCCATCGGTCGCTGGCTGGCGGCTCGCCGGGCTGCCTCGTGGGCTTGAACGTGGCGAGGCGCGTCGCCTGTTGGCAGGTTGCGACCGACGCACTACGGTCGGCCGGCGGGATTTCGCGATCCTGTCTCTGCTTGCGCGGCTCGGGCTGCGCAGGGGCGAGGTGGCGCGCCTGGAGCTTGGCGACGTGGACTGGCGGGCAGGCGAGCTGGTGATCCGCGGCAAGGGTAATCGCCAGGAGCGGCTGCCGTTGCCGGTCGATGTCGGTGAAGCCGTGGTCGGCTATCTGCGGCGCGGACGGCCGTCCAGCGCACAGGGCCGATGCGTGTTCGTGCGCGTCAAAGCGCCACACCGGGCGCTGACGCCTGGCGGTGTGACCCAGGTCGTGGTTTCCGCGGCTCGGCGGGCCGGCCTGGGTGAAGTGACAGCGCACCGGCTGCGGCACACGGCGGCGACCGAGATGCTCAGGGCCGGCGCGACGCTCCCGGAGATCGGCCAGGTGCTGCGTCATCGCAGCCTGCTGACCACCGCGATCTACGCGAAGGTCGACCGCGAGGCGCTGCGCTCGCTGGCCAGGCCGTGGCTGGGAGGTGTGGCATGAGCTCGCTGCGCCAAACACTCACCGACTACCTGAAGGTCCGTCGCGCGTTGGGCTACAAGCTCGAGCGTGCCGGCAAGCTGCTGCCCCAGTTCCTCGACTACCTCGAGAACGCCGGCGCAGAGACGGTCACGATCAAGCACGCGGTCGCGTGGGCGACGCTGCCCGCCGCCGGGAATGGCCATTGGTGGGCGTTCCGGCTCAACGTGGTGCGCGGGTTCGCGACCTATCTGCAGACGGTCGATCCGGCTGCCGAGGTTCCGCCGAAGGATCTGCTCGTGGACCGGCCGCACCGGGCGACGCCCTACCTCTATTCCGATCAAGAGATCGCTGCGCTGATCGCGGCCGCTGACACTTTGCGTTTTCCGCTGCGGCGCGTGACCTACCGGACGCTGATCGGCCTGCTCGCGGTCACGGGCCTGCGGGTCGGGGAGGCGATCCGCCTCGACCGAGGTGACATTGACTTCGAGCACGGTCTGCTGACCGTGCTCGATAGCAAGTTCGGCAAGTCGCGTGAGATACCGCTTCACCCGAGCACGATCGAAGCGCTGCGCGCCTACCTGCGCGAGCGCGACCGGCTTTGCCCGCCGTCGAGCTCGCCCGCGGTCTTCATCTCCCCCGCGGGAACACGGCTGATCTACTGCAACGTCCACTCGACGTTTCGCCAGCTACGCCGTCACGCCGGGCTCAAACCACGATCCGGGTCCTGCCGGCCGCGGATCCATGACCTCAGGCACACTTTCGCGGTCAAGACCCTGCTCGATGCCTACCACGATGACGGTGATGTCCAGCCCCGGCTATCGCTGCTCTCGACCTATTTGGGGCACGTCAACCCCAGCTCCACCTACTGGTATCTGTCCGCGGCGCCTGAGCTACTCGCGCTCGCCGGCCGGCGACTGGAGCGTCACCTCGGAGGCCAGTCATGAGCGCTCTCGCCCCAACGCTTCAGGCGTTCCTATGCGAACTCCCGGACTATGTGGAGCTCGGTGCAACGCACCTGGCGGTGAGCGGGAAGTGGGCGTTGTGGTCGGCATAGCAATCGTTCATCCGAGTTCCTCGAGAAAGTTGAGGAGGGGGTCTGGTGGCCGGTAGCGGCCGGGGGCGCTGTCGAGCGGCTTGGTCTTGGCGAGTGCTTGTTCCTTGATCGCGAGGTCGGCGTGCAGGTAAGCCTGTGTCGTCTCGAGCTGCTCGTGGCCGAGCCAGAGCGCGATGACGGTCGTGTCAACGCCGGCGTGGAGTAGTCGCATCGCTGCGGTGTGCCTGAGCACGTGTGGGGTGACGTTCTTCTCTCGCAGCGAGGGGCAGTGCTCCGTGGCTTGGGCTGAGTACTTGGTGAGCCGGCGTGCGAGCGCGTCACGTGTGAGCTGTCGGCCGGGGCGGGTGGGGAACAGCGGCGTGGTGTCGGTGCCGGCGCGCTCGGTGATCCAGACACGGAGCATGGCGACCGTTTCTTTGGTGAGCGGGGTGATTCTTCGCTTTCGTCCCTTTCCGAGCGTGGTCACGTGCGCGCCGGTGCCGAGGTGGATGTCGGTGGGTGTGAGCGCGATCAGCTCCGAGGCGCGCAGTCCCGTCTGCGCGGCGAGCAGTAGCAGTGTGTGGTCGCGGCGGCCGGTCCAGGTCGAGCGGTCGGGAGCGTCGATGAGCGCGTCGAGCTCTGGCTCGGTGAGGTACGTGATGAGCGCACGGTCGTGGCGCTTGGGTGGGATCGCGAGCACTCGCTCGATCAGCGCGGCGTGCTCGGGGTAGCGCAGCGCGCAGTAGCGAAACAGGGAGCGGATCGCGGTCAGCCGCAGGTTGCGGGTGCGGGCGCGGCAGCCACGCTCTGATTCGAGATGATCGAGAAACGCGCCGATCGCCGTGGCGTTGAGATCCTCGAGCGTGAGCTTGGTCGGCTGCTTGCCCGTGCGCTGGCTGGCGAACACGAGCAGCAGGCGGATCGTGTCGCGGTAGGAGGCGATTGTGTGCGGGCTGGCGTCCCGCTCGCGCAGGAGACGGTCACTGAAGAACGCCTGGACGGCGGTCGCGAGAGTGGTCATCGCGCGCGCCCGATCGATCGCTCGAGTCGCTCAGCCGCGAGTCCCATCAGCTCCGGGGCGGTGTCCAGATACCAGTAGGTCATCGCGGGCTCCACGTGCCCGAGATAGGTCGACAGCAGCGCGAGCCTGCCGCCAACATCGGCTTCTGTGCGGTACGCGTCGAGCAGGGTGCGCACCGCAAAGGAGTGGCGGATGTCGTGAAGTCTCGGGCGGCACGCGGCCGAGCGTGGCGCGATGCCGGCGCGGCGGCGCAGCTTTCCGAAGGCGTGCTCGATATTGGGGAGCAGAAGCCTTGTCCCCGCCTCGGAGACGAGCAGCGCGCGCTCGCCAGACAGCGACGGCGGTCGGTCGCGACGACGCAGATAACGACGCAGCGCATCGACCGTGCTCTGGTCGAGCGGCAGCTCACGGGTCTTCCCATACTTACCCTCGACCACCAGCACGCCATGCTCGCAGTCGAGGTCGTCGCGGTCGAGTGCGATTGCCTCCCCGATACGCATCCCGGTGACAGCCAGCAGGCCGATCAGGGTTTGGAAGCTCGCCGTCCGGTGCGCCGTGCCCAACATCTCGGCGGCTGTGATCAGCGCGTCGATCTGCTCGTCGGTGTAGAGGTACGGAGTCGCGCGCCGCGACCTGCCGGTCAACAACCCAGCCGGCGGGATCTCCACCTCGGGGTCGGCGGCGTGCAGGTAGCGGGCGAACCGGCGCAGAGTCTGTATCCGATGGGCGTGCCAGGACGCCTGCCCGCCCGGCAGGATCGCCCACGCGAGTGCGTGCTCGATCGTGATCTGCTGCTCGCCGCGCTCCTCGAGATAGTCAAGGAACTGGCAGAGCAGCCGCTCTGCCGTGTCGAGCTTGTAGCCCAGCGCCCGCCGGACCGCCAGATACTCCCCAAGCTCGGCCCGCAACGAGCTCATGCTGGCGTCCCTGGCCACGGGCGGGCGATCTGCCGCAGCCCGTCGCGATCAACCTTCGCATAGACCATCGTCGTGGCCGCTGCGCGGTGTCCAAGGACCTGCCCGATCTCCGGCAGTCCAGAGCCCGCGCGCAGCATCTGTGAGGCGGCGGTGTGACGCAGCCGATGCGCTGCGACTTGGCCCAGTCCGGCACGCCGCGCCGCGGAGATCACGACCATCGAGATACCGGAACTACTCAACGCGCAATACGGCGCCAGCATCCGCACGAACAGCGCCCCGCCCAGAGTGCGGTGCGGCCGCCCGTCGCGCAGGTAGGCGACGATCGCCTCCCCGACATCGACCGGCAACGGCAACCGCTCAGACCTGCCGCCCTTCCCGACCGCTGTGATCTCACCCGCCCGCCAATCGATGTCATCCATCGACAGTGCGGCGACCGCGCCAGCACGCAACCCCAAGCGCACGAGCACAGTCACGATCGCGAAATCGCGACGTCCCTGCACGGTCTGGCGATCACACGCGCCAAGAAGCATTTGCACCTGCTCATCCTCAAGCCGCCGCGGCAACTCCGACAACCGCCACACCGCGACCGACGGCACCGCGTCCGCGAGCGACCGTTCAAGCTCACCCTCGAAGTAAAGAAAGCGCAGCAGCGCGCGCAACGCGGCGATCATCACCTGCGTTGTGCGGCGTGAGCGCCCCGAACAGAACTCCACCACGAACCGCCGCACCCCGGTGGCATCCAAGCCACTCAGATCGACCGCGTCCTCACCCGCCAACCCCTCCACGAACGGTCTGACCCAGTGAACGTAGACGCGCGAGGACCCCGCCACCAATCCTCGCTCGACCTCGAGATACCGCCGGTAGCGAGATAGCAGCTCCTCCACCGCCCCGCGCGGCACCAGCATCTCCGCCGCCGGAACCACCCCCAGCCGCCGGAGATAAGCCAGCAGCGAATCCAGCGCCCTGAACGACAGAAGGCTCTTGTAGCCGGCGGCACGACGCGCGCTGAAGAACCGCTCAACGACCACCGGCGATAACGCCGCAGGCCCGAGGCCCTCAGCTTCCAGCCACCTGCTCAGGTGCGCCATCAGGCACATCTGCTGGACCGCAGACCCAGCCGTGTAGCCCAAATCGGACAACTCGACGACGAACCCGTCAGTGAACGGCGCTAACGGACCGATCACCACCGTCCGCGATGGATCCCTGATCGATCGCGGCCATTCTCGCTCTCCGTCCCGGCTAGTCATCGTCACCAAGACGTCGGCGCGGAAGCCCAAGCTATGTAGAGCCCAACACGCTCAACATCGCAATTTGCGGCGACTTCTTATCGCAGCTCCACATAGTCCGGGAGTTCGCATAGAAACGCCTATGGAGACTTCTCCATAGGCGTTTTTCACCGACCGTCTGGCGCGTCAACGCCACGCCAGCCCACACACGATCGCCGCCTACCGCGACAGCCTGCGGCTGCTGTTGATCTTCGCTGCCGCGCACCCGGTTCTGACCGGACACTCGATTAGACCGAGGAGGTCAGCATGTCGAGAGTCACGGAGGCCGGTATGGAGCAGGGAGCGCAAGAGGACATCCAGCGCGTTGAGCAGCGAGCCGTAGGCGAGCGCGAAACGCGCTGGAGCGCCCGGCGCAAGGAGGGGATCGTGATGCGTCTGCTGCGTGGCGAGTCCTTGGATCTGCTGGCCCGCGAGAGCGCTCAGCCCGCGGGGCGGATCAGCGCGTGGCGTGAGGAGTTCCTCACCGCTGGGCGTGAGGGGCTGAAGGCTCGCCCGCTGGCGGCAGAGGACTTCTCTCTGCGTGAAGCCCAGCGCAAGGTCGGCGAGCTCTCGATGGAGAACGACATCCTGAAGGCGCTGCTGGAGCGCAAGGGCCACCCTCAGTCGCCGAGGCGCTCAGCGTGAGCGAGCAGCTGCCCGCACCACTGCAAGTGGTCTGCCGGGTGGCAGGCGTGTCCCGCTCGGCGGCGTGTGAGGCACGCCGGCGGCGGGGTGCCTCGGAGCCGGCGCGCCGGCGTCCAGGACCGGTCGGTGCGATGAGTGACCGTGAGCTGTTGCTCGAGATTCACGACGTCCTCGCCAGCAGTCCGTTCGTCGGCGAGGGCCACCGCAAGGTGTGGGCGCGCCTGCGCCGTCGTGGGGTACGCACCAGCCGCAAGCGCGTGCTGCGCCTGACCCGGGGCGCCGGGCTGCTGGCCCCGACGGCGAAGCTCAGAAGGCGCGCCGCCAGGCTGCACGACGGCACCATCACCGTCACCGTGCCCGACACGCTGTGGGCGACCGACGCGACCGAGGGCCACACCCGCGAGGGCCGCTGCGCGGTGTTCGTGATGATCGACCACGCCAGCGGTGAGGCGTGGGCTGACGCTGGGCTGCGGATGGATCGCTTCGCCGCCGCGGACCTGCTGCGCGAGGTCACGAGCGAGCGCTTCGGCTCCGTCGACGCCGCGGTCGCAGCCGGGCTGGCGTTGCGCTACGACGGCGGGCCGTGCTTTCGCTCAGAGCACTACCAGGTCGAGATCGACCACCTCGGGATCGCCCGCAGTCCAGCGTTTCACTACGAGCCCGAGACGAACGGCTGCGCGGAGAAGTTCATCCAGACGCTCAAGGAGCAGGTGCTCTGGATCGAGCGCTTTGACACCTTCGAGGAGCTGCGCGCCCGCGTGCGCCAGTTTGCTCGCGACTACAACGAGCACTGGCTGCTTGAACGCCACGGCTACCGCACGCCCACCGAAGCACGAGCACACCTCGCCGCGCTCGCCCAGGCGGCCGTGGCATGATTGCCTTGTTCACCACAGTGTCCGGTGAACCGGGGCCGGGGCATCGCCCAGCAGAGCACCGGCAAGCAGCCATCCCAGCTGGACATCGCGGACCTCGACGCGGCGCTGATCGGCGCGTTCCTAGACCATCTCGAGCACGAACGAGGTAACAGTGCGCGCACCCGCAACGCCCGGCTCGCAGCAATCCATTCCCTATTCCGCTTCGCGGCGCTGTCGCACCCCGAGCACGCCGCGCTCATCCAAAGAGTGCTCGCCATGCCACCCAAGCACTCAGACCGCGCCCTGATTACCTACCTCACCGAGCCGGAGATCAACGCGCTACTCGACGCTCCCGACCAAGGCACCTGGATCGGCCGGCGCGACTACGCCCTACTACTACTCGCCGTCCAAACAGGGCTCAGGGCCTCCGAGCTGACCGGGCTGAAGTGCGGCGACCTGCACCTCGCAACCGGCGCTCACGTCAGCTGTCACGGCAAGGGACGCAAGGACCGTGTCACCCCGCTCACCAGCGGAACCGTCACCACCCTGAACAGCTGGCTTTCAGAACGCGCGGGCCAACCGGCCAGCCCACTGTTCCCGGCCAGCCGCGGCCGGGCACTCAGCCGCGACGCGCTCGAGCACCGCCTCAACAAGTACCTCACCATCGCCACGAAGGACTGCCCCTCGCTCACCGAGAAGAAAGTCACGCTACACGTGCTCAGACACACCGCCGCGATGCGACTACTGCACGCCGGCGTCGACACATCGGTCATCGCCCTATGGCTCGGGCACGAGAGCGTCGAGACCACCCAGATCTACCTACACGCCGACCTCCAACTCAAGGAACAAGCACTCGCCAGAACCACCCCGCTCGACAGCACCCCCGGGCGATACCAGCCACCCGACACGACGCTCGCCTTCCTCCAAGCCCTCTGATTATGCCGACCCCACCACCGCGATCAGCCCGCCAACAAAGGGCTCCCGAACCATATCGGCATAACCCGAACCTCGGCATAATGGACGATACAGCGCTGCACCGGCACGGGACCGAAAACATCGTTGACGGCCGCTCGCAGGGCCTTTGAGCCGTCCAGAACCACGAGGACGCCCTGCTCGACATCAAGGCCCCGGTCGACCAGATCGGCGAGGAGATGAGCGGTGACGGTCTTGTTCTCTGTTGAGCCGTCCCACAATCCCAGCGGGATCTTGACTCCTTCGGTACTGATTCCCAACGCGACGATCGCGCAGCGGCCCTTCAGCTCGATTCCGTCGACCATCAAAGCCGCCAGGCGCACATCCGCCAGGTCACGGCTCATCAGGGCGTCCAGGTGCTCACGCGTGCGTCCCACGAACTCGCGGCTTACCGCTGACTTCGACGCTGAGTGCTCCTGGGCGATCACCTGCTCTCCGACGGGCTCACGAGTACGCGTGAAGCGACGCGTTGAGACACCAGCGAGCATCTGCTCCAGCACGACCCGGGTCAAGGGATCACGGTCAGCGAAATAGGCGTAGGTCGCCAACGGCACCTCGCGCTCATCATCGACAGTCCTCGCTCGTGGGCGCTTCACCGCGACACGCCGCCCACCGAGGGTGACCTGCCCATCGTCATGGCCGTGACGCACCGCCGTGCGATCCGTGTTCTTGGCGTGCTTGGGACCGACGACCTCATCGAGCTCGGCCTCCATCATCTCGCTGAGCACCCCCAGCCCGACACCGACACTCAACGCGAGCAGCCCGTCCTTCGCCGCACCAGCCAGCTCCCCCAGCGCGTCCTGCACCCGCAACGGCAACTGCCCACGGGCGTCCTGCTCATACTCTACGGTCTTCATGGCGGTTCCTCTCGTCTCTATGGACTGATTTCGCACTCGCCACGGTCCCAACGGGACCAGACGAGGCGAGAGAACCGCCACCTACGAACTTCTACACGCTACGGGACAACCTCCGGGGCGGGGCCTTTCCGGTCACGGTGCAACGCACCCCGTACCTTCCTCCCGGTCAACAGCAGGACGGCGACTGCACTCCCCCGTCAGGCTATCTCTGACACGCGGCCCAGCGTCCAGAGCGACGCTACACAAGGCAACCAGTGAGGAGGAGGGATCGAGGCAGACGGCAGGACCAGAAGCATGAAGCAACACACCGGAGACGGAGACGAGAAGCACGTCCTGCCGGGCTCCGGTTGCTCATGATTGACCAGGCGCGGCCCACGGGCGAGACGGTCGGCCCTGACGGGGGTTGGCCTTCGCCCACAACGGCGCCAGCTCAAAGGCCTCCTCGGGCAGGTGTTGGAAGTCCTCGCGTAGGACCTCCAGCGTCTCACCGCATTCGATCTGCCGCGCGAGGCCCCGGATCGGCACTCGCGAGTTGGTGATGACCGGCGCACCACCGCACACTTCGGGGTCGACCTGGACCAGCCACTCGCGCAGCTCGAGATATCGCCGCGCGCGCCGCACGGCCTGCTCGACCTCGGGGCTCATGCGCACGACGAGCGCTCCATCGATGCGGAGCTCCGCATCGGCTCCGGGACCACCGCGAGCCCACACAGCCACACGCCTCTTCACAGCGACCGGCAAGGAGACACGCGTCTGCGCAAGGAGAGCCAGCGCGCCGACGTCCTCTGGCGCGAGCAGCATCCGGCCCCTCCGGCGCCGTGTACGCAACACCTTCTGCTCGATCGTCTTGTTGACCGTGCCGAGCGTCGTCCCGCTCAGCTCGGCCGCCTCACGACGCGTGAGCAGCCCGGCCCCTCCCCCTGAAAACCCGTTGCTCATGGGGGAGCACTTTAGAGCCTGGCGTCGGCTGGGTGCAGAGAGACCACCGCAGTCCGGTTAGATAGCTGCGCCGTCCTGCAGCTGAGAGATGAGCGCGAGAACGTCATCAACGTTGCCTTCTCGGATGCGCTCGGCGGGACGCGCGCCACCGAGCAGGCGATGAGGCGCGAATAGCCATAGGTGCGCCTCGTCGGGCTCATAGAACCCCGAGAGCTCGCCTATCAGCCACTCCAACGCCAACAGGCGCTGAAGCCGGTCCGGCGGCGGCTCGACCTTGCCCATGCGCCAGCGAGCCACGATCTGAGGGGTCGTATCCAGCAGCTCGGCGACCTCACGAGCGCTGATCGCGCCCCGGTCGTGGACCGCATCCAGCTGAGCAGCTACAGAGCCAGCCATACTGTCCTCCTCCTGTCGCACCGAACGAAACATAGCCATCAGCCGGGATCGCCCGTCGGGCTGGTTAGATGTCGTGACGAGGGTTTTCCCGCCCTCTCCGGCAGGGTGTAGCACTGACGGCGGGGTGCTACACTCTCGGTGTATGCCGACCACCCGTCCTCGACACTTCGTGACTGAGACCGACGATCTCGCCGTCGCGCTGGACGCGGCGGCTCGACGATGGCCCGGTTTGAGCCGACCGCAGCTGCTCGTCCGTTTGGCGCTCGAGGGTGACCACGCCGCCCAACAGGCTCGTGAGCAGCGACGGCAACGGCGACTCGCCACCCTTCGGCAGCACAGCGGGATCCTCACGGGCGCCTATGGACCGGACTACCTGGACAAGCTCCGCGAGGAGTGGCCAGCTTGATCGTCCTTGACGCAAGCGTCCTCATCGCCTACCTGGATGGTGAGGACCACCATCATGCGGCCGCGGAAACGCTGCTGGCCGCCGCGGTCGACGACGATCTCGCTGCCAACCCGTTGACGCTGGCCGAGATCCTGGTCGTACCGGTCCGCGAGGATCGCCTCGAGCTGGCACAGACAGCTCTTCGCGACCTCGAGATTGACGAGCTGCCGTTTCCAGCCGACACCGCTGTGCGCCTCGCACAGCTGCGTTGCAGCACGGGCCTAAAGATGCCGGACTGTTGCGTACTTCTGGCCGCCGAAGACACTCACGCGACGGTCGCATCCTTCGACGAGCGACTCGCCCAAGCAGCCGAGGACCGCCAACTTTCAGTCCTCCCCCAACACTGACAAGTACCGGCCCGCTCGAGAGGCCGGTCCTTTGCGCTAGTGCGGGCGGATGCGGGCTGCTGGTGCCGGCGAAGTACGGCCAGGCGGTCTGTTCGGGGACAAGGGCACGCACGGCGTAGACGCCCGGCTCGAACGAGGAAATCCTGTACGAAGCCTACAATTGGAGGCGACACCATGAGCAAGACGACCACCAGCAACCCCGACCGAGCAGACCGCTTCGTTTCGCGCAACGGCGAGTTTCACATCCGACTCTCACCCCAGCAGCAGGCCCGTCGTGACGAGCCCATCGTGGTAGCCCAGGACCCGGAGCATTAAGCAACACGCCCGAGACGGAGACGACAACCAGGTGTCGACCATCCGCCTCCGGGGGCACGCACCACGCCTACTCTGGCGGTATCCCCAAAGGCGGGTGTCTGGCGTCCCGGAACGCGCGGAGCACAACGTGGAAGAGGGCCACGTCGCCGCTGACGAGCAGCTTCTCGGTGCTGTTATGCACCAACGCTTCGTCAGGCCGTGTGCTCCGAGGGTGGATCGGGATCATTCAGGGTCAACCATTCAAAGCGGGCAGCCACGAACTTGACCACCGCGAGCCCGTGACCCGCCGGCGTCAATTCGATCTCCGATGCGGTCGTCCCATTGCCAGTGGAAGACGATGATTCCCGCGCGACCCTCACGAGCTGCAGCTCAAGGAGCCTGGCCAGCGTTGCGCGCAGCGTCGACTCGCTCAGCTCGAGGTCGTGCCCGAGCCGGCGTGGATCGTGCGGCCCCCGTCCCAACCGGCACAGAACCCTCGCGTTCATACCCTCGGCAAGCAGCCCAAGCGCGTACATTCCAGGCACCCTCGCCGGCGCCCGGCGCCGGCGCCTACGAGACATCGCCCAAGCCCTGGTGATGGCGGCTGACACTCCGCACGAGAACAAAGGTCATAGCACCAACCCTCGCATCGTGGTCAACCACGCGGCCCGAGCGCGATCGCCCGCGTAGTTGGAGTAAAATCACGCCAAAACACCAACCCCCGTGCTAGGATGCGACGCATGGGACGAGGAGCCACAGCGGATCTACTCACGGCCGCAAGCGTTGTTCGCTTGCGTGGCCTCGCGCGGCGTGATGCCACCGCGCGCGATGAGCTGAGGCCTGTGATCGAGGACCTTCAGGGGACGATCGACCCAACGCTGCCAAAGACCGCCGCTGCCGAGATCCTCGGCGTGAGCATCAACACCCTCGACAAGTGGATCGCGCGTGGCCGCGTGCCGGTGGTCGACGTGGCCGGCTACCAGCGTGCGCGGATTCCCACAGCGCCCCTACTGGCCCTAGCGTCCGAGGTCAGCGAGCTCAAGCGAATGGGCGAAGGCCGCGGACTCCTCGCCCAAGCCATCGTCCGGCTGGAGCAAGAGGACCCCCAATGGCAACGCGAGTTCGACCAGCTGTATGGAGAGAACCTGGATGCGATGGAGCGCGGCGATCTCGTCAAGCTCGACCTCAACAGCTTCGGTCCTGACGACTAAGGGCACGCGACTTGGTTTGTGAAGGGTTTTGTGGGGTTGTGTAGAACTGGGTGGTGTGGATGAGCGGGCGATCGCGGAGCGCTATGGGGTTTTGATTGGCCAGGGAGTGCTTGATGAGCGTGGCCGGCGGTTGTGGGCGGCCGCGGAGGCGCGGGCGGCGGGCCGCGGCGGGATCGCGGCGGTGGTCCGGGCGACGGATATCTCGGAGTCGACGGTGCGTCGGGGTCTTGCGGATCTTGATGATGGTGTGGTCCTGGCGGCGGGGCGGATCCGTAAGCCGGGAGCGGGCAATGTGGCGATCTTGAAGCGTGAGCCGGGGCTGTGGGAGGCCCTTGAGCGCCTCGTTGACCCGGTGACGCGGGGGGACCCGGAGTCGCCGCTGCGGTGGACGTCTAAGAGCGCCGCGAAGCTCGCTGGGGCGTTGCAAGAGCTGGGCTTCCAGGTGGTTGATCGCACGGTGCTGCGGCTGTTGAAGGCCAAGGGGTACAGCCTTCAGGCGAACAAGAAGACGCGGGAGGGTTCCCAGCATCCCGATCGCGACGCGCAGTTTCAGCACATCAACCAGACCGTCACCACAGCGATCACCGAGGGGCAGCCTGTGATCAGCGTGGATACCAAGAAGCGGGAGCTGATCGGTGATTTCAAGGCGGTCGGCCGGGAGTTCGAGCCGAAGGGCCGTCCCGTGCAGGTTCGCGGCCATGACTTCAAGGACAAGGATCTCGGGCACGCGATCCCCTACGGGGTCTATGACCTGAGCGCCGATGAGGGCTGGGTCAGCGTGGGAATCACTCGCGACACCGCCACCTTCGCGGTCAACTCGATCCTGTCCTGGTGGGAGCATCTGGGCCGCGAGCGCTACCCGCATGCCCGCACGCTGACGGTGACCGCGGACTGCGGCGGGAGCAATTCGAGCCGCACCCGGCTGTGGAAGGTCGAGCTGCAGCGCCTCGCCGATGAGACTGCCCTGAAGGTCCAAGTCTGTCACTTCCCACCCGGAACATCGAAGTGGAACAAGATTGAGCACCGCATGTTCAGCCTGGTGAGCATCAACTGGCGAGGCAAACCGCTCGAGAGCCTTCAGAGCGTCATCGAGCTGATCACCGCGACCACAACCACCACCGGGCTGAAGATCTACGCCGAACTCGACGAACGCGACTATCCCAAAGCCGTCGAGGTCACCAACCAGCAACTCGACGCCGTCAACATCACGCGCCACGAATTCCACGGCGAATGGAACTACACCATCACACCATCACAAACCAAGTCGTGAGCCCTAAAAGCCCACTCGGTGTCTGAGCCGACACACGAGATCTACGTTCCGCCGGCAGTAGAGCGTGTCATCCAGGCCCTGCGAGGAAAGAGGGTCGGACTCGGCGACGCGCTGAGAGAGCTTGCACGCGATCCCTGCTCAGCCGAGCTGGACGCGCGGCGCCTGTCGGGTCCGCTGGCTCCCGTTGTTTGCGCCATCCATCTCTCGCGCGGTTATCGACTGGCGTTTTCGGTGCAGCCAAGACAGCGGCGCAGGCCGATCGTATCGTTGTCTTGTACGTGGGCAAACGCGATACACGCCGGCGCCGACGCGATGTCTGGGATGTCCTGCACGACCTGTTCGACGTCGAGAACCCACCCGACGAGCACCACCGCCCACCATGCTGCGAGAACGATCTACCGAACATCACGACCGCGGACCTGGACGACTTCCTGCGCCGGCTTCGCCGCGTCGAGCGAGGGCGTTAAACCCGAGAGGCAGACGCGATTCGCCCGCATGAGGACAGACCCAACCTGTCGACTGTCGTCGCCGGGGTGGTTTCCCCCAAAACCATTTCCGCGGTAGACCGGCGACCTAGTGCGGTTGGATTCGGCGCAGGTTGCTGGTGCCGGCGTAGTAGGGCCAGGCGGTCTGTTCGGGGACGAGGGCCCTGACGGCATAGACACCCGGCTCGAAGCGGTAGCGGGCGTGGAAGCGTCCAGCGCCGGTCGCGTGGGTGAGCACGGCGGTCACCCAGGCGCCGAGTTCGTTGTGGACTTGGATGGCGACGATCAGGCCCGGCGATGGGAGTGGCCCGCCGCCGGTGATCTTTCCGACGAAGGTGACGGTGCGGCCTTTGGTGTGCGCAGCGATCCATACGCGGGTGGTGGTCAGCTCGAGCACCCGCGCGCTATATACGGGAGCCGGCGCGTTGACGGCTGGCCAGTAAAGGACGGCAACGCGACGCGAGGAGCCAGCGGGCAGACGGATGTGGAAGTAGCCGCGCGTGTCGGTGCGCGTGTAGGCGATCGCGTGCCAGGCAGGACTCGCTTCGTCTTGTACGACGATGGTGAGCTCCGCGCCGTTGATCGGCCGATCGGCGGGGAGGCCCTGCAGTGATCCCTCGAGCAGCGCGGTGAAGCCAGCGGGGCGGCTGATCGTGCTCTGCCGGCGCCCGAGTAGAAACCAGACGCGCAGGACCGCGTCGGAGGTCGCGTTGGCGCCGTTGACGGCATAGGGGCTACCGATCAGGGGGTTCGTGGAGGCGGGGACCGGGGCGGGCCACGGTCCGGCCGGTGGAAGCAGGCTGGCGTGCGCGGGGACGCAGAGCATCACGGCGCAGGCGCCCACGCAGATCGCAAGGGCAAACGCACGCGCGTAACGGCTGAGGGTGCTCGGATGAGACGGCACGATTATGGAGGTGCTTTCGGGTAGGGCTGACACGTTGGTGGCTAGAAGTTGAACTGGCCGCGGGGTCGCGAGCGCGCCGGAGGGTTCACCGGGGCAGCAGCCGGTGGCGGAGGATGAGCAGCAGCCGGCGCGGGAGCAGGCGCCGGCACCGTGTGGTGACTCGCCGGCGCGCTGGTGGGCGGCGAGCTCGGCGGTGGGGAAAGCGGGGCGCTGCTGCGGTGATGAGAGCTCCTCGGCGAGCGGTAGTGAGAGCGTACCGGGGAGCGATGTAGGGGCCGGGGTTGGCGGGGCTTTACCGGCCGTCGCTTTGCCTGCTGCTGGGCAGCTGGTGGGCGTGGCGGCGCTGTGCTTCTGCGGAGGGTGATCGGTGAATGATGCGAAGCGGAGCGGACGGGATGTGAGCTGAGCACGACCGCGGCGACCGCGGCGCAGACCAGGAGGACGGCGAACAGGACGGCGGCTCGCGCCGTCGTGAAGCGCGGTGCGTGAGCTGCTCGAGCGCGACGACGGCGAGCGGCGCTCGGCTTCGGTGCGCCGGTGGGTTGGGATGCGAGCTCGGCGACGTGCCCGTCGGGGTGGACGGCGAGCTGGAACTGACGGCCGTCCGGGTCGGTGGTAAGCAGCCGCACGGGACGGCCGAGGTGCTCGCGGGCGAATGTGCTGACTCGCTCGATGACAATCGCGCGTGCGTCATCGACGTCGGCGGCGGTGAAGTCCTCGGGCGGACCGTTGAGGGTGAGCTGCCCGCTGCCGTTCTCGGCGAGGATCGCGCTGCTCCTCGGCCATTGCGGAACCTCGGGTCCTGCAGCGGGGCGTTGTCGTGTTGAGCGTCTAGTGATCATTCCTTGAGCTCCGGGTCAAACGCGGCGACGCGCCATCCCTCGAGGGTGTGTTGGAGCTTGAAGTTGTAGTTGACGATGACGACGGGTTGGGGTGCTTGCCCGGGTAGCTGCAGGCTCTGGCCGAGAGAGACCAGGCCGCTGCGCTGGGATGCAGTGCCTGCGCGCATCGCGAGGGCTTCGACGCCGCCGGTCATGCTGGCGGCGTTGGGTAGAGCGCGCGCGGTCTGTGCGCGCGCCTGCGCGTAGGTGGCGCGCAGCTGGGCGGCGTATGAGGCGCTCGCGTAGGCAAGCAGCGTGCTCTCCCTGCCGGCGAGCCCTGAGAGGCTGCTGTGGGCGTAGACCGTCGCGAACGCGAGGATCGCCCCGGACGGGGTCGCGCTCTGGCTGGCCACAGCGCTCGCAGGCGGGCTAGGGATGATCGAAGCCGGGAGCGGAGCAGCCAGGCGTTGGGGACCGTTCAGGTCCGGGTCGGGCGGCTCTGGGCGCCCGTGGTGGTGAGATCCGCCACCCCCGGCGAGCACGGCCGCGACGGCAAGCACGGCCGCGACGGCGAGGATCAGCGCTAGGAGAGCGCGGCGTGGCAGGCGGGTGCTCATAGGCCGGGCGGGTGGCGCTCGGTGAACGTGCCGATGCTGTCCCCGGCGATCTGCAGCGCGACGGTTGACCCCGGCTGCCAGCGCGGGCCGCTCGCTGGTTGCTGGGGCTCGATTACGCGGGGTGCGTACCAGGCGGTGTTCAGCACGATGCCTGCGACCTCCATGAAGGCGTGGCCGTTGTTGGCATAGATTGTGACCCACCGTCCGGGGCCACTGGAACCGTAGGACTCGAGCGCCACCGAGTTCTCCGCGCTTGAGAGCAGGCCCGCGGCGTGCAGGGCGTAGCTGACTGAGGACGCGCAGTCATAGCCACCCCCGTTCGGCTGAGGGCGTGTCGTCTCAGAGGCAGCGGAGTAGCCGCCGCCGTAGACGTATGGGAAGCCGGTGATGAGGTTCCCGCCGGCGAGGATCTCTTGCACGGCGGCCGGCGCGCCACTCGGCGCGAGCGCCTGACCCTGCCCGTTGATCCTGGCGGTTTCACCAGAGACGGTGCCGATCGGCGCGGGCTGGCCGCCGCCGCCTGCGACCAGAGCGCTTTCAGATGCCCACTGGCGAGCCCTGGTAAGGACCGTCGGCGCGTAGGCTACACCGGCCGTGGAGCACGCGCCGAAGTAGCCGCACGCGGCCTGATACGCCGTTTCGTCGAGGTTCGGGATCGCCCGGCCGCCGACCTTGCCGCGCAGGAACACCGCGGCGCCCATCAGGTTGTCCCACGTGTCAGCGAAGTCGGGGTGACTGCTCGTCTGGAAGGGGTAGCTGGAAGGGCGCGCGGCCGCACGATAGGCGTCCTTGACCACGACGCTGCCTGCCTCGGGCCCGACGAGGGTGACGGTCGAGTCCCACGAGTCACCGCCGGCGCCGCCGAGGCAGAGCTGGACGAACCCGACGCAGTCCGCGGAGTTGGGGGTGTGTGCGGCCGTGTCGGTGTAGAACGCCGACTCCTGGTCTGCCTCTGAGGCCAGCAGATACGGGTTGACATCCCAGGCCCGTCCTGCCTCGTTGAACAGCGGCACGTAGGCAGCCGGGATCGGGCTGCCCGGCCCGATCGTTGTGAGCGATCCCGTCCCGGTCGGCTGGGTAAGCAGCAGGACGACTGTGACAACGCCAGCGACCGCCACGAACGGCGCCGCGACCGCGACGAGCAGAACCGTCCGGTTCACGACATCAAACCCGGCGAACGAGTGGAACAGGATGAGCGCGAGCCTGGGCGGCGTTGTGGCTCGCTCGCTGCGAAATAGCTCATCCGGAGCTGGACCTAGGATACGGCGCGAAGGAAAACAGCCCCCTATTGGAACAGCACTTTCGGACATGACTTCGCACACAACAGTGAATCTCTTGCAGTCGATCAGGGCGGCGCGCTGATGCGCTCGAGGGTCTCAGATGTCAACCCGTGGGTCAGAGCGAGCGAGACGGCGCAGCCGCTCGCCGAGGAGCTCCGTGCGCTCGCCTCTCCCCCACTGCGGGCGGTCACTGAGCCTCGCCGGGTAAAGCCGCAGCCGGGCATCGAGTCCCCCGAGCGGGCCGATCGTCTCCCCCGCCGCCAGCTCGACGCGGGCACCGCCGCGAGCGTGCGGCTGTGGTGGCTGGGCGTTCACGGCGGCGCCGGCGAGAGCACGCTCGAGCAGCTACTGGAGAACTCGCGAGCAGCCGGCCATGCGTGGCCGGTGTCCGGGCCCGGGACAGCGACACTGCCGCGTGTAGCCCTCGTCGCGCGCACGAACGCCAACGGCCTGAAAGCAGCGCAGCTCGCTGCTACCGAGTGGGCCGGTGAAACGGTGCGCGCCGATCTCCTGGGCCTCGTATTGATTGCCGATGTTCCCGGTCGTCTCCCGCGGGCGCTGAGGGAGCTCGCCGAGCTCGTGGCTGGCGGCGTCCCGCGGGTATGGCACCTGCCGTGGGTGGAGGGATGGCGCCAGGGACAGGACGCCTCAGCGCACCGGGGCCCTCGAGGCCTCCGGGTACTGCTTTCCGAGCTCGACGGGCTGCTGGACGTCGAGGAACCGCTCACCGAACCGATAGGAGATGCCTATGTTGCAAGTGGTTAACCATGCACTGACGGTCATGGCGGCCGTCCCGAACCCCGGGCAAGGGGAAGCGCCCCCGGGCTCTACGGGCTTTCTGACGATCCTGAAGTGGGCGGCATGGATCGCGCTCGGAGTCTGCGTTCTCGGCGTCATCCTCGCCGGCGCGATGATGGCCGTCCAGGCACGCCGTGGAGAAGGCGGCGAGCACGCCTCCCGGCTCGGCTGGGTGCTCGGCGGGTGCATCATCATCGGCTCAGCCTCCGCACTCGTCGGAGCGGTGGTCTAAGCGCAGGCGGGCACGAGCATGGCGCGTAACGGCCACGAGCCAGAGCCACGGGAGCGCAGCCCGTGGAACCAACCAGCGTTCCTGGCCGCGGGCGCCCTCGTCGGGATCATCCTCGTCCTGGGCCTAGTCCTCGCAGTCACCGGAACCGGCAGCGGCAGCGGCGGGCACAACGCGACAGGGCTTCCCAAGAGCGAAGCCACGACGCCGCCAGCGCCGGGGGTGAAGAACGCGCAAGCGAGCATCTGCGGTCTGCCCGCGGGAGACCAGAGCGTCCCGAACGCGGCGCCCACGAACACAACCTGGACCCTGATAGGCACAGTCGCCGCCCCCCAGGCGCCGCAAACCATCGGACCCAAGATCACCGCGCACAGCGTCCACACATGCTTCGCGCACTCCCCTCTCGGGGCGCTCTACGCCGCGGTGAACTTCGTCGCGTCGACGAGCGCACCGAGCGAGCGCGCGGCGGCGGCGAGATACCTAACGGCGGCGGGCCGGGCCCGAGAACTGAGCTTGGCGCGCGAACGGCATCAACCGGGCGGGTCGGCCAATGAAGGCGGGGGCGGTCTGCAGGTCGCCGGGTTCGTGTTCACGACCTACAGCGCGAGCTCGGCGGTCCTCGATCTCGCGCTGCGGCTGGCTACGGGAAACCGCACGGGTTATGTGCATCTTCCCCTGGCGATGCACTGGCAGGACGGGGACTGGAAGTACGTCATCCCCGAAACGGGCGAACCGTTCGGGGCGCTGCAGCGCGTGCCGGATCTCAGCGGCTATATCGCGTGGAGCGGCACCTAAATGTGCCAGGTCTACGACCCGGTATGCCTCGGCGAAAAAGCCGTAGGAGGCGCGGCCGAAGCGGTCGCGGGCTCGGCGATCAGCAGCTTTGCGAGCGCCGTCTCAGAAGGCGTTGGGACGGTCGTTGGTGCGCTCGGGACGTTGTGGGTGAAAGTCGGCACGCCGAACCTAACGACTTCCCCGGGCGGCTCGACGCCCTCCCCCACGGTCGGCTTTCTGCAGGATCACCTCTGGTGGTATATGACCGCCGCGGCGGTCATGGCCGTGATCGTGGGTGGCGCGCGGATGGCGTGGGAGCAGCGCTCAGAGCCCGGACGGGAGCTGCTGAAGGCGCTGCTGACGCTCGTCGTCGTCGCCGGCGCCGGTCTGACGGCGATCTCGCTCGCCGTTAGCGCGGCGGATCAGTTCTCTAACTGGATCATCGAAGGGTCCTTGCACGGTGGCAGCTTCGGGTCGAATCTCACGGCGCTGCTCGGCTTCTCGACCGCGAGCGGCAGTCTCGGCGCGATGCTCATGATCGTCCTCGGGCTACTCGCGATCTTCACGTCGATCATCCAGATCGCGCTGATGGTCGGCCGCGGGGGGATGCTCGTGATCTCCGCGGGCGTGTTGATCCTCGCGGCGTCGTTTACGAACACCGAGATGGGTAGGGCATGGTTTCGCAAAACTCTCGGGTGGCTGATCGCGTTCCTGCTGTACAAGCCCGCCGCGGCGATCGTGTACGCGACAGCGTTCCGTCTCGCCGGCGAAAACGCCTTCGGTCCCAACGGCCTGCTGAGCGTCATCACGGGGCTCGTGTTGATGGTGCTCGCGCTCTTTGCGCTACCGGCACTGATGCGCTTCGTCACGCCGATGGTCGCGATGACAGCAGGAGGAGCGGGCGCAGGCGGAGCGCTGGCCGCCGCAGGCGCGATGGCGATGCCGATGGGCGCGATGCGCCTCGCAGGCGGCTCGAGCAACGGAAGCGCGGCGGCCGGGGGTGGCGCAAACGGCGCC
>JACDGG010000029.1 GCA_013815355.1 Solirubrobacterales bacterium
GCGTCCTCATCCGCTGGTCCAAGAAGGACGAGAACCACCTCGCCCTCCTACAACTCTCAAGCGGCCTCATCGCATTCAAGAAGGCCCACCTCGCCACCATCGCCGCCACCCAACCGGGATAGGTCCTTAGAGCGGGCTGTCTCTGTGTGCTCTCGACAGTTGGGGACTCGGTGAGTTTTTGAGGTATGGACGGGGTCCCCGGCCGGGGACCCCGGTCCGCCTCGGCCTCAGGGCGGCGGAGAGTGCTCAGTTTAGAGTTGTTCTTGCGGCATCCTGCACGCCGTTATGACATCGCCAAAGTCGCTCAGATCGTAGCGCCCATCGGGACCCCACGAGTCGAACTGGCGCTCGACGTGGAGGCCGGATTCTGTTGCCAGCGCCGCAAATAGACCGCGCGACATCGGAGAACGCCAACCTCCTCGGGAAGAGAGACGGCCACGGTTGCGCCCGTCGGCATGGTGGATGACGGCAACGCCGCCGGGCGCCAGTACGCGCGATATCTCCCTGAGATAGTTCGCTTGATCCAGCGGAGCGAGATGAACGAACACATCAAACGACCACACTGCGTCTACCGAGCCATCCGGGATGCCCGGCAACTCGCTGCCTTGCGTGAGGAGATAGCTAACCCGGGCATTGTCGCCGAAGCGCTCTCGACAGAGCTCCAAGGGTCGCTCGCTGACATCGACAAGTGTGAGGCTCGAAGTGCGGGAGGCAAGCACGTCTGCCCAGCGCCCCGCGCCGGGCCCAATCTCAAGCGTTGCCACGTCTGCCGGAATCCAGCGGAGGAGCACATCGTCGATAAGCGCCTGCTTCCACTCCGGTGAGGCGTTCCACTCCTCGCCCTGCTGGCTCCAGTCATATGTTGACCAGTATTCCGAGTGATTGGCCACGTCTCGCCAGCGCTGGTGAGCGGGACCAAGTACCCCTCGGCGCTGCTCTGCCTCTAGCCGCCAGTCCTCAAACCGCCATCCGAGTCCCCGCACGGCACAGCGGGCAGAGCCGCCGAGGCTTTGGATGGAGCGTCTTTTGTTGCTGGACAAGGTCATCGTCAAATGCAGGCTGACGATGCTAATGCTCAGTTGCGAGGCTTGGGGTGTGGGTCGAGAATGCCGCTGTGAGCGCTTGAGCCTCCTCGGACGCCGGCCGAGCGTGGAAGTAGCGGCTCGTTGTCGCTAGCGCGCTTATGCTCTCCCACATCACGGGAAGTCTACTCATTTTGGGCGTGCGCTGGCCTCGCCGAGTCCTCTGCTCGTGGCCAAAAGTCCAATGATCCGCAGTAGTCTGCGTGGAGTGCCAGACCTCGATGTAGTCGTGGATCGCGGTGGGGAGCTCGCGGGGATGGGGCAAAAGCGGCAACTGTACGGCATATGCCTCACTCGCTTAAGCCGCGCGCGGCACTGAGCAGAGGGAGAACATCGCGGGCGGCACTTACTACTTCGCGCCTTATTGGTTCAGGTAGATAGGGAACTCGACGGACTGACTTGCCCACCCGGCCGGGTGGCGGCGGCACTGGGCTTCATGCCCGTTGATGGCGCCGTCGCCTTGGCTGGCGTGTGACGGTGCGGTGGCGCCTCGGGACGGAACGCGCGTCGCGAGCAACCTGGCTCCGCTTCGGATCAGGGCGAGCGATCGCGGGGGAGGGGTGCGTTGAGTGCGGTCGAAGGGCCAAGTGGTCTAGGGCACCCGGAAGGCGTCCGACACGAGTGCGGCGTCCTCGGCGCGGTCACGGAAAGCCATATACATCTCAGTGACCTCGATGCTGCCGTGACCCATCCACTGCTGCAGCGTGCGCGGATCAACTCGGCTGACCATGATGGTCCCGAAGGTGTGGCGCAAGTCATGCAGGCGCACTCGTGGCAGGTCTGCTCGCTCAAGGGCCTTGTGGAAGCGCTTGCGGAGCGCATTGGGATCAATGTGCGCTCCGCCGCGACCGATGAACACAAGGTCGCGCGACGCCAAGTAGTGCTGTCGCTCGCGCAGCCGCGCAAGGGACTCGGCGACCTCCGGCGCCATTGGCACGGTGCGTCCGTCGCCGGACTTGGGCGTGCCCTCTCGGCCGCGCGTGAAACTTGCCTCGACGCTGATGAGGCTCCGCTCGAAGTCGATCGCTCGCCAACGAAGCGCAAGCAGCTCACCGAGCCGAAGGCCACAGAAGGCTGCCGTGGCGAAGATGGCCCGATCAGTGTCATCGGTCGTGGCCGTGAGGAGCGCGTGTACGTCAATCGGCTCAAGAAAAGAGTTGCTTCGGAGCGTCTGCTTGGCCTTTACCCGGCCGGGCCGCTTGACCTCCGTGACGGGATTGGCTGTGATGCCGTAGACCTCCCGTGCCCGCCTGTAGATCCCGTTGAAGTTGATGAGGTACTTGCGGATCGTGCGAGGTGAAGGTTGGGTCCTCCGCAGCTTGCCGTCGCCGAGGCGTCGCTCCGCACGGAACCCCGCCTTCCAACGCTCGATCTCTTGTGGCGTCACGTCCTCCAATGTTCTGTCGCCAAAGTGCTGGCAGATGCGGTCCGCGCAGTTCCTGTAGTCCATGACCGTCGATCGCTTCACCTTCGCCTCGTGCTCCTCATAACGAAGCCACTCGTCGGCGGCCTGGCGTACAGTGACCCGTTCCTGGGGTGCTTGGGGCTGTTGTTCTATCGGCGCCTCGGCGAGCAATGCGTGCAGCTCATCGCGGGCGTCATCAGGCGTTAAGTAGCCCGCAGGCTTCGGACCGTCCGCTGCGCGCCACCGAGGAGCTCCGCGTGCGGTCTGTCCGTACGGCTTGACCCACGCTGGCCCGAGCCGCTTCTGGTGCTGTCCCGCCCCGTCGCGCCACTTGGCGAACCAGACCCGCCCCGACTGCCTCTCGACAACATAGATGTGGCCTGTGGGTCTACGCTGGCTGCTCATGTGCCCGCTTCGCTTTGTCTCGTTCACGGACCCGCGCGTGTCCCCCACGTGTCCCCGATCAGTCACGGCGTATTGTACTGAGCCCGGTCGATCCCACTATATAAGCCATATTCGGCGTCTACTTCCCAAAGAAGTGCAGAACTTAGGAGCCGGTGGGCGAAAGCCCTTGGAGGTTCGAGTCCTCTCGCCCGCATTACGCTGAGCCGGCGGCCGAGGCCAAGCCGGCACGCCGCAAGCGCGAGCCGGTGGCGGCGTGAGCCGGAGCCGGTGTCTGTACCCCCTCGCCGGGGGTGCAGGCAGCTACGGCCAGGCCGACGCGCCTGCGCTGCCTGAGACGAGCCGGGCGGCGTGCCACAATTGGGCCATGGCTTCTGCACCTAAGCGGATCACGCTTCGTGAGCCTGGCGTCGCCGGGTCCTACGAGATCGTTGAGCGCCGCGGCGACGGGTCGCTGCTCTTGCGACCAGAGGCCGAGCGACTGTCAGAGGTCCTTCGCGAGACCGAGGGCCGGGTGTTCCGCGACGAGGAGTTCGCCGCGCACCTGGAGCGGGTCGCCGCGAGCGAGGACGATCTGCCAGCCCAACCACCAGCGTAGGCGTGCCGACGTTTGAGCGCCTCGCTCGCTTCGATCGCGAGTTCCGTCGGCTGCCGCGTGAGCTGCAGCGCGCGTTCCTCGCGATGCTTCCGGTGTTCGTCGCCGCGCTGAAGGAGAGCCCGCCGGACTTTCCGGTGACCCTCCGAGTTCATCGCGTCAAGGGCGCGTCGGGCGTCTGGGAGATCACGTTCGCACCGGACGGGCGGGCCACGTTCGAGTATGGGGCGCAGATAGTCGACGGCGAACCGCACGTGATCTGGCGACGCGTCGGCACTCACGACGTGCTCGGGGAGCCGTAGGGGCTCCGGCTCGCCTGTCCCTCTCCTGCGAGCACGTCCGCATGTCTGGTTTGACGCTTGCGCAACGGGTGGTTAGGTCGTGGATGGCGTTGACGAGCGACTCGCGCGCTCCGCGTCTGGGAGGATTGTGGCGTGATCACCGAGCAGGCGGTACTCGATGTGAAGCCGGGCCAAGAGAGCGCCTTCGAGAGTGCTTTCGCCGAGGCGAAAGCACTGATCGCTTCAATGCCCGGATTCGAGTCGCTTCAGCTGAATCGGTGCGTAGAGAAGTCGAACCGCTACCTACTGCTCGTGGCGTGGCGGAGTTTGGAGGATCACACGGAGGGATTCCGGGGATCCGAGAAGTACGAGGAGTGGCGTCGGCTCCTGCATCACTACTACGACCCTTTCCCCAGCGTCGAGCACTTCAGCCTCGTCGCGAGCGCGTGAGAGCGACATCGCGTGGCACGTCGTCGCGCCGGTCACTGCGACGGGATCAGGAGCGCTGCGAGTTCGGCGGGCGCGCGGACGAGCGCGTTGGCTCCGGCGGCATGCAACTCTTCTTCTGAGCCGATACCCCACAGGACGCCGATGGCTTGCATGCCGTGCGCGTGTGCGGCTTGGACGTCGTGCTTGCGATCGCCGACCATGACCGGGCGTGCGCCGGCCGGAAGCTCCTGTATCGCGCGCCCGACCGTCACGGTCTTCTGCTCGTTCTCGCTATCGAGCCGAGGGCCCACGACGGCGGCGAAGAATCGACGCAGGTCAAGAGCGTTGAGCAACGGCTCGGCCAGAGCCTGCGGCTTGGACGTGGCGACGATCAACGGCATCTCCTCGGAGAGGTGCTCGAGGATCTCTCGGATGCCCCGGAAGATGCTCGTCTCGCTCGCTGCGAGCTTGCGGTACCGCGAGCGATAGGCATCGACGCACGGCTGAACAAGGGACCGGTCTCCCACGAGCGCCTCGAACGTTTGATGCAATGGGGGCCCCAGATACTGATGGAGTTCGTGCTCGGGCCGCGCGGGCAGACTTTGCGCGGCAAGTGCGCCGTTGACGCTGCGCGCGAATGGTGTGCGCGAGTCGACGAGGACTCCGTCGAGGTCAAACAACACCGCGTCGTGGCCGGGCCTCCAGAGCGGATCGACAGTCTGCAGCCGGCTCACGGTGCGTTCGGCTACGCCTTATCGACGACGAGCGCCAGGGCGAGCCCGTCGTGGCCCTTGCCGCTCACGGTCTGGATTGCTGTTCCGCTGAGACGAGGCTCGCGGGCAAGCAGGTCATAGAACTGACGGATGCCCTGGATGCCGCCCTCGCCCAGGCGCGGGTCGCCGCCGTCCGGGTCGAGGATCGCGCCACCTCGAACGACGTTGTCGGCGACAATCACGGTCCCCGTCCGCGAGAGCTTCAGCGACCATTCGAGGTAGGCGCCGTGGTTCTGCTTGTCGGCGTCGATGAAGATCACGTCGAACGGAGCCGCGCCGTTGGAAGCAAGCTCCTGCAGTGCCTGTAACGCGGGACCGACCCGAAGCTCAACGATCCTCGTCAGGCCAGCCATCTCGATGTTCGCCCGAGCGATCTTGGCGTAGCGAGCGTCCGCCTCGAGGGTGATGAGGCGCCCGTCTGCGGGCAGTGCGCGGGCGAGCCAGATGGCGCTGTAGCCGCCGAGCGTGCCTATCTCAAGGATTCTGCGGGCGCCAACGATGTGCGCGAGGAGGTTGAGCAGCTTTCCCTCGTTCGGGGCGATGGCACCGGCTGGAAGACCCGCCTTCTCGCTCGCGTCGAGAACGGCGTCGAGGATCTCGTCATCCTCAGTCAGGTGATCGGCGATGTAGTCGTCGACTGCGCCCCACACCTCTTGGCTCACGATGCTTCCCTCCGCAAGAGCTCGTCGCTGTAGCCGGTCGCGAGTATCCGCTCGTCGGTGAGGTCGAGTGCGTCGCGCAGTTCAGTGATCTTCTCGTACTCGCTGTTCAAGTCGGAGCCGGGGCCGACTACGGCCTCCAGCTCGATGAAGTTGCCGAGTCCGGGAACCTCGTCGAGATGAATGCGGACGTTCTGCCATAGCAGGAGCCGGCGGGACTTCTCGACGGCCACCTTGACGCCGAGCGCAGCCGTGAGGGCTTCCTTGAGCCTCGCGGCCTATGTCGAGCAAGGTGAAGGCACGCCGTTTGGGTGGCGATAAAAACGCAACACCCCTGCACTCCGCTGCGCGGAACTTGTGTCCGCGAGCTGAGATCGATCCTGGACTCTCGGGCGAAATTGAAGGCTGCGACTCAACTCAGCCCTGCTCGTCGACCCAGCCTAGGATCGCTCGCGCCGGGTTGATGACGGTGCCGTCGGTGAGCCTCAGAGCAGGCAGCTTCTCGCCACCGGTCGCCTCGCGCAGCTCGTCGCGCGAGACTTTGCGCAGGAACGGGATCGGGCTGCCGTGGGCGGCAACGGCTTCTCGTACTTGATACCGGCCTGGTGCATCGCCTCCTGGACGCGGCGACACGGGTGGACGCGTGGACCGCCTTCATCGCCGTGACAGACATACAGCGTCGAAGCGGTTGGGAGCGATGCGGGCTGGCCGCGTGAGGCTTGGCAGGACTGGAGGGTCAGGGGCTCGGCGCGAGCGTCTCGCGCTGGATGTACCAGGCCGCTTCGATCGGGTTGAGGAAATGCGGCGGCTCGGAGATCTGCAGGCGGTTGTCGTATTTCAGGTTGTAGGGGTAACCGTGGATGATGCCGCCGCCGCCAGAGAAGACGCCGGTCATACCGTTGGAGAACATGCCCGCGACCGTGCCATACACGTTGAGGCTGCCGAGTTCCGCTTTCCCGCAGTCGAAGTTGTCGACCATCAGCGAGTGTTTGAGGGCAAGGATCGCGGCGTAGACGGTTGGTTCTTTTAGGTCTTCGGGACTGTTCGTGGCGGAGCCGCATTTCGTGTAGCCAGCTTCGCGTGAGCCCGAGAGCGGGTGGAAGACACGGACGAAGTTGTTGGCGATCAGGCCGAGTAGCGCGGTGCCGGTCGGCGTGCCCGAGCCGTTGACGGCTGTCGTGATGTTGCCGTTGATGATCACGTCGTTCTGCGCGGCGATCGTGAGTGGCTTTTCGTATTTGCCGTGGACGTAGACGTTGCCGCAGTTGGTGTCCGATGTATAAGTGGGAGCCGGACCGAAGGGCGAGAATTTTTCGCACCCGCCTGTTACATAGATGACTCCGCTAGCCGGGAAGGCGACGTTTTCTTTCGTGACTGGCGCGCCTTCGCCCTTGTTTTCGATGATTTTCATCTTCGTGCCTTCGAGCACGACTTCTGTCTTACCCGAGAAGTCATAGGCGGGTTCCACGATGTGTTCGAGTTCTTCATCGCCCGGCGGCGGCTTCAGCGAGGGCACTTCGGCAGGCGGGATGTGTGTGCCGACGAATTTGGGCGAGGCGCCCCCACCGCATTCCTCGTTTGAGTAGCCTTCGTCGCCTTTGTAGCTGTGGCCGAATTCGATCCGGTCGGTCGACTTGCGCCCGAAGGTGGGCGAGCCGCAGATTCCGGCATGGTCCTCGGTGTGGATCGGGCCGTTGACCGATTCGCCGCTGATGAAGTAGTTGTTGAACGCTTTGCAGAAGATCGGACGTTCGCCGTAAAAAGCGCCGCATTTGAGATACTTTTCTTCTTCGGGGAGGCCGCCGTAGACCACGGGGTCGGCGGTTTCGAACACCGTGTACCAGACGAAGCTGACGAAGTTGAGGTTCTTGAAGGTTGCCACGATCGAGCGCTTCTTGGTCTCAGCAAGGCCCGTCGACTCGATTCGGAAGGTTCCCGCCGCCGAGCCGCTCTGCTCGATCATCGAGCCGAACACGTCGGCGAGGTTGCATTTTGTTTCGGGCTGGCCTTCGGCGGGAAGCAGGTCGATCGCGTATCTCTCGTTGGTGACTTCGCCGTTGATCGTCGGCACGGGGGCCGTGTTTTTGGTTTTTTCGCTGATTTGGTTCAGCGCGGGATTGGCCGGCGAGGGGCTCGTGCAGTAGGTGAGGTAGTTGCCATCCTGGGTGAGGTGGTAAAGGTAGTCGTTGACGCCGGCCTGGGCGGCGTAGTAGGCCTTCTTGGCGACCGTGTCGCCGTGGGAGAGGTGGATGTCGCCTTCCGCCGCGACGAAGGCCGCGGTCATGAGCAGCGAGGTCACCAGTAGGACGCCGAGCGCGATGATCATCGTGAAGCCGTCCTCGGAGCGTGCCGAGGGGAGCCGGCGTCGTGCGTCGGCAGGGAAGGCTGTCGGGCTCTCGATTATGCGCATGGTGTGTTGGCGGCCGTGAGCGAGCTGGGGTCGAAGCGCAGCACGGCGGAATCGGTGAGTTCGTAGGCGCGGCTGTTGGCGAGATTTCCATTTTCGGGGTACGCCATGAACGTGACGGCCAGCGCGCCCGCCTGGCTAGCGCTTTCTTCGCTCAGCGGGGTGTTGAGTGGTTCCGCGCTGAGGGTGCCCGCGTTGGTGTAGGAGTAGTAGCGGAACATAGGGATCGTTTCGCCGGCTTTCGGTTCGGCCTGGGCGATACCCGAGATCAGGGTTCGTTCGGCCGTCGCTTTGGCCGGGAATTTCCAGTTGGGCGCGGTTCCTTCGCTGTTGTAGGTCGCATCACTGAGTTTGGTCCCTGTCAGCTTGAGTTCGTGCAACGTCACTTTGCTGAGAGAGGCTTCCGCGCCTCGCTGGCTGACGAGCCTCAGCACCGTGCCGCTGCTGTTGGCTTCGATCGGCGTGAAGCTGGGTGCAACGCAGCTCGACTGCACAAGCTGCATGATGTTTTCCAGCGCGATGCGTCCACGCTGGTCGGCGCTCGCCCGGTCCTGGATGCGCGAGCCCTGATGGATCGCGACATCGAGGATCGCGAACAGCGCGCCGGTCACGACCACGCCGAGCAGCGCGCCGACAAGCATCTCGATCAGCGTGAAGCCGCGCTCGGAGCTCAGATCGCGGGGGTTCTCGACCCTGGTGCTCACGGGCAGACTCCCACTTTCACGCCCGCCGGCGCGCCGGCGGGGCTGTAGCCTAGGTAGATCGTCGCGACCCCGCCTGAAACACCGCCGTTGGCCCAGACGGTGGAGGACGGGCCGGTGACCTTGTTGTTCACGACTTCGCCCACCCAGTAGCGTTCTTTGTTGCCGACGCAGAGCTGGTAGGTGCCGTACGGCATCGCTGGATGCGGCAGAGCCCCCGCTGCGGTCGTGGCGAAGGTGCGCTTGGTCGAGCAGCCGGTATCGGTGATGGACCCGCTTGCCCCGCTCACGGCACTGCCGGCGTTGGCGCCGCTGGCATAGCCGCTCATCACTTTGACCTTGATCGGCGGCTCCGCGACGGACTTCGTCACCGAGCCGCCCGCGGGCAGGAGCACTTCACCTGGTTTGAGCGCCGGTTCGACCGCGTGCGGGCTGTCTTCGGGGCAGCTGCCGGCAAAGACTTCGTACTTGCTCGTGAACGGGTAGGCGGTGGCCCCGGTCGTAGCGGTGTTGACATAGCTCCCGATCGTGCCGATTTCCTTCGCTTTGGCCATGCCCGCGTTGAACGCGACGAAGGAGTCTCCCGTCACCGCTTCTGCGCCACTCGTGAACGTGACGTTGAGCGTGGAGGCTGGTGCGAGCTTGTATGGCACCTTCGTGGTCGTCTCGGCGGTCAGGTAGACGCTGTGAATGCTCGTAGGGTCTTGTTTAGTGCTCGTGTACCAGTTCGGTGTGACGTAGCCCACCTTGCTCGCTTCCACCGCGTATTCGCCGGGGAGGACCTGGAGCGTGGCGCAGCCGAGCGCGCTCGTGAAGCCGGTCGCTGAACTCGTTCCCGTGGCCGCGACAGTGGCGCTCGGGACCGACGTAGCCGTCGCGTCAGTGACCTGGACGAGCAGCGCGGTGCCGGGGGGAGGGCTGATGATGCTGCTCGCCGCAACGGCGGGCCTGGTGCCTAGCGACGGCCAGGTCACCTTCGTGGTCGTCTGCAGGTAGTCCGCCGTCGCAATCGCCGAGGTGCAGCTGGCCGTGGCTGTCGAGTCGTTGATGTATTCGGCGCGCGAGGTGATCGTGAACTTTGTGCGGTTCACGATCACCGTTTGAGTCCGGGGTGCCGAAGTCAATTCGTTGAGCGCGCCGATCGGTTCGCCGCGAAGCTGCTCCTCGAGTTTCTGCGCGAGTGCCGTTGCGGCGCCGCGCGTGCGCTCAGCGGCGGTCGCTCGATTGGTCACGTCGAATCCCGTCAGGACGCCCATCACGATCAGCGCGACCAGCAGCGCGCTGATGATGACCTCGATCAGGATGAAGCCCTCCTCGCCGCGGGGGCGAGGCTGGGGTGCGGGAGTATCGAGCGGGGTGATGATCGGCATTTTCGGGGCCTAACTTGGGTCTAGTCGGCAGCGGAGCGGCCCTGCTTGAGCGCAATCGCGACGGCTCGACGCCATTGCGAGAGGTGCCCAGCCCCTACAATCACCTCCCCGAGGGGGACTGGTGTATCGGTAACACGGTGGTCTCCAAAACCGCAACGCGAGGTTCGACTCCTCGGTCCCCCGCTCAGGAAACGCCCCGGATGCCTCCTCTGCAGTGAGGTGCCATTGGTCATCAACGAGAGGGCCTTCCGCGGGCGAAATCTCCCGCGATCTGGCCAACCGCGACCATCTGCTGCTTCGCGTCCGCGGTTGCCTGATCCCTGGAAGGAACGAAAGTCGTGCCCAACAAGGAGACTCTGAACCCCTCCGGAAGACGACCCATAGTCGAGCGACGTCATACCTCGCTCCGCAGACATATTAGCTTTTGCTAAAATGACTTTCCGTGTCCCGTGCGAGTGCGAGCCAAGATGTCTTCCATGCGATCGCCGACCGCAATCGCCGCGTGCTCATCGACCTGATGGAGCCGGGACCGCGCGACGTGGGCGAGCTGGTGCTCGCCTCAGGGCTCTCCTATTCGGCGACCTCTCAACATTTGGCGGTGTTGCGACGAGCAGGGCTCGTCAGCAGGGAGGCATCCGGACGGCGTCGCATCTATCGGCTTCGTGCGGCAGCGCTGCGAGAGGTCTACGACTGGTCGGCCCAATACAGCGAGTTCTGGCGGGGCCGGCTTAAGGCGCTCGGCGACCTGCTCGGTGAGCAGCCATGAAGCTCGACATCTCGATGGAAGAGCTGTACGCGGCTCCGATCGAGCGTGTCTGGCACGCCGTGAGCGATCCTCAGATGATCGAGCGCTGGCTGATGAGGGCGGATGGCTATGGGGCGAAGGTGGGGGTGCGCTTCGCGCTGGGCGAGCCTCCGCGCCCCGGTTGCCGTGGTCACGTTGAGTGCGAGGTGCTCGAGCTCTCGCCACCTCACCGCATGGTGTGGTCGTGGCGTGGCGCCGATGACCCCGCGACGACGCGCCTGGTCATCGAACTGGAGGCCGACGGAGAGAGGACTCGCCTGACGTTGCGGCACACGGGCGAGACCGATGAGCGCATGCGAGCGAGCACCACCGGGGGATGGACCCAGAAGCTCGGGCAGCTCGCCGAGCTGCTCACAACACCAGGAGGCAATGGCAATGACTGAATCGCTGCACACCGTCCGCTTTCCGGGCGAGACCGATGAGTACCGGCGCGCGCGCGATGAGCTGCTCGAGGCGGAGATCGACCTGCGCCGGCGCACCGAGGCAGTCGCGGCACTCCTCGCAGAACAACGCCTACAACCGCGACTACCACGCCGAGACGAATGAGGGTGGGCAGATGCCGATCCTCAACGTGTTCGTACGCGACGGCGAGGAGATCCGCCACTCGTGGGCCACGGAGCTCATGTTCGCGCCGCGCGAGGAGGGCGAGGACCCCCGCCACGTCGACTTCATGTGGCCGGTCTGGAGCATTCTCGACTTGACGCCCGGCGGCCGTGGCAGCGGTTGGAACCCGCAACTCAAATACAGCTAGAGACGATGGAGCACCGACCTACGGCAGTCGCTCGGTCGGCGTCCGCATTCCTGACCGGCCAAGGGTCGGGGTTCGGCCGCGCCGGCGGCCAGGCAAGGCTCGTCGGCGCGCTGCTCGCGCTCGCCGCCCTCGCGTGGGCCGCGACCGGTCTGAGGATGGCCGGCATGGACGCCGGACCGGGAACGAATCCGGGTGCCCTCGGCTTCTTCATCAGCACCTGGGTCGTGATGACGGCGGCGATGATGCTCCCCGCGGTCGCGCCGATGGTCCTGGCGTATCGCGATCTCCAGCATGAGCGTCGCGGACACCGGGCAGGCGCGCACACCGGCGAGGCGGGGCGGTTACCTCGGCGTCTGGGGTGCGGCCGGACTCCTGGGCTATGCGCTGCTCGAGGCAGGGTGAGCGCCGGCGCGGCGCACCTGCGCGACCGGGCAGAGCTTCCATTTCGAGCCCGCGGACATCCACCGGGTGCGTCACGCCGGCCCGGACCCCGCCGTCACGCTGGACGTCTACTCGCCGCCGCTGCTGCGGATGGGCGCTTATGTGATCGGTGAGAACGGAGTGCTGGCGCGCCACAGCAAGCCCTGCAGCGAGGAGCTGCGTCCACTCGAGCGAATCTAGCCGGGACGCTTCGCGCCGGCGCGAACCTCGACGCCGTTCTCGCCGGCGATCATGATCGTGCTCGTCAGCTCGGGCGCGAACAGGCCATGATCGATGACCCCCGGCGTTGCGCTGAGCCTCCCCGCCAGCTCGCGCGGGTCTGAAACAGCGCCTTCGTAGTCGGCGATCACGCCGCCGTCGGGGCTCGCCGGCCCACCGCGCAAGCTCGTCGGGGTGAGAGCCAGCACGGTGCGCCCCACGCCGAAGCTCAGCAGCTCGAGCGGCACCGGCGCGCTCAACCTGGCGACGGCCTTCTCGGCCGATGCGATCACGACGAAACGGCGCGCGGCGGCGGCGACGATCTTCTCGCGGGTGTGCGCGCCGCCGCCGCCCTTGATCAGCCAGCCCTCGGGGTCGATCTGATCTGCGCCGTCGATCGCGATGTCGAGCTCGCCCACCGCATCGAGCGGCTGCACCACCAGCCCGAGCGAAAGCGCGGCCTGCTCGGTTGCCGGCGAGGTCGCGACGCAGACGAGGCCCTCGCATGCGCGCGCGGCGATCGCAGGTAGCAGGAACGCGACCGTCGAGCCGGTGCCCAGGCCTACGCGCATGCCGTCCTCGATCAGCTCCGCGGCGGCCTGCGCGGCGAGCTGCTTGCGGTGCGCGATCTCCTCGCTGTCGCTCAGCGGCGGTCGCTGCCGCCCAGTCGCACGCGGGGACGCCATGGGGCGGACGTTACCGACCAGACACGCTCCTTGAGGCGAACCTCGGTGGGAGCTGTCGGTCCGTGCAGCAGAAAGCCCTGTCCCACGACGCAGTGCAGCTCGCGTGCGAGCGCCAGCTGGCGGTTCGTCTCGATTCCCACCGCGACCGCTGTGAGGCCCGCCTCGCGGGCGAGGGCGATCGTCGCGGCGAACATCGCGCGGCGCTCCTTGTCGCGGTCGAAGCTTTCGATCAGGCCGCGGTCGAGCTTGACGATGTCGAGCGGCAGATCGCTGGGCAGGCCGAGGGAGTACTTCCCGGAGCCGAACCTGTCGAGCGCGATCGAGACACCCAGGCGCTTGACCTCCTTCAACGCGGCACGCGCGCGCTCGGGGTCGCGCTGGACGGAGTCCTCACTCACCTCCAGGCACAGCGCGTGTCCAGGCAGGCGGCAGTAGGCGAGCTCCTCGCGCACGCGCTCGGCCAGATCCAACTCGATCAGCTCGCGTGCGGAGATGTTCACCGAGATCGGGATCGTGATGCCTGCACGCCGCCACGCCTCAGCCTGTGCGCAGGCGGTGTGGAGCACCCATTTGCCGATCTGCACGATCAGCTCGCTCTCCTCGGCCGGAGGCAGGAACGTCGAGGGCAGCATGTCCTCCCCGGAGAGCCGATCGGCGCCCTGCGGGCGCCAGCGCACGAGCGCCTCACAGCCCACCGCCGCGCCGCCCGCCAGTGGCATGATCGGCTGGTACGCCAAAAGCAGCTCGCGCTGAGGAAGCGCCTCGCGCAGGCGTCCGCCGATCTCGATGTGGGTGCTGAGCTCTTCACGCAGGCCCTCGTCGAACAGCTCCAGGCGCTTGCCGCCCGAGGACTTGGCTCGATACATCGCCTGATCGGCCTCGCGCAGCATCTCCTCGGGGTTCGCCTCAGGGCTGTGGGCCACCGACACACCGACGCTTGCAAGCATCGCCACTTCCGCGTTCGCGAGCGGAAACGGGCGCTCGAGCGCGGCGATCACGCGTTCGGCGAGTGCTCTGGCCTCCTCGGCGCTCTCGATTTCCTCGGCCAGCACCACGAACTCATCGCCGCCCAGGCGGGCAACCGTGTCGCTGTCGCGCATCAGCTCCGCCAGGCGTTCGGCGATCCCGACGAGCAGCGCATCGCCCGCGTCGTGGCCGAGGTTGTCATTGACGGCCTTGAACTTGTCGAGGTCGATGAACAGCATCGCCACGACGCCGTCGCTGCGGTGCAGGCGCGTCAGCGCCTGGCAGGCGCGATCCATCAGGAGCAGTCGATTGGGCAGTTTCGTGAGCGGGTCGTGCAGCGCCTGGCGCTCGAGCCACAGCCGGTCGGTCACGTCCTTGACGGCCGCGTACCACGTCTCGCCGTCGCGGCGTGCGCTCCAGAGCAGCGAGCGCCACGAGCCGTCGCGATGGCGGTAGCGGTTCGTGAAGCTCTCGAGCTGCGCGCCCTCACGGGTTCCCGGGTGCATGAGCAACAGCGTCTGCTCGACGTCCTCGGGGTGCATGTAGGCCTCGATCGGCTGCGCCAGAAGCTCCTCGCGCGTCCAGCCCAGCAGCTGCTCCCACGCCGGGTTCAGAAGCGTGAAGCGGCCATCGAGTGAGATCGTGGCGAGCAGATCGCTGGTCATCTCGAACAGCCGCGCGATGCGCGCCTCGCTGCCACGCTCCTCGCCGGGGCGCACGGCATCGAAGCTCGCCTGCGCGGGAGTGCTCGTCATGTTGAAGCCCATGTCTGACCATCTCTCGGCGCGCCCGGCGCGGTGCTCGGGCGGCCCACACGCCACTGGACGGATTGACTAGCGCGCGGTAAGGCCCGTGGCGCCGTCGTCGCCGGCGAGCACCGCCAGGGGTCTCTGCGTGCTCGGCTCGCCCCGCAAGAAGCGCCATATCGACAGGAGCATCAGCACGGTCATAATGCCCGCGCTCGAGGCGCACCACTCGCAGATCGCGTGGATCGAGAACAGCTCGCGATAGGTCAGATAGGCGCTGAAGCCAAAGCCGAGCAGCGTGAAGGCCATCGTCGCCAGGCGCATGTTCTCATGCTCCGGCGCCAGCAGCGAAGCGACGATCGCGATGTAGCCGAGCAGCCCGATCAGCGCGACCGGTACCCCGGCGAGCATCGAGTACACGGAGCTCTGCACCTTGGTGCAGCTTTCGCCGGCGGTGCAAGCCGGCTTGATGCCCGCGTAGTGGACGTAGGTGAGGTAGCTCGCGATCGCGAGCCCGAGAACAGCGAGGACGAGCAGCGTGACCCTCAGGGCGCGGCTGCTCACGAGCTCAGGCCTTGAGAAGCTTTTCGATCGCTTCGTTGAACCCCGTGGGGTTGGTCAGCGAGGTGTATTCGTACTTCGTCAGCTTGCCCCCCGTCTTGCCGAGCAGAAACGACGGCGTGCCGTTGAAGCCTTCGTTGTTGGCCGTCTGCGCGTCGGTCGCGACCTGCGTGGAGAGCGCGGCGTTGCCGCGGTCGCTCGTCCACTGCGCGAGGTTCAGGCTGGGGATCTGCTGGGCGAGGCCCTGCAGGTATTTTTCGGTGACATAGCCGGAACTCTCTTCGCCCTGCTGATTATAGAAGAGCTCGATGTACTGCCACATCTTGTTCTGCTTGCCCGCGGACAGCGCGGCGACCTGCTGCGTTTTGAAGACTTCAGGTTCGCGCGTCGCCGTCTCCAGCGAGCGGTATTCGATCCGCAGCTTGCCGGCGCGCACCCACTTCTGCAGCAGTGAGGGCAGCGCTCCCAGGCTGAAGTCCTTGCAGATCGGGCACTCCAGGTCGCCGAAGTACTGCATCGTCACCGGCGCAGTGGAGGCGCCGATCGTGAAGCCGTGCTGCGGAATGCCGCCGACCTCGGCTTCGACCTTCTTGACCAGCGTCGTTTTTTCGACGGGCTTGTGGACGAGCCCTTTGTTGGTGCTGCCGCCGCCCGTCGCGATCAGCACGATCACGATCGCCACGACCACGACGCCGAGGATCACGCCGAGCTGAGTCAGCCGCTTGCGCCGCGCCGCGCCTGCAGCCTCGGCTTCCTCGAGTGCCTTGCGTTCGCTGCGCGACTGCCCGCGGCGCTGCTTGCGGGTCAGGTCCTCTTCGTCACTCTCGACAGGGCTCATACGCGCAACTTTTACAGGTTTCTGTTCAACGGTGCCTAAGTACGTTTACCCGCCGGGGGGTGGTGTGCATCGCGCGACGGTTGCCGTCGGTCCAGGCGACGTGCCACGATGCAAGATCCGAGCATCGCTCGCGGCGGCGCGCAGATGGTGCCGCAGCTGTGGCCTCGCCCCCGTAGCTCAGCTGGATAGAGCATCGGACTTCTAATCCGAGGGTCGCTGGTTCGAATCCAGCCGGGGGCATGCGGAGCCGATACGGACGTCTTTAGGAGTCGAGGAGCGGCGCGTTGTTTCCAATGCACCGATCCGAGGCTAGGGCTTGGTGGCGAAGCAGCTGCGCGTCTTGTGGCCCTTGCTCGCCTTCGCGCAGCTGAGCGCCGCGCCGCCCTTGCCCTCTACCTCCTTCAGCGCGATCGTGCCGGGCTTGTGCGGAAAGCTGTCGAGCGGGCCGTAGCCGATCGAGATGTTGTCGTTGTCGTGCAGCACGTGGGCGGCGGGGTTGGCAAGAGTCTTGCCGTTAAGGAAGAAGTGCAGGTGATCGCCGCCGACGCCGTGCAGGGCGCCGACCTGCGCGGGCCCGAGCTTCACGCCCCACACCGAGAACAAGTCGCCGAGCGTGAAGTTGTAGGGATAGGCGGACTCCATGTGGATCACGCCCGTGTGGTCATGGGTGTGCAGGCTCGACTCGAGGTGCTTGGCTGGGTCGAGCCCGACGTTGGCCGCCACGGGGGATAGAAGGCCGTTGACGTAGATGTGCAGGAGCGCGTGGTGGTGGACCTTCTCGCTGCCGCCCGGTGGCAGGCCGAGCGCGTGCAGCCGTTCGGCGAGGTGGTTGTATTCGGGGCCCCAGGGTGGGCGGCTGGCCTGTAGGCCAGGGCCGGATATGACGAGACCGGGTGGGTCCTTTGCACCAGATCCACAGCCGCTCAGCGCGAGCAACGCCCCCACGATCAGAACCGTCGGCCACCAAGCGGCCGTCCAGCGTGCGAGGGGATCTGCGACACGTCTCATGAGGAGGCATTATCGATGATCCGGCACCCGACGGGCCAAGATTTTCGAGCGTCGAGCTCGGGAAGGATCTGCCCGGCACGGAGTCTCGATCGAGGATGGAGCCACCCAGACTGGCGGTCCCGTCGGCTCGCGACGCGCTCTTGCTCCCCGCTCGGCGCGTCGCGAGCGCCCTTGCCTGCGACTGCGAGCCTTGTTGCGAGCGGACAGGTGGTGGTTTCGCCGCCAAGTCGCCCGGGTAGGTCAGCCGCAGGCCTCGTTTGACCCCGCCAGGGCGCGCCGTAAGGTCTTCCGCATGCGCCAAGCGGCGTAAATTCGGGCTATAGGATTGGCCTGCGCCCCGATCGGTCGCCCGTGCTGCGGGGCGCTGGTTCGACTCCAGCCCGGGGTTTCGATGTTTCTAGCCACCACGCTGCTCTACCCTTGCGTGCTGGCGGCGCTGTGCACCGGCAGCGGTCTGCTGCTCGAGCGCGCGGGCGGAGCGCGGCTCTCGAACGCCCTGCTGATTCCCCTCGGCGCCGGTGGCCTGATCGCGGTGTCGCAGCTCAGCACGCTGGCCTATCCGCTGGCGCCCGCCACGCCGTATCTGATGAGTCTCGTGGCGCTCGCCGGCGTGTGGCTCGGGCGCGCGCGGGCGTTCGCGCTCGTTCGCGCGGTCCTCAGGCGGCCAGGGCTCCTGGCTCTCTCCGTACTCGCCTACGCGCTCGCGCTCGCTCCGGTCCTGTTGGCCGGACGGCCCAGCTTCTCCTCCTACATGGCGCTGGCCGACTCCGCCGTGCACCTGGTGGGCGCTGAGTTCCTGATCAGTCACGGGCAGCACTTCACGCACCTGGACCTGCACAACTCCTACGGCCAGTTCATCGACGCCTACTACAACACCAGCTACCCCTCCGGGGCCGACACGCTGTTCGGGGGCAGCGCCACGCTGCTGGGACTGCCGCTGATCTGGGCCTTTCAGCCGTTCAACGCCTTCCTGCTCGCCGCCGGCTTCGGGCCAGCCTGGCTGCTGGCGCAGCGAATCGGCCTGCGTGGAGCCTGGGCGGGCTTCGCCGCGCTGAGCACCGTGCTGCCGGCCCTCGTGTACGCCTACGAGCTGCTGGGCTCGATCAAGGAGGTCACGGCGTTGGCGCTGATCCTCGCGCTCGGCGTGCTGGTCGTCGATCACGAGAGCTGGCTGGGCAGGGCCCCGCGCCGCGCGGTCCCGTTCGCGGTGCTCGTCGCCGGCGGCGTATCGGCGCTCGGGATCGCCTTCGGCGCCTGGGCACTGGTCGCCTCGCTCGTGCTCGGCGCGACGATCGTGGCACGCCATCTCGGCGCCGGGCGGCGGCTCGGCACGCTGCGGCAGCTGATGCTCGCCGCGGCGACGGTGTCGCTGGCGGCGTTGCCGACGTGGATTCGCCTGCCCCAGGCCGTCCAGGTGGCCCACGGCATCGCCGTCACGAGCAACCCGGGCAACCTGCGTAGCCCGCTTCGCGCAAGCCAGGCGCTTGGCGTCTGGCTCGGCGGTAGCTACAAGCTCGTCCCGCACGGGCTCGCACTGTCGCTCACGCACGCGCTGATGCTCGTGGTGCTCGGTGGCGCGCTCGTGGGAGCACTCGAGATCCTGCGCAGGCGGGCGTTCGCGCTGGCCGGCTGGATCGCGCTGATGATGCTCGCCTGGCTCGTGATCACCCAGTCGGCCTCGACATGGGCCGCCGCCAAGACGCTGATGCTGAGCTCGCCGATCGTGCTGCTGCTGGCGTGGGGGGGCGTGGCGGCGCTGCGCTCGCTGCCGGTGCCGGCGCTTTCGTGGGTGCTCGCTGCAGCGCTCGGCCTGTGCATCGGGGGCGGCGTGATCGTCTCCGACGCTCTGCAATACCACGTCGCGAACCTCGCGCCCACCGCGCGCTACGAGGAGATGGCCTCACTCGACGCGCGCTTCGCGGGACGCGGCCCGACGCTGTTCACCGACTTCGACGAATACTCGCTCTATGAGCTTCGCGATCTCGATGTGGGCGGCCCCGACTTCGTCTTCCCGCCGGGCGCCCTCGCGGCGTCCGCCGGTGGCTACGGGCTGCCCGTGCGACTCGATCGGATCGCCCCCGGCGCGCTGCGCTCCTACCCGCTGATCCTCACGCGGCGTGACCCCACCGCGCCGCGTCCACCGGCGGCATACCGCCTGCAGTGGCAGGGCGATTACTACGAGGTGTGGAGCAGGCGCCCCGGCGACCCCGGCGCGAAGGTGCACCTGGCGCTCACCGGCCCGCCGGCGGCCCAGTGCCCTCAGATCGGGCGTCTCGCCGCGCAAGGCGCCGGCGGGCGCCTCGTCGCGGCCACCGCGCCGCTACAGGTCACGCTGCGCCTGCGCCGCGCCTCACATCCTCGCGATTGGGGCCACGAGCGCCGCGGTCTCGTGATGAATCACCCCGGGACGCTGCGGGCGGTGCTCCACATCCCGTTCGCGGGACGCTGGCAGCTGTGGCTACGGGGCCAGCTGATGCCGGCCGTGACGATCAGCCTCGACGGCCGTGCGCTCGCCTCTGTCGCCGGGCAGCTGAGCGGCAACTCGCTCGTGCCGAACGTCGTGCCGCCGATCGCGGTCGAGCTCTCCGCCGGGCGCCATCTGGTCGCGGTGCGCCGTGGCGGTGTAACGCTCGCGCCGGGAGACGGTGGGGCCGCCGTGCTGGACGGCATCTCCTTCACCCCGGCCTCCGCGGCCCCGAGGCTCTACACGCGCGCACAGCGAGAATGGCGCGAGCTGTGCGGGCGCCGCTACGCCTGGGTCGAGCTGCTCGGCGCTGCGCAGCTCGCGCGCTAAGGGCGGGCGGCGACCGTCACGAGCACCGCGCGCGCCGCGGGCACGCTCAGCGAGACCACGCCGCCGCGAACGGGGATCCGGCGTAGCTGACGTGGTGGCTGCCAGGAGCCGTCGCCCGCCACGGCGCGCCCCCCGAGCAGAACCCCCGAGCGCGAGTTCGGGGCGGGGGCGCTCAGCTCGAGCACGCGCGCGCTGCGCATCTGAGCGCCCACGTGCAGCTTCAGCGCGACGCCGGGTGCGCCCGCCGGATCGTCCTCGACGATCACGAACTTCAACGACCCTTCCGGCGCGCGCAGCGCGCTCACCACGATGTTCGGCTTCTGCGGCGCCGCGACGCGCGTGCGCAGCGGCCTATCGCCGGTGAGCATGCTCGTCAGCAGCAGCGCGTACCACTCCGGCTGGGCCTGCAACGCTCCGCTTGCGAGACTCGCGGGTGAAGGGGCGCAGACGGGCGAGTAGCCGCTGCAGTTGGCCGGGGCGCCCTGCAGGTTGACGCCCACCGCGCCCGCGCTCATCGCCTGGGTGATGTAGCTGACCGCCCACAACGCCGAGGCGAACGTGTCGCTGATGCCGGGCCGCCCGCCGCAGGAGACCGTGTTGGTCTCATCCATGCGGAAGCTCGTGTGGCGCGTCCGCGCGACCGCGAGGTAGCGCGCAAGCGAGGCGCCCTCGAGCGCGCGGATACGCTCGCTGAGAAGCGATTCGATCGTCGGCGGGGGCACCGAGTCGCAGCGCAGCGGGTAGTGGTGGCCGGTCAAGAGCGCAGGGCGCTGGCGGCGCGCCTCGGCTGCGCCCCAGCGCACGAACGCCCTCGATCCGGAGACGCCGGGACCGGCCAGCGGGATCGCCGAGGAGCGCCGCCCGATTGCGCGGCGGTAGGAGCTGACCTCCGTCTCATAGGTCGAGGCCGTCCAGGGCAGCGTGCGCAGCTCATGGCGCCCATAGGAGTCGGGCTCGTTGCCGACCTCGATTCCCGCGAGCAGGCCGCCGAGAATGCGGCGCGCCGCGGTGGCCTCGCGCGCGGCGGCGAGGGGGTCGTAGTGAGCGAGGCCGAGCGTCAGCAGCACCCGCCAGCCGCTCTCAGCCGCGAGTCTGCGCAGGCGGTGCAGGTCCGCGGCGACAAGCACGCTGCTCGCCCATGCGGGGCGCGGCGTGTGCGCATCCCTCCAGGCGACGCGTGTGTCCGCCGAGGCACCTCCGAGGCGCAGGATGCCGGGGCCCAGCGATCGCAGCATGCGCGCGAAGTTGCCGCTGTCGGCGTAGGAGGCGATCTGCGAGGCGCTCGAGAGCTCGAAGGAGAGCCCGAGGAACTCCCGTGGCACGGGTACTCCGGGCTTGCCGGGTGAGATCGAGACCGTCACCCGCGCGGGCTGTTGTCCGCCGTCGCTGCGCTGCACCCCCTGTGCGGAGATCGCGGCGCTCATCGCGATCACGAGGCCCAGCGCGAGCGCCACCCGGCGCAGGCGCGTGCGCGGAGCGCCGTCGGGATCGCGTCGAGAGCGTTTCATCGACCCTGCAGTAAACAGCAGCCGCGCGGCTCGCCTCCATCGGCGGTCGACCGTAACCTCTCAGTCGTGGTCGGCGACGGCATCCCGGTGCGGGACAGCATCCTGCTGGGCGAGAACCTCGAGCTGCTGGCCGGCTACGCCGATCGCTGCTTTCAGCTGATCTACATCGACCCGCCCTTCAACACCGGCCGCGTGCAGTCGCGCAAGACGCTCGCGGTGGTGCGCGACGGCGACGGCGAGCGGACCGGCTTCCAGGGCAGGCGCTACCGCAGCCGTGTGCTCGCGGAGTCGAGCTATAGCGATGCGTTCGCCGACTATCACGCGTTTCTCGAGCCGCGTCTGCGCGAAGCCCACCGGCTGCTCGCCACCGAGGGCACGCTCTACTTCCACATCGACTACCGCGAGGCCCACCACTGCAAGCTCCTGCTCGATGAGATCTTCGGCCGCGAGTGCTTCCTCAACGAGCTGATCTGGGCCTACGACTACGGCGCGCGCACCAAGCGCCGCTGGCCCGCCAAGCACGACACGATCCTCGTCTACGTCAAGGACCCCCACGCCTACCACTTCGACTCCGCCGAGGTCGATCGCGAGCCCTACATGGCACCCGGGCTCGTCACGCCCGAGAAGGTCGCGCTGGGCAAGCTCCCGACCGACGTCTGGTGGCACACGATCGTGCCGACGAGCGGACGCGAGAAGACCGGCTACCCGACGCAGAAGCCGGAGGGGATCGTGCGGCGCATGGTGCAAGCCTCCACGCGGCCCGGCGACTGGTGCCTTGACTTCTTCGCCGGCAGCGGCACGCTTGGAGCCGTCGCGGCCC
>JACDGG010000208.1 GCA_013815355.1 Solirubrobacterales bacterium
AGGCGATGTCGAACGACCGCACTTCCTTTATCACCGTCCAGGCTGCGAGACCCACGAGGACCCAGGCGAGGAGGTACCCGCCGACGAACAGGGTCGTCTGCATCAGCGACCGCGGCGCCCCCGTTTCCGACCCGGCCCGTGCCTGCCCGGCGTAGGCGTCTGCCATCGGCACCAGCGACGGGAGCATCATCGCGGCCATCATCCCCGCCCAGACCCCGGCGAACCAGCCCAACCCGCCGAGATCCGTCCCCGGACCCATGTCCATCCCGCGCATGCGATCCGCCGTCACCAGCCAGGCGACGACGGCCGCCGCCAGCAGGAGGGGGGCCGTCAGTCGGGGCTCTGTTCCGCGCTTAGACGACACACCTAGTACTCGTCGTGGCGCCGCAGCCAGTGCGGCTGCGATCCGGTCTCGTTGCGACCCATCGCCGTGCGATCGAGAAGCCCGTAGTAGCTCATCACCGGCTCGAGCCCGCGCGCGGTCGTCACATAGGTTCGGTAGACGACCCCGTCCGCGAGCGCATACGCGCTCATCCCCGGGCCCTCCGCGACGTACCCCGCCGCATCCGTGCCGCACATGCGGGCGTTCTGCTCCACCGTCGGCGGGATCTCGCCCTCAAGGAACGGCCGCAATTCCTCCTCGGTGTTCACGAAGCCGAGATCGCGGTGGAAGTCGCCGCCGGCGGTCGAGACCCAGTTCAGCCCCCAGCCCATCCGCTCCTTGAAGGCCTGGAGCTTCTCGAGCGGCGCCCGCGACGAGAGCAGCAGCGTGGTGTCCCGTGCCGCCAGGTGGACGGCGTTGGGGTCGAAGTTGTCGGCGATCGAGGAGCACACCGGGCAGCCCGTTTCGTACGGCGGGCCGAACATGAAGTGGTAGATGAGCAGCTGCGAGCGCCCGTCGAAGAGTTCGGCGAGCGACCTGGTTCCGTCGGTGGTCTCGAAGCTGTACTCCTTCTCCACGGCGACCCACGGGAGCTGACGGCGCCGCTCCGCCAGCTCGTCGCTGAGCCGCGTGAGCTCCTTCTCCTTGGCGAGCAGCGCCTCGCGTTCCGCCTGCCCCTCCTCCTGGGTTCCGACTCGGTGTTCGGGCATCGCGTCCTCCTGTCAGTCGGGGTATTCGTCCTTGCGGTAACTCCGGGGCTCGTCGGGCTGCGGCTTCGGCGTCCGGTCGAGCAGGAAGCCGAAGAACGGCGCGACGAACGGATCCGGGGCCGTCACGGTGTAGGTGTGGTACACGGTCCCGTTCTCGCGCGCGAACGCGATGTAGCCCGGGGCCTCGCGGAGTCCGTCCCTGAGCTCGGCGCCGACCTGCGTCGACCAGAACTCGAGCCACTCGGGCGGGTCGTCGACCATCTGCTTGACCTCCGGGATCTGCCCGGCCTGCTCCTCGGTCAGGGCCAGGCCGAAGTCGAACGGGAAATCGCTCTCGTAGGTCGAGACGTACGGGAACTCCCAGCCCATCCGCTTCTTGTAGGCGGCCAGCCGATCGATCGAGGCCCGCGAGAAGCCGATGAACGTCACGTCGGCGTGGTTGAGATGAACCAGCGTCCCGTCGAACCCATCGGCGAGACTCGTGCACCCCGGGCACGCACCGAGCTCGTAGTCGGGCCCGTACATGATGTTGTAGGCGAGCAACTGCGAGCGGCCGTCGAACAGCTCGGTGAGCGTCTTCTTGCCCTCCTCGGTGTCGAACTCGTACTCCTTCTCCACCGGGACCCAGGGCAGCTCACGGCGCGTGCGCTTGATCTCATCGTTGCGTTCCGCCTGCTCGGTCTCGAGTTTGGCGAGCTCGTCGCGCGCGGTCCGCCACTCCTCGCGGGTTCCAATCCTGTGCTCCAGCATCTGCACCGCTCCTCTCACGGTCGAAGCTCCGGGTCGAATCGACGTCACCCGGAAGCTATGGGATCAACGACTTGGACCCTCCGTCCGGCTGACTTATGGCAGGTCTGGTGGCACGCTCAGCTTTGTGGGGCTTTCGTACACCCGAAGCTCATCGCTCAAGTCTGGCGGGCGATCGCGCACGATCAGAGCGTGCTCGGTTTAGATTAGCGCGCGACTACTTACTCGGGTTCATCGACGCAGAAGCAGCCGAAGTGGCCGCAGGCACTCCGTCGTCTCGAGCGTGGGCGCGCGCTCTACCTCAGCGCGTTCGCGCAGCCCGCAATCGTTGAACCTTGACCGCCTGGTGACTTTGGCGCCGAGTTAGGCCGTTTCCGACGCGCGCCGCGCGGGGAGAGCACGGTCGGTGAGCTCGGCGCGGGCGAGCCGCCCAGGCCGTTGCCCGCCGCTGGCGTTCCCGGCCGAAGGTTGTCTGCGAGCGCCTCGTCTCGCGCTCGGCGTTGGTTGCCCTTGAGGCGAACTTCCACAGCGTGCCGATGAGTTCCGCCGGTTAGGTCCGTCTTCGGATGTAGGTACTTTGAACAGCGGCCCCGCGGCCGGTGATTTCGACCTAGAGGAGCCTCACAATGACCATCATTATCACCGCCTTTGAACGTTCACCCGATGGCGGCAAAGGACTGGCGCGTGATACGCGTGTCCGCTGGGCGCTTGAAGAAGTGGGCCAGCCATATGAGGTTCGCCCTGTTTCGTTCCGTGAAAAGAAGGAGCCGGCGCATCTGGCGCTTCATCCTTTCGGACTGATTCCGACGTATGAGGAAGGCGATCTCGCTCTGTTCGAGACCGGATCGATTGTCTTCCATATCGCCGAGCGCCACGCGGGCTTGCTGCCGGGCGATGCAAATGCACGGGCGCGTGCAATCACCTGGATGTTTGCTGCGCTCAACACGGTGGAGCCACCGATTCTTGAACTCTCAATCGCCAAGATTCTAGAAAGTGATAAGTCATGGAGTCAGGAGCGCCTTCCTCTGGTGGAGGATCGCGTCCGCAACCGGCTGGGCCAATTGTCGGTTCGTCTCGGCAAAGCCGACTGGCTCGATGGCGCGTTCAGCGCAGGTGACCTGATGATGGTGTCGGTGCTGCTCAGGACGAGGCCTTCGGGCATTCTGAACGAGTTTCCGAACCTGGCCGCCTATGTCGCCCGTGGCGAAGCGCGGCCCGCCTACAAGCGGGCCTTTGATGCGCAATTGGCGCAGAACACTGGCAAGGCACTCACCGGCTGATTGAGCGCGTGCAGGGCGCTTCACGGCGACGACGGGCGCGTGTCAAAGCCCGATACACCTGTTGTGTCTGCCCAGATTGGCGGGCTTGGCGTCATCAGACGGCGCGCGAGGCTTCTTTGGCGGCGGCGCGCAGGACGACCGCTACGGTTCCTACGCGCAGTGGCGCGCCCACTGGAACCGGCGCCTGCGGAGCGAGCCGAGCGGCCTCTACGCCCGACGGCGAGACGCTCAGCCTGCAGGCGCCCGTTCTTGAAACCGCGCGGGCGGACGGCACGGCGATGGACCGCGAGCTCGTCACTTGGGATCACGTGGCCGCTGCGCCCGCCGGCGATCGACGTCCCACCGCCGAGTAAGGATCCGCGCCTCGAGGACCGCCAGGACATCGCGCCGAGGACCGACGCGGTCCGCCCGCTGCGAGAAACTTGTTGATCGCTCGCCACCGGCACGCGACTTCGGACACGGATACGACCACGAAGAATAGTGGACACATGCGCAGGATAGTCCGCATACACGTAGTATTATTGACGCATGGATCTGGCTCGCCCTCTGCTCGTAGCGACGCCCACGCTCGACGGTGACGTGCTCGAGGTGCTCGCGGGAGCCGACGTGGAGTTCAGTGGGCGGGAGCTCGCACGCCAGGTTGGGCGCGGCAGCGTGGAGGGAATCCGCCGCGCGGCGGATCGGCTGGTGGGGCAGGGCATCGTGCTGTGCAGGCCCGCTGGCTCGGCACATCTGTATCGGCTCAATCGCGAGCACCTTGCTGCCCCGTCGATCGAAGGCCTCGCATGCATGCGTGAGGAGCTGCTCGCACGCCTGCGAGCACTGATCTCAGCCTGGGAGTTGCAGCCATGCGTCGCGCTGCTGTTCGGCTCGGCTGCGCGGGGAGAGGCACGCGCCGCCAGCGACCTAGACGTGCTCGTGATACGTCCGGCGGGCCACGAGCCCGATTCCAGCCCGTGGCAGGATCAGCTGCTCGCGCTGCAGCGATCGGCGAGCGCGTGGACGGGAAACGACACCCGCGTGCTCGAGTACGGGGAGGGCGAGGTTGCCGCTGCGTCTTCGGAGCGTGTGCTCGAGGAGGCGCTGCATGATGGTGTCGAGTTGTTCGGCAAGCGCCGTGTCCTACGCCGCCTGATCAGCGCATGAGCACCCGCACGAGGTCCTGCGATGAGGCCACGATGCGAGGCCGCCTGCGCAAGGCTGAGCAGTTCCATGAGGCAGCGGAGACGATCCGCGAGTTCGCTGGGGATGAGCACGAAGTCAGCGACGCGTACGTGACGCTATGCGTGCACGCAGCGGTCGCGGCCGCGGATGTCATCTGCTGCATCGCGCTTGGCGAGCACGCAGTCGGGGAGAACCACGACGAAGCGCTCGGGCTCTTGGAGAAGACCCGGCCCGGCGGCAAGGAGCTCGCGAAATCGCTCGGCACATTGCTCGCGATGAAGACCCGCGCCGGCTACAGCCACCGGCCGGCCAGCGCGCAGGACGCCAAGCGCGCCCAGCGCCACGTGGAGCGTCTGGTGACCGTGGCCCGCGACCGAGCGTCAGCCTAACCTAAGAAGCTGTCTGTGTATCCAGAGTTTGGAGGTGGTGCAGTTCGATGACCTGATCCGAACGTAAGCTTGCATTCGCCTGCCGGGGTGGGTCCGGTCCGGGTAGCTGCCAG
>JACDGG010000209.1 GCA_013815355.1 Solirubrobacterales bacterium
AGGTCGTCGACCGCGTGCCCGTCGGAGGCGCGCAGCGGCAGATCGTGGCGGTCGACCCGCGGCAGCCCGGTGGGGTGCGCGCAGTTGCCGGTCGTGTAGGTGTGCCCGCAGAAGTTGGTATACGCGTCGGACTCGTCTGGCAGCACCGCCCGCGCTGCCGTGCCCGCGCCCGCCAGGGCGATGATCGCCATCCCGGCCCACTCGAGAAAGCCGCGGCGGCTGCTGCGCCGCAGCACGGCGTCGCTGAAGTGCTCCTCGGGGCGCTCAGGCTGCAAGCGGACGCTCTCGTTCGCGGAAGCGCGCCGTGCCGAGAATGCTCTCGAGCTGGCCGAGGCCGTTGAAGGTGCCCTTGGCGAGCACCGTGCCCTCGAGCGTCAGCGCGACCGCATAGGGGCTCCCGGGAATCTCCGCCGCTCGCCACGTCTCCGCCGCAAGCACCTCGTCGAGGATCTCCACCGCCACCAGCGGGTCGGCGGCGACGTGCTCGACGGCGGGGGCGACCTGGCGGCAGAGGGGGCATGCCTCGGAGGTGAAGATCGCGAGGCGCAACATCGCGCGCGGGCCCGGCGAGGAGCTCCTCGCCCACCGCTGCTCGGAGCCGACCGCGGGACCCTCCTGCGGTATCTCAAGCGCTCCGCCCGCGCTCATCCCCAGACGCAGCACGCCAACCTCGCGCGCCAGCGCGACGACGGCAAGCGCGAGCGCACCGCTGAGCACGGCACTTAGCGACAGGGCCACGGTGAGCCAGCGGTCATAGCTGGAGGGCGCGGCGGGCAGCCATCCGAGTGCGAGCGCGCCGGCGGCTGCCGCGAGCGCACCGCTGCGCAGCGGTGCCGAGGATCCCAGCCGCGAGTCGCTGCCAAAGCAAGCGCATGGGCGCCCCCTGCGGCCCGCCAGCAGCGCCGCGCCGGTGGCGAGCGCAAAGCACCCGAACAGCGCGACGGCGGCGCCGGGCGCCCACGGCAGCTGCGCCGCGAGCGCGGCTGCGATGGACAGCTCGATCGAGATCAGCGCCACCGCAGCAGGGCGCGCGGCGGCGCCCGTGATGCCGTAGGTGGCGAGCGCCGCGGAGGATCTCGCAGGCCGGCGGGCCTTGACCGCCGCCGACGCTGCCAGCACGATCGCCAGCCAGATCGTGACGGCCGTACTCACAGCTCAGCGAGCGCCGTGGAGCATGGAAGCGGAATGGTCATCTTGTGGGCGCCCCGCCGCAGAGATCGGCACGGGGCGGCGACGATATGAGGCGTCCCGGACGCGAACTCGCCGCGCGCCTGTGTCCCCTACATCGACGCGGCGTACTAGGCTGGGCACATGTGTCGAAACATCAGATCACTCCACAACTATGAGCCGCCCGCCGGCGAGTCTGAGATTCGCGACGCCGCGCTCCAATACGTCCGCAAGATCAGCGGCTCGACAAAGCCCTCGCAGGCCAACTCTGCGGTCTTCGAGCGCGCCGTCGAGGAGGTCACGCTGGCCACCGCGCGCCTGCTCGATGAGCTCGTCACCGCGGCGCCGCCGAAAGACCGCGACCTCGAGGCGGCAAAGCGTCGCGAGCGCTCCGCACAGCGCTTCGCCGCCTGACCGCGCCGCACGACGCGAGTGCATCGACGCTCGCGCGTGTGGCGCTGTTCGTGCTCGCGCCTGTGCTCGTGCGTGGCCAGCTCGGACGCGAGCGGACGATGATCGCGCATCCCCATCGCTTGAGGGCACCGCCGCCCGACCCTCAGCTCAGCTGCGGCTCAGACGACCGGCGGCGGCTCGCCCGCGGCGCTTGCGGCGAGCTTGGAGTCCCAGCCGCACACCAGGCAGGCGTGCTGGAAGGCCGAGCGTGCGAACTGGAGGCACAGCGCGTGCGGGTCTGCACTCGAGCGTACGTCCTCCCAGTCGAGCACGTACTCGCCGAGCGCATCGTCCCAGTGGGCGGCGGCGGGCGACAGCGACGCGTTGGGGAAGCCGTCGGCGGCCGGATGGGCATAGGCGTAGAAGGCCGCGCCGTCGTGGCGGGCATCGCCCGGCCACCAGCCGACGGCGACCTCCTGGGAGTCCATCGCGTTTCGCATGATGAAGTCATTGCGGGAGCTGGCGATCCTGCGTGTCGCGCGGCTCACACCCGGCGCCGAATACGAGTGGGTGCAGCACGTGCCGATCCTGCTCGCGCTCGGTGGCAGCGAGGCGCAGGTGGCGGCGCTTGAGGCCGATGAGCTGGAGTCCGAGGTGCTCGGCGAGGAGGGCCGGCTGGTGGTCGCGTTCACGACCCAGGTCGTGCGCGAGGCGACGCCCGACGAGGCGACTTTCGCCGCGATGAGCGAGCGCTTCACGGCCGCGCAGATCACACAGCTGCTGCTCGTGATCGGTCAGTACATGATGATCGGCCGCGTGATGGCGACCGCGCAACTCGAGGTCGACGCGGTGCTCGGCGCCGACGTGCTGGCCGGCATCGAGCAGCGCGCCCGGTCCGAGGAGTAGAGCGAGCGCAGCGCCGCGGCAGCTCGCGCTCCGGCCCGGCGGTCGCGGGGGAAACCGCGCTCGGTCGCTGTCAGCGTACGCGCGCGTGCGCAGCGATCGCTATCGTCGTGGAGCAGATGCCGCGCCAACTCATGGCACGGCCGGGTCCGAGCCGCCGCTCGTGCGGTCGGAAAGGTGTGAACGATGGCCATCGATGTAGCTCCCGTGCAGGACGCGCCGGCGAGCGCTCCCGCCGCCGCACCGCCTCCCGGAGGATCGACGGTCGATGCCGTCGCGAACGTCATCGTCACCGTGGTGCCCGTCGGCCTCGTCGGCTTCGCGGCATGGCAGGCCTGGGGGGGCGCGCTGCACTGGCCCGACCTCGTGGTGATGGCGATCGCCTACCTGCTCACCGGCCTCGGCATCACCGTGGGCTTTCACCGACTCTTCACTCACCGCAGCTTCAAGACGAGTCCCGCGATGCGCGGGGTGCTCGCGGCGATGGGCTCGGCGGCGGTCGAGGGACCCGTGATCGAGTGGGTCGCGAACCACCGCAAGCACCACCGCTTCTCAGACCAGCATGGCGATCCGCACAGCCCGCACGTCGATCACGGCAGCGGCTGGCGAGGCGCGCTCACGGGCCTCTATCACGCGCACATCGGCTGGATCTTCGGCGGCGGCGCGCTGGCTGACGAGCAGCACTACGCCAAGGACCTGCTGGCCGATCCGGTTGTGCGCTTCGTCGACCGCACCTTCCTCCTGTGGGTGGCGGTCGGGCTCGCCGTGCCCTTCGGGCTCGGCGTCGCGATCACGGGCACCGTGATTGGCGGCCTCACGGCGCTTCTGTGGGGAGGCGCCGTGCGCATGTTCTTCCTGCACCACGCCACCTTCTCGATCAACTCCCTATGTCACTTCTTCGGCCGTCGGCGCTTCGAGACCGGCGATGAGTCGCGCAACCTCACCTGGCTTGCGCTGCCGACGCTCGGGGAGGCGTGGCACAACAACCACCACGCCTTCCCCACCTCCGCCCGCCACGGCCTGCGCTGGTGGCAGCTCGATCCCTCCGCCTGGTTCATCGCCCTCCTGCAGCGGCTCGGCCTCGCCTGGGACGTCGTGCGCATCAGCGACGAGCGCGAGCGGGCCAAGCTCGCGACCGCAGAGGGCACCCGGGCTCCTTAGCGCCCTACTCGTCCCACGCCTGCACACCGGTCTGGCGCACGATCAGGCCGTCCTCGATCTCGAGCACAGTCGCGCAAAGCACGTTTGTCCCGTCCGGGTAGCGGCAGGCCTCGGTGAACGCCGCGCCGCTCTCGTCGCGCACGGCGTGTCCGACGGCGTGGGTCATGTCGCGTCCGCAGACATCCTCGACCCAGCGCTGGATCTCCTCCTGACCGGTGAGCACGCGCGGCGCTCCCGGCTGGCTGACGCGGTCGGCGAGCGTGACCTTCGCGCCGGGCGCGTACATCGCGAGCTGCGTGCTCGAGTCGCGCTCCTCGATCGCGCGGGTGAACTTCTCGAGGTCGAACGTCGTGGTGGTAGGCATCTCTGCTCCTTTTCTCGGTTGGTGAGCGGACCATGACGGCGAGGGCGTTGAGCAGGCGTCAAGCGCGCGTCAATCCTCTGCGCGTCCCGTGAGGCCTTACGCTTGTCCGATGCTGAGCATCAAGCTGCTCGGTCGGATGGCAGTCGAGCGCGACGGCGAGGAGCTGACGGCTCCGGCGTCGCGGCGGGCCTGGTCGCTGCTCGCCTATCTCGCGCTGCACCCTGGTCCGCAGCCGCGCAACGAGCTGGCCGCCCGCTTCTGGCCGGACGTGCTCGACTCCAGCGCGCGCGCGAGCCTGCGCAGCGCGATCTGGGCGCTGCGCCGCACGCTCGAGCCGTTCGCGCCCCAGCTGCTCGTGGCCGGGCGAGAGGAGGTCGGGCTCTCCGCCGCCGAGGGCGAGTTGCGGGTCGACGCGCTCGCCTTCGTCGCGCTGCTCGATGAGGGACGCGACAGCGAGGCCGTCGAGCTCTGCGACGGCGAGCTGCTGAGCGGCTTTGAGGAGGAGTGGATCGACGTCGTGCGCGAGACACATCGCGAGCGGCTGCTGGGAGCGCTCGAGCGCCTCGCCGCGGGGTGCGAGCTGAGCGGAGACCTTGCGGGGGCGATCGTCTCCTCGCGGCGCCAGGCGGCGGTCGACCCGTTCGGCGAGGAGGTTCACCGCCGGCTGATCGCGCGCCTCGCCGCGAGCGGCGATCGCGGGGCCGCGCTTCTCGCCTACCGGACGCTGTCCGAGCGCCTGCGCCGCGAGCTCGCCGTCGCCCCCTC
>JACDGG010000210.1 GCA_013815355.1 Solirubrobacterales bacterium
GGCGCGTCCACAACCAGCGCGCAACCTCCGAAGACTTCCTCTCGCCACGAAACCCCTGCTCAGGACCGCGATCCTCGGCCCAGCTCACCTACATCCAGTACAAGAGAGCCATATAGACGAAGGTCCAACCCCGGGTCCATTGGGTGAGGGCATCTAGGCTGCGAAGCACATGGCGCTTGCATACATCGTCCTGGTCCACCGCAATCCCGAGCAGGTCGCTCGTTTGGTGGACCGCCTAAGCAGCCCCGAGGACATCGTCTACGTTCACGTTGACCGAAAGTCTGACCTGGCGTCGTTTCGTGCGGCGTTTGCCAAGCTTCCCCGACCGCCCGTCCTCCTGCATCGCCGAGTCAGCGTTTACTGGGGCGGCTACAGTCATGTCAAGGCCACGATGCTCGGGATCCGCACCGCGCTGCGCTCAGAGCGGCGCTTCTCTCATCTGGTGCTGCTGACCGGTCAGGACTATCCGATCCGGTCAACCGCCGAGATCCAGCGCTTCTTCGCCAGCGCGGAAGGGCGCTCATACATCAGTTGGTCGGCCGGAGTGGGTCGCGAGGTGGACGATAGTGAGCGACCGGGCAACGCGCTCTGGATGTGGTCGGGGGAGATGTGGCCACTGATGTGGTGGCACGTGTCGCTGGGCCATCGGTGGTGGCACCTCCAGCCCCGACTTCGACGTCGGATCCCGAACGGGCTTACGCCCTACCAGGGACTGGCTTACTGGGCCATCACACCCGAGGCCGCGGCATACTGCCTGCGCACGATGCGCCGTCGTCCCACACTGCGCTGGTTCTTCACCTTTGTCTTCATTCCAGATGAGAATCTCTTTCAAATGCTGTTGCTGGCTTCGCCCCTGCGCGACACGCTCGTCAACGAGGATTTGCGCTTCCTGAACTGGGACGGCTACCATCCGCACACGCTGCGAATGGACGACCTCGACAGCATGCGCGCGTCAGCCAAGCTGTTCGCGCGAAAGTTTGACATCGACGTGGACGCCGCGGTGCTCGACGAACTGGATCGTACCTAGACCTTATGGGTGGAAGCCGCGTAACTGTGGGTCCGATGCGTTAGCAGTGCTTCTGGCGAACAGCATGCTTGAGGTGCTTCGTCTTCTCGCGACCGCGCAGACTGCCAGAAGAAGACTTGAAGCGACGTGCCGCTAGACATGATCTATGGTGCACACGAGGACTCCTCTGAACACCTGGCGACCGCCCGGGCCTCACGATGCCGGCTCTGATCTTTGTTCACGGCGCGTGCGTCCGCGACGCCACTTGGTGGTGGAGCCGGATGACGCAGCCGCTCGCCAAGCACGGCATCTCAAGTGTCGCTGTGTCGCTGCCGAGCTGCGGCGAGACCGGCGAGAAGCTCGGGGACCTCGCCGATGACGTCGAGGCTTGCCGCCGAGCGATCGCCGAGCTCGACGGCCCTGTGGTCCTCTGCGGCCACTCATACGGCGGCATGATCATCACCGAGGCCGGTGCTGAGGAGCGCGTCACCCAGCTGCTCTACGTCACCTCTGTGATGCCCGAAGCCGGCCAATCCCAGTCCGATCTGATCGGCTCTGAACCGGCGCCATGGCTGCAGCCGAGCGATGACGGAACCGTCGGAGTCGACCCCGACATGATCCGTGAGCTCTTCCTCCAGGACTGCGACGAAGTAACGACCGAGCAGGCGCTGGCCCGCCTCACTCGTCAGTCCATAGTGCCCTTCACGCAGGCACCGGGCCAAATTTTCTGGCAGCAGAAGCCGGCGACGTACTTCGTCTGCACGCAGGATCTCGCGACTCCTGCTGAGGTGCAGCGTCGACGCGTGAGAGCCGGCGTCCGACTGGTTGAGGTCGACGCCGGGCACCACCCCTTTCTCTCACGCCCCGACGCGTTCGCGCAAAGCATCGCTGCCGAGGTCGACTCCGCTGAGCCGACTTCGCCGTGACGTATCGCTTGGCTGCGAGGATCTCAGATGAAGTCTGCATGTAGCTGCTAGGATCAGACAATGATGCTACATGCGTCAGACTACGAGGTGGGCGTACGGGCACTTCACGATCGTCTGAGCGAGCATTTGGAGCGGGTTGAGGAGGGCGCCGAGGTCGTGATCACACGTCGCGGGCGTCCGATTGCCCGGCTGTCCGCCGTCGACGCGGCTGCGCCTCTCGAGGATCTCGTGCGACGCGGTCTGGTCACGCCGCCGGATCGACCACGCGGCACACGTCGGGCACGCGTGAAGGCGCGCGGATCGGTCTCCGACCTCGTCGCCGAGCAGCGCCGCTGATCCTCTACTTCGACACCTCGGCGCTTGTCAAGCTGGTCATCGTTGAGGACGACTCCGAGTTGGTCGCGGAGCTATGGGCCACCGCTCATCCAGCAACATCCAGCGTCCTGTCTTATCCCGAGGGTCGCGCTGCGCTCGCGGCTGCGCGACGTAGCGGGCGTCTCAGCGCTGTCGGCCATTCACGCGCGATCGAAGACTTCGAGACGCTCCAAAGCGAGCTGTCGCTGATCGGGGTCGACGCCCGGCTTGCACGCGAGGCCGGTCAGCTTGCCGAGAAACTTGCGCTGCGCGGCTACGACGCGGTCCATCTTGCAAGTGCGCTTGCTACAGGTGAGCTCACCACGCTCGTCAGCTGGGACCAAGACCTCAGGCGCGCGGCCATGCGAAGCGGGTGCGCGATCGCCCCCGCCGACTGATTCGGGCAAGGCGTTCCCGTAGACAGCGGACGCTCGGCCGCACGCGAGGAGATTCGCTCCGCGACGGTGGAGCGGGGCCAGATCGCGGGTGTCCTTGCGATCGAGCTCAGCGACGGCAGTCGTGGGAGTTCAACGTCCCGAAGGTGTACCTCGCAGGCGCAGAGGCCATTGCGGCGGCCCCCTGCGGTTAGTGCGCTGCCGGTAGGTGGCTCGGGTGCGGATGCGGGAGTTGCCCGGTCGCGATTGCGGAGCCGGCGTGAAGGGTAGGCTTTACATTGGGCGGATGGCCTTCGCGCATCCGCCCGTCATGGGGGGAGGGTTCGCTCCAGGTCGCTCCTTTCGCACAGCCCTGAGGGAGGCCCATCGGGCGTGAGTGAGCGCCGGGGCGGACCATAACGACGAGTCCGCGCCGGAGGCTATCGTCGAGCGAGTGACCATGGCTCCCTCCGGCGAGCAGTTCGAGGTCTGCCTCGGAGAGCAGCGCGCCACGATCGTCGAGGTGGGCGGTGGGGTGCGGCGCTACTCCGCGGGCGAGCGCGACGTGCTCGATCCCTATCCGCCGCAGGCGATCTGCGACGGGGCACATGGCACGCCGCTGATCCCCTGGCCGAACCGCCTCGGCGATGGCCTCTACAGCTTCGACGGCGTCGAGCATCAGCTGGCGCTGAGTGAGCCGGCGCGGCACAACGCAAGCCACGGCCTGCTGCGCTGGCGTGCATGGCGTGTCCTCGAGCATCAAGCAGAGCGCGTGACGATGGGCATCCGGCTGCACCCGACGCCGGGCTACCCGTTCGCGCTCGATGTCGAGATCGAGTATTCGCTGAGCGACGACGGCCTGGCGGTATGCACGAGCGCAACCAACATCGGCGAGCGCAGCTGCCCCTACGGCGCCGGGCAGCATCCCTATCTATCGGCGGGCCCGGGCCTGCTCGACGAATGCGAGCTGCAGCTGAGGGCCGGCTCCTACATCACCGTCGATGAGGAGCGCAGGCTGCCCACCGGCCGCGCGCCCGTCGCCGGCAGCGCCGCCGACTTCAGCGACGCGCGCCCGATCGCCGCGAGCAGTCTCGATCTCGCTTTCGCCGATCTCCAGCGCGACGAGAACGGCCTGGCCTGGGTGCTCCTCACAGGTCCCGACGGATGTTGTGTGGAGATGTGGGTCGACGAGCACCATCCGTTCCTGCAGCTCTACACCGGTGACACGCTCGCGGTGGAGCGCCGGCGCCGCGGCCTTGCGGCCGAGCCGATGACGTGCGCGCCGAACGCCTTTCAGAGTGGCGAGGGGCTGATGCGCCTGGAGCCCGGACAGTCGCTGGCGAGCCGCTGGGGCGTGCGGCTGCGCCCAGCTCGCAGCGATGCATAGGATCGAGCGGTATCGAGCGCGCCCGCCGCGCGCCCACAACGAATGGAGGACGCGACCATGCTCACACTCACCGGCCTCGATCAGGTCAAGGCATACGCCGGCAAGGAGCTGGGTGTCAGCGACTGGCACCTCGTCAGTCAGGAGAAGATCGATCAGTTCGCGGAGGTCACCGGCGATGACCAGTGGATTCACATCGACCCCGCGCGCGCCAAGGAGAGCCCGTTCGGCGGCACGATCGCGCACGGCTATTACACGCTCTCACTCGCGCCGCGCTTCTCCTATGACATGTTCAAGTTCGATGGCTTCGCGTTCGGCATCAACTATGGCCTGAACCGCGTGCGCTTTCCCGCGCCGATGCCGGTCGGCGAGAAGGTGCGGATGCGCGCCAAGCTCGTCTCGGTCGAGGACATCCCGGGCGGCGCACAGATCGCGACCGAGCTGAGCTTCGAGCGCGAGGGTGGCGAGAAGCCGGTTTGCGTCGCGGAGTCTCTCTCCCGCGTGTACACGGGGTGAACGCCTGCGGCCCGGCGGTAGCTCGGGCCGGCGCGATAGAGAGGCATAACAGTGGCCGGCGGGGCTCGAGTCAGAGACAGGGGCTCGGTGATGCGCCCGATGCGGTCGATAACTTGAGTGAGATGCACGCCGCTCGTCGCCACAGGACTCCCCCGGGCATGATCGC
>JACDGG010000030.1 GCA_013815355.1 Solirubrobacterales bacterium
GCTCCTGCACGGCGCGGGCCGCCGCCGAGCGACGCGGGATCGCGAGGTGCGCGAGGATCGTCCACAGCGGCGCGGCCGCTCGCTGCGGGCCACGGTGGCGGATCGCCCGCTCGACGGCGGCGAGCACGAGCTCGGACGATGGCGCTTCATCGGGGGACGACCGGCGCTTCGATTTGGACACGTTGCCTCCTCTGGTGGAGGGCGCCGAGCCTCGCCGACCGATCGCGGCGCACAGACCGGCTGACACGAAGCGGCCGGCTGAGCGACAATCGACTGGCATCGAGGACGAGCGACTCGGTGCCGGGCCCGGGGTGTTGACGCACCGCCGGGCCACTGTTTTGCATGGGGTCTTCAACTTAGTTGGCGGCGGGGTCGCAGGCAAGGCAAACTGCGACGAGGTCGCCATTTCGGCGCAGAGGTGTTGCAGCCGTGACACATATGTGAGCCCTGTGAGAGAGCGCCGATCCCGGCGCCCGGACGGAGCAGCTCTCGCGCGCAGATTGTCCGGATCGGACAGTTGCCGCAAATCAGCGTGAGCAATAGACTCGCCTCGAATGATCTCCGGTGGAGGTACGACGGCCGATGTGTCGAGCTCGCATCCCTCGCCGCCCGCAGACGCCTCCACCGATCTCGCCGTGCGCGTCGTCGGGATGCGCAAGACCTACGGCGATGTGGTGGCCGTCGAGCATCTCTCGCTCGAGGTCCGCGCGGGCGAGTTCTTCACGCTGCTCGGCCCGTCGGGATCGGGCAAGACCACAACGCTGCGCGTGATCGCGGGCTTCGAGCTGCCGGACTCCGGGCACGTCGAGCTGCACGGCGTGGAGGTGACGCGCAGCCCTCCCTACGAGCGCCCGGTCAACACCGTCTTCCAGGACTACGCGCTGTTCCCGCACATGAGCGTGCTGGAGAACGTCGCCTACGGCCTGCGCGTCAAGGGCGTGGGCAAGCGCGAGCGCTCCCAGCGCGCCGGCGAGGCGCTTGCGATGGTGCGCCTTCCGGGCGTCGAGGGACGCCGCCCGATCCAGCTCTCCGGCGGACAGCGCCAGCGCGTGGCGCTCGCGCGCGCGATCGTCAACCGTCCGCGGGTGCTGCTGCTCGACGAGCCGCTGGGCGCGCTCGACCTCAAGCTGCGCGAGGAGATGCAGTTCGAGCTGAAGGCGATCCAGCGTGAGCTGAGCGAGCGCATCACCTTCATCTACGTCACCCACGACCAGGACGAGGCGCTCACGATGAGCGACCGCATCGCGGTGTTCTCCAACGGGCGCATCGAGCAGATCGGCACGCCGGGTGAGATCTACGAGCGCCCCGTCAACGAGTTCGTGGCCGGCTTCGTGGGAACGTCCAACATCCTCGTGCGCGACGGGAAGCGCTATCTCGTCCGTCCCGAGCGCATCCGCATGCTCGCCGCCGGCGAGGCCGGGGATTCCAGGACGGTGGGCGGGGTCGTGCGCGAGGTGGCCTACCTGGGAGGAGTGACGCGCTACACGGTCGCCCTCGAGGAGGACGAGACGCTGACGGTGCTGCGCCAGAACCTCGAGACCTCCGCGGCGAGCGTGCTCGAGGAACGGGGCCGGGAGGTGCGCCTCACCTGGCGCGAACAGGATGCATCACTGCTTGACACAAACCAAGAGGAGGAAGCGAACTGATGAGGCTTGCGAAGATCGACTGGGCCTTGGGGGCCATCCTGGCGGTGATGGTCGTGGGCGTGAGCGCCTGCGGCAGCTCTTCCAGCAGCAGTAGCTCGGCCAGCCTGCCGACGAAGATCGGCAGTGGCGAGGGGCAGCTCAATCTCGTGGCGTGGGAAGGCTACGCCCAGCCCGAATGGGTGAAGTCTTTTGAAAAGCAGACGGGTTGCGTGGTGCACGCCAAGTACGCGGGTTCCTCCGATGAAATGGTGACGCTGATGCGCCAGGGCGGCGGCAGCCAGTACGACATGGTCTCCGCTTCCGGCGACGCGAGCCTGCGCCTGATTCGCGGCGGCGACGTGGCGGCGATGAACGTGGCGCTGGTGCCGGAATGGAAGAGCTTCATCCCGCAGTTGCAGTCTCCCTCACACAACACCGTCGACGGCAAGCACTACGGCATCTCGCTGCAGTGGGGCCCGAACGTCCTGATGTACAACAGCAAGACGATCCCGAGCGCGCCGAGGAGCTGGTCGGCGATCTATGACTCGAAGTACAAGGGCCAGATCAGCGTTCCCAACAACCCGATCCAGATCGCCGACGCTGCTCTCTATCTGTCCAAGACGAAGCCCAGCCTCGGCATCACAGACCCCTACGAGCTCACCGAAGCTCAGCTGAACGCCACCGCGGAACTGCTCAAATCCCAGCGGCCGCTGATCAAGAAGTACTGGGCGCTGGCCTCCGATGAGATCGAACTGTTCAAGAGCAACGACGTGGCGATCGGCGCCGCGTGGCCCTATCAGCAGAACACGCTGCTGAGCGACAAGGTGGCGGTGAAGTCGCTGATCCCGAGCGAGGGTGCTACGGGGTGGGCCGACACGTGGATGCTCGCCGCGCACGCGAAGGACCCCAACTGCGCGTATAGGTGGGTGAACTGGGTGTCGACGCCGAAAGTGCAGGCACAGCAGGCGCTCTCCTTCGGTGAGACGCCCGCCAACACGAAGGCCTGTGCGGAAATGGAAAAGCTCTCGAAGGGCTCCTGCCCGCTGTACCACGCCAACGCGTCGAGCGCCTACTTCGACAGCATCAAGTTCTGGAAGACGCCTGTCAAAGAATGCGGCAACGGCCAGAGCGACTGTATGGACTACACGGCCTGGCAGCAGAAGTGGACCGAAGTCACGGGATAGGCCCCGACGGGGCCGCGATCGTCGCGAGTCCCTCGGCGTCAAGGACGGCACGCATCCGCGCGTCGGCGGTTCTCTTCCGCCGGCCGTGGCTGCGCGCCGTCCTGTTGCTTTCCGCGCCGGGGGCGTGGTTCGTGGCGATCTATCTTGCGGCGCTCGTGCTGCTGTTCGTCTCGGCGCTGTGGAGCGTGGACGCGTTCACGGGGAAGCTCGTCCATCACTGGACGTTCGCCAACTTCGAACAGCTCTTCAAAGTGCCGGCCTACCGCACGATCGCGCTGCGCACGATCGGCATCGCGGCGGCGGTCACGCTGACCGACGCCGTGCTCGCGTTGCCGTTCGCGTTCTTCGCCGTCCGCGTCGCGCCGAAGCGCCTGCAGTCGTTGCTGTTCATCGCGGTGCTGATACCGCTGTGGTCGAGCTACCTCGTGCGCGTGTACGTGTGGCGGCTGATCCTCTCCAAGGATGGCGTGCTCAACTGGGCGCTCGAGCACATCGGGCTCGGCGCGCTAAACATCGGCTACTCCAACTGGGCGATCTGGATCGTGTTCAGCTACATCTGGCTGCCGTTCATGATCCTGCCGATCTGGTCGGCCTTCGAACGGCTGCCGGACTCCTACATCGAGGCCTCCGCCGATCTCGGCGCGCGCGGATGGCAGACGTTTCGCACGGTCGTATTCCCGCTCGTGCTGCCCGGCATCGCCGCGGGCTCGATCTTTACGTTCGCGCTCACGCTCGGCGACTTCATCACGCCCACGCTCGTCGGCGGGGCGGGCTCTGACTTCATCGGCAACGTCGTCTTCCAGAACGTCGGCGTCGCCAATAACGTGCCGTTCGCGGCGGCCTTCGCGGTCGTGCCGCTCGTGGTTATGGGCATCTATCTGCTCGGCGCCCGTCGCCTCGGCGCATTCGAGGCGCTGTGATCGGCGCGAGCAGATGGAGCCGCGTCGCGCTCGGCGTGTGGGCCGCGCTGATGATGGCGTTCCTGTTCATCCCGATCGCGATCATCGTCCTGTACGCCTTCAACCCCTCCAACGTGCAGAGCTGGCCGCTGGACGGACTATCCACGAAGTGGTTCTCCTCGGCCTGGCACAACGCCGAGATGCGCCACGCCTTCTGGCTGTCGGTGCGCGCCGGCCTGCTCGCGACCGCGATCGCGCTGGCGCTCGGCTCGATGGCCGCGTTCGCCGTGCACCGCTTCCGCTTCTTCGGGCGCGAGGCGATCTCGTTCATCTTCGTGCTGCCGCTCGCATTGCCGGGAATCATCACGGGGATGGCGCTGAACTCGTTCATCACGTTCGCCGGCGTGAGCTTCTCGCTGACGACGATCGTGATCGGACACGCGACGTTCTGCATCGTGGTCGTCTACAACAACGTGCTCGCGCGGCTGCGGCGCACGCAGACCTCGCTCGTGGAGGCCTCGATGGATCTCGGCGCCGACGGCTGGCAGACGTTTCGCTTCGTGACGTTGCCGGTGATCGCCACGGCGCTGGTCGCGGGCGGCCTGCTCGCGTTCGCGCTGTCCTTCGATGAGATCGTCGTGACGATCTTCACCGCCGGCGCGCAGAACACGCTGCCGATCTGGATCTTCGGAAACATCCGCCTCGGCCAGCAGCTGCCGCAGGTCAACGTGGTCGTGCTGTTCGTGATCCTCGTGACGCTGATCCCGGTCGCGCTCGCGCAGCGCCTGACGCGTGACACCGGTCTGCTGCGCAGTCGCGCCCGCCCCCCGGGCGCGCTGCCCCAGGGCACGGGCCAGCTAAGTTGAAGGTATGGACGAGCGCCAGCGACAGACCCCCTACTTAGACGCCGTCAGCGCCTACGCGCGGCGCAACCCGGCGCGCCTGCACGTCCCCGGGCACAAGGGCGGGCAGGGCGCGGACCCCGGGCTGCTGGAGGCGATCGGCGAGGCGGCGCTCAGCATGGATGTGCCCGCGCTGACGCATGGGATCGACGTCGGCGTCGATCCGACGCCCTTCGAGGAAGCGCAACGCCTCGCGGCAGAAGCGTGGGGGGCCCGGCGCGCTTGGTTCTTGATCAACGGTGCCTCGCAGGGGAACCTCGCGGCGGGGCTCGCCCTGGCGCACAAAGGCCGCGCGGTCGTGGTCCAGCGCAACGCGCACTCGAGCACGATCGACTCGCTCGTGCTCTCGGGGATGCGTCCGACGTTCGCCGCGCCCGAGCTCGACGCGGAGCTCGGCATCGCGCACTGCCTTGCGCCCGAGACACTCGCGGCCGCCCTGCAAGCGACGCCCGAGGCGGTTGGCGCGTGGGTGGTCTCCCCGACCTACTTCGGCGCCGTGGCCGACATTCGCGGCCTCGCCGAGGTGGCCCACGCGCGCGGCGTGCCGCTGATCGTCGACGAGGCGTGGGGCGCGCACATGGCCTTCAGCGACGAGCTCCCCGAGCACGCGCTCTCAGCCGGCGCGGACCTCGTGATCTCAAGCACACACAAGATCGTCGGCAGCCTGACGCAGTCGGCGATGCTGCACTTCGGCCACGGCGCGGTCGAGCTGATCGGCGAGGATACGGTCGACCGGGCAGTCACGCTGACAGAGTCCACGAGCCCCAACTCGCTGCTGTTGGCCTCGCTCGACGCGGCGCGCAGCCAGGCCGCGGTGCACGGCAGCGAGCTGCTCGCGCGCACGATCGCCACGCTCGCGCAGGCGCGCGAGGAGATCCGCGCGATCGAGGGCCTCGACGTGCTCGACGACCGCCTCGCGGGGCGGCCCGGGGTGTTCGCCTATGACCCGCTGCGCCTCGCGATCGACGTGCGCGGCGTGGCGGCCAACGGCTATGAGCTCGCGCCGCTGCTGCGCGAGGTCGGCGACATCAATCTCGAGCTCTACGGCGAGAACGTGCTCGTTGCCGTGTTCGGCATGGGCGAGCGCGAGCTGGGCGAGGCCGCCCGCCTGGTCGAGGCGATGCGCGAGGCCGTGCGCCGCGTGGGACTGGAACCGGAGGGCAGGAAGGCGAGCTTCGCGGCCGCGCCGCCGTGGGGAGAACTGGCGATGACCCCGCGCGAGGCCTATCTCGGCGCGCAGGAGGTCGTGCCCGCGGCGCGGGCGGTCGGGCGCATCGCGGCGGAGTCGCTTGCCACATATCCGCCGGGCATCCCCAACGTACTCCCCGGCGAGCGCCTCTCGGCGGAGACGCTCGCCTACATCCAGGACACGCTCGAGCAGGGCGGCAGCGTGCGCGGCGCCAGCGACCGGCTGCTGCACACGGTGCGCGTCGTCGTCGAGTGAGCCGCCGCCGAAGCAGCGCGGCTCAGAGCCCGACGACGCGCTCGAGCCAGCGCGAGAACAGCTCGCGCGCGAGAGCCACCGTGTCGGGCTCGGCGGCTCTCACTTCGGCGAGAAGCTTGGCCGGCGCGCCGTCTCCGGCGAGCTCCTTTAGTTCCTGAGCGTAGGCGGAGATCTGCATCCACCGCTCGGCCAGCGCGGAGTCGACCTCGAGGTGGAACTGCAGCCCGTAGGCGCGCCCGAGCACGAACGCCTGCTGCTCGTAGGCCTCAGAGCGCGCGAGCTGGACTGCGCCGGCGGGAAGCTCGAAGGTGTCGCCGTGCCACTGAAGCGTCGAGAACGTGCGCGGCGCCTGCGCAAAGACCGGGTCCTCGTGCGCCTGCGGGGTCAGCTCGATGGGCAGCACGCCGAGCTCGGCGCGGGGGCCCGGTGTGACGCCCGCGCCGAGGCTCGCGGCCAGCAGCTGCGCCCCCAGGCAGACGCCCCAGTACGGCCGCCCGGCGCGCACAGCCTCGGCGATCAGCCGCTTCTCCGCGGCCAGCCAGGAATGGGCCGCCTCCTCGTATGCGCCCATCGCGCCGCCCATCGCGACGATCGCCACGTAGGGGCGCCAGTCGGGTAGCTCCTCGCGGTCGAGGATCACGCGGCGCAGGGCGATCGCGCGGCGGCGCAGCTCATCCTCATAGACACCGGGCGGCTCGCAGTCGGCGTGCTGGAGCACGAGGATCTCCGGCGTGGAGGAGCTGGAGCTCATCGGCGGGCAGTCTAGATCCAGCTACAGTGCGCGGTCGCATGGACTCCTCGCCGCAGCACGCGCCGGGTGAGATCGGGGCGATGCTGCGGGCCTGGATTCCGCTGACCTACGCGCTCAACGCGATCAGCCGCAGCATGGGCACGCGCGACCTCTACCCGTTCGTGCTCGGGCCCGCGATCGAAGCAAAGCTCGCGTTCATCGACTCACTCGTGCGCGACAGCCGCAGCGGATGAGCGAGACGCAGATCAGCGAGGGCGGGCGCGAGCGGGTGGGGGAGCTCGAGCCGCTGTGGGCAGCGATGCACAGCCACCACAGCGCGCTCGGAGAGACGATGCCGCCGACCCGCGCGCCGGGGCAGTCCTGGGACATGCGCCGGGCGCAGTATGAAGCGTGGCTCGAGGCGGCCGATGCGCGCCTGCTGATCGCAGAACGCGACGGGGAGGCGATCGGCTTCAGCGAGGCCGAGCTCGATCGCCTGGCGACGCTGCTCGCGCCGCTCGAGCGCGAGGGCTCGCCTTTCGCCTCCGCAGGCAAACCGCCGCGCGGCGCGGTCTTCTGCGAGCCCGTGCTCGTGGCCGAGGTCGAGTTCACCGCGTGGACCCGCGAGGGCAGCCTGCGCCACCCGGTCTACAAGGGCCTGCGCGAGGACAAGCCCGGCACGGAGGTCGTGCGCGAGCTCGGCGGCGTGCAGCCGCGGGAACCGGCGGCGAGCGCCGCGGGGGGCGGGGCCGCGCCGCTTGCGATCGTCGAGCTGAGCGCAAAGAGCGCCGAGACGAAAGTCGGCGGACGCGAGCTGAAGCTCTCGAACCTGGCCAAGGTGCTCTATCCGCAGAGCAAGTTCACCAAGCGCGAGCTGATCGAATACTACGCGGCGGTCGCGCCGGTGCTGCTCGGGCACCTCGCGGGCCGCGCACTGACGGTCACACGCTGGCCCGACGGCGTCAACGGCAAGTCATTCTTTCAAAAGCAGGCTCCGGCGCACCGACCGGAGTGGGTGCAGACGGTGAGGATCGCGAGCGCGAGCAAGCCGATCGACTACACGCTCGCCGAGGACCTGGCGACGCTCCTCTGGCTCGCGAACCTCGCGGCGATCGAGCTGCACACGCCGCTGGCGCGCGCGCAGGCCGTCGAGCGCCCGACCGTGCTGGCCTTCGATCTGGACCCCGGCGCGCCCGCGACGATCGTCGAGTGCTGTGAGGTCGGGCTGTGGCTGCAGGGGATGTTCGAGAACCTCGGCCTCGAGAGCTTCGCGAAGACGTCCGGGTCGAAGGGACTGCAGATCTACGTGCCGCTGAACAACGAGGAGGTGAGCTTCGCCGAGACCAAGCCGTTTGCAAAGGCGGTGGCGGAGATGCTCGAGTCCAGCCGCCCCGAGCTGGTCGTCTCGCGCATGAGGAAGGCACGGCGCACGGGCAAGGTCCTGATCGACTGGTCGCAGAACGACGCAAAGAAGACGACCGTCTGCGTCTACTCGCTGCGCGCCACCGAGCGCCCGAGCGCCTCCACGCCCGTCACCTGGGATGAGGTCCGCGCAACACGCTCCAGCGGCGAGGCGCAGAGCCTCGCCTTTCAGGCGAGCGAGGTGCTGGAGCGCGTCGCTGAGCACGGCGACCTGTTCGCGCCCGTGCTGTCGTTGGTGCAGGAGCTGCCGAGCTTCTGAGTCGCCTCGGGCGCCCTCGCCGAGGCGCCGGCGCTCACTCGAACTCGGGCTCGCGCCACCACGGCATGATGTCCGCCAGCCCGTCGCTCACGCGGTCAGGGAACTGCGCCGGGCGCTTCTCCAGGAACGAGGTGATGCCCTCCACGGCGTCGGCCGATTCGCCGCGGGAGACCATGCCGCGCGAGTCCGCGCGGTGGGCGAGCATCGGGTGCTCGGCGCCGAGCATCCGCCACATCAGCCGGCGCGCGAGCGCGACCGACACCGGGGCGGTGTTCTCGGCGATCTCGCGGGCCAGCGCGTTGGCCGCGTCGAGCAGCTCGCCGCCGGGGTGCAGGCTGCGCAAAAGCCCGCCCTCGAGGCCCTCCTGGGCGGAGAACACGCGTCCAGTCGAGACCCACTCCATCGCGCGGCTGATTCCGACCACGCGCGGCAGAAACCAGCTCGAGCAGGCCTCGGGGATGATGCCGCGCCGAGCGAACACGAAGCCCATACGCGCGTCATCGGCGGCCAGGCGGATGTCCATCGGCAGCGTCATCGTCGCGCCGACGCCGACCGCGGGGCCGTTGATCGCGGCGATCACGGGCTTCGTGGACTGGAACACGCGCAGCGTGAACTGCCCGCCGTTGTCGCGCTGGGGTCCCTGCGGCGCGCGCTTGTTGTAGTCGAAGGTGTCCCCGCCGCTGCCGAGGTCCGCACCCGCGCAGAAGCCGCGCCCGGCGCCGGTCACGATCACCGCGCGCACCTCATCGTCGGCGTCGGAGCGGTCGAAGGCCGCCATCAGTTCCCCGCCCATCTGCCCCGTCCACGCGTTCAGGCGCTCGGGGCGGTTGAGCGTGATCGTCAGCACGCGGTCTGCCACCTCGGTGGCGATCTGCGGCGCCTCGCTCGTGATCTCTTCAAAGCCCATCGCCGCCACAGCCTAGAGATCCGCCGCGCGGAGCTGACGCTCGTAGGGTCCGCGACCGGTCAGACAGACCGCTCCGCAGCGCGCCGCGAGCGCGAGCGCGGGCTCGAGGCCGATCCCGGCGGCCAATCCGTAGGTCAGGCCGGCCGCGAAGGAATCGCCGCAACCGTATGAGTCCACCGCCTCGCCGGGGGGCCTCGCAGCACTCCAGCGCCCGCGCTCTCCGTCGCGCCGTCTGTAGCTGCCGCCGCGTGCCCCCTCGGTCCACACCTCGAGCTCCGCTTCCCCCTCGGCGCGCGCTGCCGCCTCGCGCTCGATTCGATCCTCTCCGCTCAGCACGAGCGCATCGAGCTCGATTCCGTGTCCGAGCGCATGCCTGGCGCGTGGGCTGGCGAGAAGCACGCGCGCTCGGCGCGCGGCGCGGAGCGCGGCCACATCGCCCGCCGTGAAGTACACGCCGTCCGCCCGCGCGAGCGCGCCGGTGGACTCCCCCTCCGCCCCCGCCGTGGGCTCAAGGCGCGCGCCAAACGTGGTGATCGTGCGCTCGCCCGCGCGATCGACGAGCGTCACCGCCCGACGCGTGGGTGCGGCGCAGAGCGAGGCGTGCACCTCGACCCCCAGCTCCCGCAGGCGCGCGAGCGCGCGCTGCCCGTCCTCGTCGTCGCCGAGCGCCGTGTAGAGCACACAGCCGCCGGCCAGGCGCGCGAGCTGCACGGAGGCCACCGCGCCGCCGCCGGCCGGCTCTTCGAAGACGTCCTGCGCGTGCACGACCTCGCCCGCGCGGGGCACGTGCTCGACACGCGCGAACTGCACCCACTCGACATGGCCGACGACCGCCATGTTCGGCTGGTGCACGCGCACGCCGGCAGTCTCACACACCCGCCGCGCGATTCACCACCCGCGCGCCTGAGCCCATAGGATGCTGGCGATGACGCCGCCTCTGCTCGTCGAGGAGCCCGCCCCGCACGTCCGCCGGCTCACGCTCAACCGCCCCGAGCAGCTCAATGCGATGACCTCCGAGCTGTGCGAGGCGCTGCACGAGGAGCTCCGCCGCACCGCATCCGATCGCACCTGCCGCGCGGTCATCCTGACCGGCGCCGGGCGCGGCTTCTGCGCGGGCCTGGACCTGCACGGCTACGGCGCTGCGCCGGATAACGACGGCAGCGACGAGTCGCGCGACCGGCTCGCCAACCAGCAGCACATGTCAACCCTGATCCTCGCGCTGCGCGCGCTGCCGCAGCCGGTGATCGCCGCCGTCAACGGCCCGGCGGCCGGCTTCGGGCTCGCTTTGAGCCTCGGCTGCGATATCCGCTACGCGAGTCCCGAGGCGGTCTTTCGCGCGGCCTTCATCAACATCGGCGTATCGAACTGCGACATGGGCACGAGCTGGCTCTTGCCGCGCCTGATCGGCGCCTCGCGCTCGCACGAGCTGATGCTCACCGGGCGTCGCGTGCACGCCGAGGAGGCACTGCAGATCGGGCTCGTCGCCGACCTCGTCGCCCGCGAGACGCTGCCCGCACGAGCGCTCCAGGGCGCGGAGCAGATCGCCGCGCTCGCGCCCTGGGGCGTGCGCCTGACCAAGCAGGGCATGTGGAGCGCGCTTGAGATCCCCTCCGAGCGCACGGCCGTCGAGTATGAGGACCGCCAGCAGATCATGGCCACGTTCGGCAAGGCGGTACCCGAGGCGATTGGCGCCTTCCTCGAGAAGCGTCCGGCGGAGTTCGGCGACTGAGCATGAGCGAGCTGTTTGACATCTCCGGTAAGACCGCGCTCGTCACGGGCGGCTCGCGCGGCATCGGACTGATGATCGCCCGCGGCCTCGTGCAGGCCGGCGCGCGTGTGATCGTCTCCTCGCGCAAGGGCGATGACGTGCGCGCCGCCGCGCATCTGCTCAGCGAGCACGGCGAGTGCGAGGCGATCGTCGGCGACGTCTCAAGACCCGAAGGTGCGGCGGCGCTCGCGGCCGAGACGCACGAGCGTTTTCAGGCTCTGGACATCCTCGTCAACAACGCCGGCGTCGTGTGGGGCGCGCCACTCGAGGAGTTCCCCGCGGCCGGCTGGGACAAGGTCATGCACACGAACGTCGAGGGCGTCTTTCACCTCACGATCGCGCTGCTGCCGGCATTGCGCGCCGCCGCGGAGGTCGACGATCCGGCGCGGGTCATCAACATCGGATCGATCGATGGGCTGCGCACGCCGGCGATGGAGAACTACAGCTACAGCGCGAGCAAGGCGGCCGTGCACATGCTCACGCGCCACCTCGCCAAGCGCCTCGCCGCGGATCACATCACGGTCAACGCGATCGCCCCGGGGCCGTTCGAGAGCAAGATGATGGCTTTCGTCCTGGAGAACCCCGAGACGCGCGAGGCGGTCGAGCAGGAGGTGCCGCTCGGGCGCATCGGCCGCGGCGATGATGTCGCCGGCCTGACGCAATTCCTCGCCTCGCGCGCCGGCGCCTACATCACCGGCGCGGTGATAGCACTCGACGGCGGCATCACCGGCTGCAACTGACTCCGCGGCCCCGCACTCAAACAGGCTCGGGCCGATAGGGGCCCGGCTTTGGCCTGACCTTGCCGCCGGGGAACGCCAGGCGCAAGATCGTGCGGTGCACGGTGCCGAGCTGCTTGTGCAAAGGGCCGGTGTTGTACGGCAGCCCGTAGCGGCGGCAGACGTCGCGTACGCGCGGCGCGATCTCCGCGTAGCGGCTGGAGGGCATGTCCGGGTAGAGGTGGTGCTCGACCTGAAAGCTGAGGTTGCCGGCGAGCAGGTGAAAGAGCGGCCCACCGTCGATGTTGGAGGAGCCGAGCAGCTGGCGAACGTAGAAGCCCCCACGCGTCTCATCGGCGACCTCCTCCTCGCTGAACGTGTAGGTCTGATCGGGGAAGTGCCCGCAGAAGATGATTGAGTAGGCCCATACGTTGCGCACGATGTTGGCCGTGAAGTTGGCCGTGAGCGTTGACCTGAACGCGCGTCGGCTCGATCCCAACGAGCCGCGCTTGCCTGCCAACGCCGCAAACGCCGCGAGCGCCGGGAAGGCGATGTAGTCCTTGACGATCTGCCGGCGGGCCTTCACGCCGATCGCCTTCAGCTCCTCGAGCACCTGCACCTTGGTCTTCTCGCCCGAGTGGATCGCACCATGGTCGAGGTCGTGCACCGCCACGCCCCACTCGAAGAAGCCCATCAGCAGCAGGTTGTAGAGCGGCTGCAGCAGATAGACCGGGTGCCACTTCTGATGCGGGTCGATGCGCATGATCTCATAGCCCAGATCGCGATCCTTGCCGCGGATGTTGGTGAACGTGTGGTGCTCGTAGTTGTGTGAGTGCCGCCAGGCGTCGGCCGGTGAGGCGGTGTCCCAGTCCCAGCTCTGGGAGTTGATGTCGGGGTCGTTCATCCAGTCCCACTGACCGTGCATCACGTTGTGGCCGATCTCCATGTTCTCGAGGATCTTCGCCAGTGACAGCGACGCGGTCCCGGCCAGCCACAGGGGCTTGCGGCTCGAGCCGAGCAGCAGCGCGCGCGCCGCGAGCACGAGCTCGCGGTGCAGCTTGATCGTGCTGCGGATGTAGCGCGAGTCACGCTCGCCGAGGTCCGCATAGACCTCCTGGTGGATCGCGTCGAACTCGCGGCCGAGCTCTTCGAGCTGCTCCGGCGTGAGCCTTGCGAGCGGACTCTCGATCCCATCGGCGATCGGGTCGGCGGGTCGGTCATCGGTGAGCGTGGCTGACATCTCGGGTTCCTTTGCTGGTTTGTCAGAGGTCGATCTCGACCGCGCCCTCGGGCGCGTTGATGCAGGTGCGAAGCAGCTCGCCGGGCTGGCCGTGCACGCGGCCGGTGCGCAGGTCGCGAACCTGTCCGGAGCGCAGCCGCCCGACGCAGCTGTGACAGATCCCCATGCGACAGCCGAACGGCAGGCTCGCCCCGGCGCTCTCGCCGGCGTGGAGGATCGGCTGCTCGCCGTCGCTTGACGCCTCGACGGCGCTCTTGCGGAAGCGGATCGTGCCGCCCGCGCCGCGCTCGCCGTCACCCACGCGAACGTCGGGCTGGAAATGCTCGACGTGCAGGCGCGAGGGATCGGCTTTCGTGCGCCAGTGCGCGCCGAGCGACTCGAGCAGGCCGGTGGGTCCGCACAGGAACGTCTCGCGCTCGGCCCAGTCGCTGCACTGCTGCTCGAGCACCGCGGGGGCCAGACGGCCCTGCTCGCCGGTGATGCGCAGCTCGAGGCGGTAACCGGGGTGCTTGGCGTGCAGCGCGGCAAGCTCGTGGGCGAAGATCACACCCTCGGCAGTGCGCGAGCAGTGAATATGCACGACGTCGCGCAGCTCTCCGCGAGCGGCGAGATCGCGCAGCATGCTCATGATCGGCGTGATGCCGCTGCCCGCGCTGATGAACAGCAGACGGGCCGGCAGCGGGTCCGGTAGCACGAACGTCCCTTCCACGCCACCGAGACGCACGATCGCCCCCGGGCGCACCCGCGAGAAGAGGAACGGAGATACCTTGCCGCTCTCCACCAGCTTCGGGGTGATCGCGATGCAGCCGTCAGAGCGTCGAGGGTCGGAGGTGAGCGAGTACGCGCGCCAGTGGTGGATGCCGTCGACCTCGATGCCGAGGCGCAGATACTGACCGGGCCGGTGCCCCGCCCACTCCCACCCCGGCTTGATCAGCACGCTGACCGCATCAGAGGTCTCGCGCTCGATCCGTTCGATGCGCCCGCGCAACTCCCGCGTGGACCACAGCGGGTTGATCAGCTCGAGGTAGTCGTCGGGCAGCAGCGGCGAAGTGAAGGACCGGATCAGCCCGAGCACGCGGCGGCGGCCGTCGGAGACCTGCGGCACGGCCCCGCGTTCAGCCACGGGCGCTCCCTTGGAGGGCTGTGGGAAGGCTGTTCAGGAGGCACAAAACCATGACGTAGATCTATGTTACCTCAAATGAGGGAACATCAAACATGGTATCCTCAAATTCTGATGACGCGGACGAAATCCGAGACGATCGATCGCCCCGCGGCGCCCACAGGCGGCGGGTCCGACATCGCCCCGCACGACCTCACCGTGGAGCAGCTCGCCGCCGAGGTCGGGATGTCGGTACGCAACATCCGCAACCACCACACGCGCGGGCTACTGCCCCCACCGGAGGTGCGCGCCCGCGTCGGCTACTACAGCGCTGAGCACGTCGCGCGCCTGCGTTTGATCCTCGACCTCCAGGCCGACGGCTTCAACCTCGCCGCGATCGAGCGGCTGCTCAGCGGCTCCGACGGGCTCGCAGAGCGCCTGCTCGGCCTGCGCCGCGCCGTGACGACGCCGTTTGAGCCGGAGACGCCGGAAATGATCACGGCCGATGAACTCGCCAAGCGCTTCGGTGAGGTCGACCCCAAGGACATCGAGCGGATCCGCAGGCTCAGGCTGCTGATCCCGCTCGGCGACGGACGCTTTGAAATCCCCAGTCCCGCGCTGATGGAGGCCGCCGAGCAGGTGATGGGCCTGGGCATCTCGCTGCACACGGCGCTCGCACTGGTGGAGCGGGTCAGCCGCGACTGCGAATCGATCTCTCGCGCCTTCACAAAGCTCTTCCTGCGCGAGCTGTGGGAGCCCTTCGAGGAGGCAGGCCAGCCGGACGAGCGCTGGGACGGCCTGATCGAGGCCGTGGACTCGCTGCGCCCCCTCGCCTCCGAGGCGCTGCTGGCGCTGTTCAAGCAGCGCATGACGAGCGAGCTAGAGACGGCGTTCGCGAAGGTCATCGAGCATCAGGCCAAGCGTAAATAGACTGTGGCCGATGCGCAAGGCCAACGTGTTCAAAGACGCATGCGAGTACGACGCCTCGGACCCGCCGGGCTACGAATCGGCGGCGCTGCACCTGACGAAGGCGCTCGGCGGCGAGAGCCTCGCCGTGAAGGTCTTCGAGCTGCCGCCCGGGCAGAGCGTGTGCCCGTACCACTATGAGTATGAGGAGGAGTGGCTCGTGGTGCTCGAAGGCAGCGTGCTGCTGCGCACGCCCGAGGGCGAGGAGACACTCACGCGCGGAGACGCCGTCTGCTTTGCGATCGGTCCCGCCGGAGCGCACAAGGCGAGCAATGCCGGCACCGAGACGGCGCGGTTGATGATGTTCTCAAGCACCCGCGAGCCCGCCGTCGCGGTCTATCCCGACAGCGACAAGATCGGCATCTGGCCTGGGCGCGACGAGGACAGGGCGATGCTCCACCGCGGCGACGGCGACGTCGACTACTGGGACGGCGAGCGCTGACTCACCCTCCACTGGGCCGGTGAGCGCTGACTAGCCCTCGAGGCTGAGCCCTCCCCGGCTCGAGCGCAGGCGCTCGCCGGTGAGGTGCCCCGGCTCGTGCTCGCCCGGGGCGTCGACCACGCCGCGGCGCGCCGCTCGGCGTGAGTCCTGGCCACGGCGCTCCGTCAAGCTGAGCTGCGTGGCCAACCTCTCCGAGATCCGGCGCGTGCTCGCGCACCGCGACTTCCGCTTCCTGTGGCTCGCGCAGTCCGCGAGCGTGATCGGCGACAACATCGTGCTGGTCGCGCTCGCGCTGTTCGTCGTCGGGCTGACCGGCAGCGCCACGGACCTCGGGCTGGTGCTTGCCGCGCACGCCCTCTCGATGGTCGTCTTTCTGCTCATCGGCGGCGTGTGGGCCGACCGTCTAGCTCGCCACCGCGTGATGATCGTCACCGATCTCGTGCGTTTCGCGCTGCACGCGCTGCTCGCCGCGCTGATCTTCGCGGGCTCGGTGCGGATCTGGCAGGTGATCGTGATCGAGGTGCTGTTCGGAAGCGCCGAGGCGTTCTTCCGCCCGGCCGCCAACGGCCTGTTGCCCCAGACGGTGCCCGAGGCCGACATCCAGCCCGCGACGGCGGTCACGACGATGTCCAACAACCTCGCCGAATTCGCCGGCCCGGCGCTCGCCACCGCGCTCGTGCTGGGCGCCGGAGCGGGGTGGGCCTTCGCGCTCGACGCCGCGACGTTCCTTCTCAGCGCCGCCTTCCTCACGGGCGTTCGCCCGCGCACGCGCAGCGCCGTCGTGGCGGTGGGCGAGGCCATGGGTGGGAGCCCCGACTCCGCCGCCGAGGCCGCCCGGGAGGGCGTGTGGGAGAGCATTCGCGCCGGCGCGCGCGAGGTCCGCGCGCGCGTGTGGGTGTGGGCGACGCTGGCCTCGTTCTCACTCGGCCTGTTCTTCGGCGTGGCGCCGTGGTTCGTGCTTGGGCCGCTCGTGGCGCGCCAGCAATACGGGCATGTGTCCGTTTACGGGATCGTCGAGGCGGCGCTCGGCTTCGGCACGATCCTCGGCTCCTTCGCGGGCATCGCCTGGCGGCCCCGCTTCCCGATGCGTCTGGCGATGCTCGTGATCCTGCTGTGGCCGCTGAGCAGCATCCTCTACGCGCTCGGCCTGACGCTCGCGCTCGTGATCCCCACCACCGTGATCGCCGGCGCGGGGTTCGCGCTGTTCGAGATCTGGTGGCTGACGGCGCTCGCCGAGAGAATCCCGCCGCAGGCGCTCTCGCGCGTCAGCTCCTTCGACTGGATGATCTCCTTCGCGCTGCTCCCGCTCGGCTTCATCCTCGCCGGCCCGCTGGCCGAGCAGCTCGGCGCTGTCGAGGTGCTCATCGGCGGCTCTGCGCTCGCCTGGGTAGCGCTCGCGCTCGGAGCGCTGCCGCGCGAGACGCGGATGCTCGAACGCCTGCGCGAGGGCGCTTCAGCCGCCCGGCCCGAGGAGCCCAGGCGCGGCCTCACGCACCGCTCCTGAGCCGTTGGCGGCGCCGGAGAGCTCCCATACGCGCCCGGCCGCCGATGAGCGGTCGGCGACGCCGAGCTTGGGAAAGGCGTGCTCGAGGTGCTTGCCGACGGTGCGGTAGCTGATGCCCAGGGCCGCGGCGATGTGGTGGTTCGAGCGGCCCAGCGCGAGCAGGTGCACGACCTCGGACTCGCGCCTGGTCAGGCCGGCGGCTTGCAGCGCCGCAAGCGGCTGAGTGCCGTGCGCGGGGCCGTGCGCGGCACCGCGCTCGGCGCGCAGAGCTTCGAAGGCGATCGCATTGAGGTAGGCCTGGATCAGGAACGGGCGCGCACGGTTGACGAGGGCGCGCTCCTCGTCGCTGTAGTCGCGCTCGCCGCGACTGAGCGCCACCGCCAGCACCCGGTCGGGCGCGGCGGGCAGCGTGAAGGCCATCTGATGGCGCACCCCCAGCGGCTCGTAGAGCTCGCGGTAGAGCCTGAGCGCTTCGAGCTCACCGCGCTCGATCACATCCGAGAAGCGATATGCGCGGCCATCCTGCGTCTCCTGGTAGAAGCGCAGCAGCGGGTTTTCGTGGGCCAGCTCGGCCCACACCTCGAACGTCTCAGCGGGGGCGTCGGGCTGGATGATCGTGACGATGTCCGCCGGATCGGGGGTGACATCGTTGAGCGAGACCCAGTTGCAATGAAGCGCGCGCCGCAGCGAGCCGAGCATCCCGTGGCGAAGCTCCTCGATGTCGAGCAGGCCGCAGACATCACCGACGATCGAGAGCAATCGCTCCGCATCCTGCGGTTCGTCTTGGCCGCTCGGAGGCATACGTCGCAAGCACGTATAGCAAGTTGGCGTAAGCTGCGCCCTCGTGGACTTCCTGATCGCCAAGGACGACCTGCACCGGACGCGCTTCAGCGACGCGCCCGCGCCGAAGCTCGCCGAGGATCAGGCGCTGCTCAGTGTCAGCGCCTTCGGGCTCACCTCGAACAACATCACCTACGCGATGTTCGGTGAGGCGATGTCCTACTGGAAGTTCTTCCCAGCCGAGGAGGGCTGGGGACGCGTTCCGGTCTGGGGCTTTGCCGAGGTCGCCGCCAGCAACGTCGCCGAGCTCGAGCTCGGCGCGCGTGTGTACGGCTATCTGCCGCCGTCGAGTGAGCTGGTGGTGACCCCCAGGCGCGTGGAGGCGCGCGGGTTCCTCGATGCGAGCCCCCACCGTGCCGCGCTGCCCGCGGCATACAACGGCTACACGCTGTGCGCCGCCGACCCCGTCTACGACGCCGCCGACGAGGACGCACAGATGCTGCTGCGCCCGCTTTTCTTCACCTCCTACCTGATCGACGACTTCCTCGCCGACAGCGAGCGCTTCGGCGCCGACACCGTCGTGCTCTCGAGCGCTTCGAGCAAGACCTCAAGCGCTCTGGCCTTTCTGCTCTCCCGCCGCGAGGGCGTCGAGACGATCGGCTTGACCTCGGCGCGCAGCGCGCAGTTCACGCGGGGGCTCGGCGTCTATGACGCGGTGATCACCTACGAGGATCTCGACTCGCTGCCCCATGCTCGCGCGGTCTACGTCGACATGGCGGGCGACGCGGCGCTGCGCAACGCCGTGCACAGCCACTTCGGCGAGGAGCTGACCCACTCCGCGGTCGTCGGCGCCACCCATCACGACAGCATGGGCGCGGTGCCGGACTCGCTGCCCGGACCGCGCCCCACGTTCTTCTTCGCCCCCGACCGCGTCGCCAAGCGCACGCTCGACTGGGGCCGCGAGGGCTTTGAAGGGCGGCTCGCCGAGTCGTGGCGCCCCTATGCGCAGTGGGCCGATCGGTGGCTCACCGTGATCCACGGCGCCGGCCCCGAGGCACTCGAGCGGGCCTATCTGGACCTGCTCGACGGGCGCATCGACCCGGCCACGGCGCACGTGCTCACGCTCCGCGCCTGTGACGGGCGCCCATTCCCCGCGGGGCGTAGCGCGCCGGCCACGCGGGTTTGAGCCGCAGGCGAGGCGGGTAGGTGGCTTCGCGAGGGGATGGCGATGAACTGGAACGGGGGAGACATGCGTGCAAGCGGTCGTGGCCTGGGTGTATTGGCGAGCATCGCGGCGGTGCTCGCGAGCCTGACCGTGAGCGCTCCCGCGCTCGCCGCAGCCGAACCGGCTCCGTTCGGTCACGCCTGCACCGCACAGGACGGTGTGCGCTTCTGCCCGACGAGCTCACTCGCGCAGCGCGTCTCGACCTTCGACGGCGTGCCTCTGGACGTCGACGTTACGCTTCCGCCAAGCGGGCAGGGACCCTTCCCCACGATCGTCATGCTCCACGGCTGGGGCGGCAGCAAGACCTCGTTTGAGGCGAGCGCCCCTGCGGGCGACGGCAACGAGACCTTCGACTACAACAACGTCTACTACGCCCAGCACGGCTATGCCGTCGTCAACTACTCCTCACGCGGATGGGGCAAATCCTGCGGCACGAGCGAATCGCGTACCGAACCGGGATGCAAAGAAGGCTGGATCCGCCTCGCCGACCAGCGCTATGAGGTGCGCGACACGCAGACGCTGCTGGGACGCCTCGTCGACGAACGCATCGCCAAGCCCGGCGCGCTCGCGTCCACGGGCATCTCCTACGGCGGCGGGCAGAGCATCGAGCTGGCGGTGCTGAAGAACCGCATCAGGCTTGCGAACGGAGAATTCGCGCCGTGGTTGAGCCCGGCGGGCAAAGCGCTCTCGATCAAGGCCGTCTATCCGCGCTGGCCGTGGTCGGATCTGCTCGACTCGCTGCTGCCCAACGGCCACTTCCTCGACACGCAGATCGCGGCGCCCAGCCAGAGCCTCGAACCGCTCGGCGTCGAGATCCAGAGCTACGTCTCGGGCCTCTACGCGCTCGGCACGACCAACGGCTACATCGCGCCGCTCGGCGCCGACCCGCAGGCCGATCTGACGAAGTGGCTCGGCGTGATCGACGCCGGCGAGCCCTACACGGGCGAAGGCGAAGCGATCGCCAAACAGATCTACACCTATCACCAGGCCTACGGCCTGCCGCTCGCCGGCGCGCCTGCGCCGATGCTCCTGCAGAGCGGCTGGACCGACGACCTGTTCCCGCCGGAGCAGTCGCTGCGGGCCTACAACTTCGTGCGCGCCAACAAAGGCTCCGCGGTGCTGCAGTTCGGCGACCTCGGTCACAGCCGTGGCGCCAACAAGGCCAACACCGACCAGGCCTTCAACGAACAGGGTGCGAGCTTCTTCGCCGCGCGCCTGAAGCACGAAGGCACACCGCCCGCCAACGGCAGCGTCACCGCCTTCACCCAGACCTGCCCCACCGAAGCTCCCGGCGGCGGTCCCTACACGGCGTCGCGCTGGTCGAAGATCCACCCGCATGCGCTCACGCTCGGCTCGGCCGCCGTGCAGCTGTTCACCTCGGCCGGCGGCAACCAGGCCACGGCGGCGGCCTTCGATCCGATCGCCGGCACGAGCGAATCCTGCAAGACGGTCGCATCCGAAGTCGAGCCGAACAGCGCCACCTACACGGTCACGAGCCCGGGCTTCACGCTGCTCGGCCTGCCGAGCGTGACCGCGACCGTGAAAACCGTCGGCCCCTTCGGCGAGATCGCCTCGCGCCTGTGGGACGTGCTGCCCGACGGCCAGCAGCGGCTCGTCAGCCGCGGCATCTACAGGCTCGGCGAAAACCAGTCCGGCACGATCACCTTCCAGCTGCACGGCAACGGATACGCGTTCGCCGCAGGCGACACGGTCAAGCTCGAGCTGCTCGGACGCGACGGGCCCTACTACCGCGCCAGCAACGGAGCGTTCACAGTCGAAGTCACCAACCTCACGGCCACGCTGCCCACCCTCTAGGAGGAGCGCTTCGGACGCCGCTCGCCCCCGAGGGCCGCGCCGGCGTCGGTTCGCGGCGGCGGCGCGCGGGAAATGCGAGCAGGGCGGCCTGCGTCGTGCGAACATTGGCCCGCCCCGCTCAGGAGCGCCGGCAGGACACCCGACCAGCAACGCCCACAAGGAGCCAGAACATGCCCGACATCGAGTTCCCGACCAGCGCCGGCAGATCTCCCGGATATCTCGCCGTGCCCGCCGAGGAGCGCGGCCCTGCCACGATCGTGATGCAGGAGTGGTGGGGCCTGGACGAGCACATCCGCTCGATCTGCGACCGCCTCGCCGCCGAGGGCTTCTATGCGCTCGCGCCAGACCTGTTCCGCGGCGAGACGACGACCGAGCCGAGCGAGGCCGAACAGAAGATGATGGCTCTCTCGATGGATCAGGCGGAGAAGGACATGTGCGGCGCCGCCGCCTACCTGCGCTCCCAGCCGGGCGTCGAAGGCCAGGGCGTCGGCTCGGTCGGCTTCTGCCTCGGCGGCGGGCTGTCGGTGTGGGCCGCCGCGAAGTGCCCTGAGATCGCCGCAGCAGTGACCTACTACTACGTGATGCCCCACGGCAAGCCGGACTTCTCGACGATCAAAGGGCCCGTGCTCGGCCACTTCGGCACCGCCGATGAATTCGTTTCAAAGGACGCCGCCGAAGGCCTCGAGGCCGAGCTGCGCGACGCGGGCGTGGAGGTCAGCTTCCACTACTACGAGGGCGCCGGGCACGCCTTCTTCAACGACACCAACCGCCTCGGCACCTATGACAAAGCCCTGGCCGATCTCTCCTGGGAGCGCACCGTCGGCTTCCTGCGTTCGGCTCTGAGCTCCTGAGCGCCGCACGGAGCTCCTCCAGGCTATCGCGCTGCTCGCTGCCACGGGCCTCTCAGTCGCGCCCGGCGCCGCTGCGGCCCGTGCCGTGACGTGGTCGGCGCCGGCTGCGCTGTCGAGCTGCGCGGCGCTCGAAGCCCCCGAGATCCTCTTCCCCCAGGACAGCCCCGTTCACGCCACCGGCCCGGGCGCGGTGCTCTGGCG
>JACDGG010000031.1:0-20000 GCA_013815355.1 Solirubrobacterales bacterium
CCGGCGGGGCAGCAGCCGCGGCAGCGGCCGCACGTGCGGCGGCCGCCTGCTCCTCGGCCTCTTTCTTTGCCTGTTCCTCGGCCTCCCGCTTGGCCTGCTCTTCGGCTTCCCGTTTCGCCCGGGCCTCGGCCTCGACGCGCGCCTTTTCCTCTGCTTCCTTGCGTGCACGCTCCTCCTCGGCACGGAAGATCGAGTGGCCCTCGGAGACGACCTGGCCGATCGCCTGCGTGATCAGCGCGCACGAGCGGATCGCGTCGTCGTTGCCGGGTACCACGAAGTCGATGCCGTCGGGGTCGCAGTTGGTGTCGACCAGGCCGATGATCGGGATGCGCAGACGGCGCGCCTCTTTGACAGCGATCTCCTCGGTTTTCAGGTCGATCACGAACATCGCGTCCGGCACCCGCTGCATGTTCTTGACTCCGCCGAGGTTCGCGCGCAGCTTCTCGAGGTCCGCCTGCGCGGCCATGCGCTCGCGCGTCGGCAGCAGCGCCAGCTGGCCCTCGGCCTCGTAGCGTTCGAGATCGTGCAGCCGTCGGATGCGCTGGTTGATCGTCTGGAAGTTCGTCAACAGGCCACCCAGCCAGCGGTGGTTGACGAACGGCATGTCGGCCGCTTCGGCGACCTCCTTGACGGTGTCGCGCGCCTGCTTCTTGGTGCCCACGAACAGCACGGTGCCGCCGCGGTGGGCGACCGTCGAGGCGAACTCCTGCGCCTGCACGAGCAGCGAGGAGGTCTTCAGCAGATCGATGATGTAGATGCCGCCACGCTCGCCATGAATGAAGCGGCGCATCTTGGGGTTCCAGCGGCGCGTCTGATGGCCGAAATGGACGCCGGCCTCCAGCAGCTCCGCGATGCCTACGTCAGCCACGGGCTACTCCCTTGTATGTGTGAGTTGAAAGTCCGCGTGGGTGGTGCGGACCCGGGGCCAGCGAGTGGTCTCGCTCCTCCGGGCAGGGCCGCGATCCACTACCACGCGGGTAGAAGAACTGATTGAGGGTTCAGGATAGCTGTTCGGCCCTGCCCAGCGCCGAGCGCAGGTCCTCGGGCAGCGGTGAGATCGCCTCGATCGGCTCGCCGCTGATCGGGTGCGCGAAGGCTAGGCGCGTGGCGTGCAGGAACTGGCGCTCGAGGCCGAGACGTCCCGGTATCCCATACTCGGGATCGCCGCAGACCGGATGCCCGATCGCCTGCAGGTGCACACGGATCTGGTGGGTTCGCCCGGTGTCCAGGCGCAGACGCAGCAGCGTGGTCTCGGGCAGCGCTCGCTCGAGCGTGAAATGGGTCCGTGCTTCGCGCGGCGCGGTGCCGTCGACGGCCATGCGCGTGCGCACGCGCGGGTCGCGGCCGATCGGCGCCTCGATTGTCCCTGACCTGGCCGGCGGGCGCCCGTCGACGAGCGCGAGGTACTCCCGCTCGAGCCTGCGCTCCGAGAGCGCCTTCTGCAGCAGTCCGTGGGCCTCCTCGGATCGTGAGACGACGAGCAGGCCGGAGGTGTCGCGATCGAGGCGGTGGACGATTCCCGCGCGCTCGGATTCCTCGCCCCCGGCGAGCAGCGGCGCGAGCAGTTGCGCGAGCGTGTTCTCGCGGTGTCCGCGGGCCGGATGCACGACGACTCCGGGGCGCTTGTCGACGATCAGCAGATGCTCGTCCTGGTAGGCGATCGTGAAGGGCGTCTCCGTCAAGGCACGGCCCGGCGTGAGCTGTCGATCAGCAGGAACAGCGCGAGGATGCCGAGCGTGATCGAGGCGTCGGCGAGGTTGAACGGCGGCCAGCCGAGCGGAAGCTTTATGAAGTCTGTGACCGAGCCGTCGCGCAGCCGGTCGATGATGTTGCCGAGCGCACCGCCGATCAGCATGCCCGTCGGCAGCCACATCAGCGGCCGGGTGGCGTTGCGCGCGAAGTAGGCGAGCAGGATCAACAGCGCCACGACGATCAGGATCGTGACGAGCGTCCGGCTGCCCGGCAGGAAGCCGAAGGCGACGCCGTGGTTGCGAGTGTTGACGAGCTGCACGCCGGGCAGGAAGCGCTGCTCTTCACCGGGCACGACCGAGGATCGCACGGCATGCTTGGTGAGCTGATCGATACCCAGCACGGCCACGATCACGACCAGCGCCAGCGCCCATGCGCCGCCCGCACGCTCTGTGATTCGCCGCATCGGGCGCTCAGCCGTGGATGATGCGTTCGACCACGATGCTGTTGATGATCGAGAGCGTCAGGATCGCGAGGATGGGGCTGAAGTCAAAGCCGCCGAACTGAGGCAGGATGCGGCGAAAGAGGCGCAGGAATGGCTCGCAGACGTCGCGCAGGAAGCCGAGGATCGCGTCCGTCGTACGCGAGTAGGGCGGGCGCAGTCCCGCGGAGAGCAGCAGCTGCACGACGATGTGCAGGATTATCAGAAGCGTGTAGACGTAGATCAGCGTGGAGAGGAAGTCCGCGATCTGCGTGCGCGCTGTGGCGAGCGCCATCAGTCCTCCCCGAGCACCGCGTCGAGTGCGTCGCTGAAGGCGGCGCGTAGCCCGCCGCGCTCGAGCGCGTCGAGCCCGCGCGCGGTCAACCCGCCCGGCGATGCGACCTCGCGGCGGATCGCCATCGTGTCGTTGCCGCGCTGGCGCAGCAGCTCGGCGGTGCCGCTGAGCGTCTGCACGACGAGCTCTGCGCCCTGTGCGGCGGGGATGCCCTTGCGCACGCCGGCGTCGATCTGCGCCTCGGCCACGAGCGCCACGTAGGCCGGCGCGCAGGACATCAGCCCCATCGCCACGTCGACGAGCGAGTCATCGAGCACGACGAGCGTGCCGAGTCCCGCGAACAGCTCTGCCACCTCCCTGTCCAGCGCGGCGTCCTGCGGGGGTGCGGCGGCCTGCACGACCGCGCCCTCGCGCACCTCGACGGGAAGTGAGGGGATGAAGCGGTAGACGGGCTTGCCGGGATAGGCGCTCTGCAGGGCACTCAGCGGCGTAGCGGCAAGGATCGAGGCCACCGCCTTGGCGTGCGGCGCGACTTCCTCTGCAACCGCTTGCAGTTGCGCGGGCTTGTGGCAGAGCACGAGCAGATCGGCGCGCTGGGCGACCTCGGCGTTGCTTGCAAGCGCCTCGCCCCCGACCTCCGCGGCCAGGCTGCGAGCGCGCTCGGCAACCGGGTCCGAGCACGCAAGCGGCAACCCCCAGCCACGAGCAAGCGCCCGTGCCATGTTCCCGCAACCGATCAGTCCTATTTGCATGAGAGCGTCAGGCTAGCGCGCGTCAGGACTGATTAAAAAAGCCCTTCTCTATCAGCCGCGCCCGCTCCTCTGCGGAGATCTCGACGTTGCGCGGCGTCAGCATGAAGACCTTGTCGGCGATTCGCTGCATGCCGCCGTCGAGCGCGTAGGTGAGCCCAGAGGCGAAGTCGATCAGACGCTTGGACAGATCCGTTTCGGAGTTCTGCAGGTTGAGGATCACGGGGATCGAGTCCTTGAACTTGTCGGCGATCTGCTGCGCGTCGTTGAAGGACTTCGGCACGACCAGGTGCACCTGCACATCGCCGTTGCCGCTACCGCGTCCCCCGACAGGCTTCAGCACGGTCGTGGAGCGTGGACGCGCCCCGCGAGCGGCGGGCTCGTCGTCATCGTCGGCGAAGATGTCGTCGTACTCGTCGCGGCGGCGGCGCAGGCGGCGCACGTTGGGACGCTCGCGATAGCGGTCCTCGATCTCTGACTCGGGCCCCATCCGCCCTGCCGCAGCGGGCTCCTCCTCGTAGTCGTCGTGATACTCCTCGGCAAGGCCGAAGTAGACGAGCGCGCTGTGCCAGGAGTCACGGAAGGCCATGGGTGTAGGTGCGTGTTCGCCCGGCGAGCGGGTTTCCCTGCTGAATGCTAGTAACTCGCCGCCACGAAAGCAGGGCGATTGTGCGGCTCAATGATATAGATTCGTGCCGATTCGCACGATTGTGGCGCCCTCCTCGGCGGCGATCAGGTAGTCCTGGGAGGTACCCATCGACAGCTCTGAGAGCCCGCGTTCTTCTGCCAGCTGGCGTAGCGCGGCGAACCAGCGGCGGTTGTCCTCGGCCTGCGATGAGAGCGGCGGCATCGTCATCAGACCCGCCACGGGCACGCTCGAGCGTGCGATGAAGGCATCGAGCTGCTCGGGCGCGATGCCTGCCTTGCCCTGCTCACCGGCGACGTTGACCTGCACGAGGATGCGAAGGCCGGGCCGCATGATCTCGCGGTGGCGCTCGAGCTCCTGGAGCGCCGACTCGGATGCGACCGAGTGGATCAGGCGCACGTGGGGGACGATCAGCCGCACACGCCGGCTCTGCAGCTGACCGATGAAGTCCCACTCGAACAGCGGGCCGTGCGCCGCGGCCTTCTCCTGCAGGTCCTGCGCTCGGTTCTCCCCGACGAGGCGGACCCCCGCCTCAGCAAGCGTGGGCATCGCCTCGAGCGCGACGTACTTCGTCGCGGCCAGCACCTCGACCGAGCCGAGTGCGCGCCCGGAGCGCTCGCACGCGGCGTCGAGCTCGCCGCCGATGCGGGCGAGGTTGGCGCGCACGCGCTCGGCGTCGAGCCCCAGAATCAGCTCAACCATGCCACCACCCCCTGGCGCCCTGCGCGCTCGCCTTCGCGACGATGAGAGAAGAAGCGCTCGTCGCAGATAGTGCAGGCCTCGACGTCGCGCACATCTGCGACTCCCGCCGCGAGCAGGCGCTCGCGCGCGAGCGCGCGCAGGTCGATGTTCTGCCCGTGGCGGTGGCGCCCGGCGAAGGCGGCGTGAACCTCCTCGCCGGCCTCATAGCAGCAGCGTCCCGCGCCGGGTCCGATGAGCGCAGTGATCGCCCCGTCCTCGCCGCCCAGCTCGCGCAGCGCGAGCACGCCCTGCTCGAGCACTCCGCCCGCGAGACCGCGCCAGCCGGCGTGCACGGCCGCGATCACGCCTTCGCCTCCCAGCGCGACGGGCAGGCAGTCGGCGCTCAGCACGATCGGCGCGAGCCCCACCACGGTTGTGGCCTGCCCGTCGGCCTGCTCGCCTCCCACCGGCGCGTCAGGCCCCGGCGGCATCCGGGTGACGCGGCTCACGGTGAGGCCGTGGACCTGGTGAGCACGCAGCAGTCGCCGTGCGCCGGTCAGCTCGCGCAGGCGCTCGCGCGCGAGCATCCCGTTCTCAGCGCCCTCCCCTCCCACGCTCGAGAGGTTGCCGTGTTCACGGGTCGTGAACAGCGCGTGCCCGCCGCCCGCGAGCTCCAACCGCTCGCCTGCGGCGCTCACCCCTGACGCTCCAGGGCGACTGCGAGCTCTTCCTCACGAGCGCCATGGATCTCGCCGTCGAGCTTTGCAGCGAGCGCCGCCCCGAGCCGTCGTCCGATCTCCGGGCCCGCGGGGATGCCCGCGGCGAGCAGGTCCTCGCCACCGATCGCCAGGTGCACGTTTCGCAGCGAGCCGAGCCAGCTTCGTGCAGCAAGCTCTGAGGCGGAGTCAGGAGCCGCGAGTGCACCGGCAAGGGCGACGGCCTCCAGGGCCTCGGAGGCGAGCGCGCCGTGAAGCTGCGAGGGCCGCCCGGCGTCCTGCATCCTCGCCACCAGCGACGGAGCCACCACGGCACTGCGGATGATGCGGTCTCTCGCGGGCGCCGTGAACTCCAGGCTATCGAGCAGCGCGAACATCTGCCCCTCGGCGAGCGGCGCTCCGTTCCCACTCTCACCGCCGAGCAGCAGGCTCGCCATCAGCAGCACCTCCGGGTGCGCGTCGACAGGTGAGAGCTCGAGCGCGCGCTCGGCGACTGCGACGTCGAGCCGCAGCCCGGGATGTATCGCGCCCAGCGCGCCCAGCCGCTCGACGCTCACGAGCGCCGCGAGCGCCTCGGATTCGCTCAAAGCGAGGCGCAGCTCGGCGCCGAGGCGCGAGCGCGAGACGGTTGCCAGCGCGCCGCCGTGGAGCGCTTTCCTTGCAAGGTCGGCGGTGTGTGGCTCGATCTCGAAGCCGAGGCGCGCCCGGTAGCGGGCGAGACGCAGCAGGCGCGTGGGATCGTCGAGGAAGCTCGTATCGTGGAGCACGCGCAGGCGCTTGGCGGCAAGGTCCTCGAGCCCGTGCACGGCAGAGTGCAGGGTGCCGCGCCCCGGCTCACCCAGCTCGATCGCGATCGCGTTGACGGTGAAGTCACGGCGGCGGAGGTCCTGCTCGATGGTTCCCACACTCACCTCCGGCAGCGCGCCAGGCGCCGCGTAGCTCTCGCTGCGCCTGGTGGCGATGTCGATCTGACCGTCGCTCCAGGAGACCAGGGCGGTGTGAAACCGCTCGTGGAAAGCCGTTTGCGAGCGCTGCACGGAGCCTTCACCTGCGAGTGCGCCCACACGGGAGGCGAGCTCGCTCGCGAGATCCGCTGCGCCGTCTGCGACGACGACATCCAGCTCTCGCGGGCAGAGGCCGAGCAGCAGGTCGCGCACGGCACCGCCGATCAGCATCAGCTCATCGCGCTCAGCGCCGAGCGCGAGCAGCTCCGGGCCGCCGGGCTGATCGCCCAGCCGCTCGATGACCTGTGCGACGGTCGCGAGGCCATCCGGCACCCTCCCCCCTACGCGGCTCATGCGATGCCGCGCACCGGTATCCCACAGCTCGCCAGATGCGCCTTGGCTTCGGCGAGCGAGAAGCGCCCGTAGTGGAAGATCGACGCGCACAGCACAGCGTCCGCGCCCGCCTGCAGCGCCTCGGTCAGGTGCTCGAGCTCTCCCGCGCCCCCCGAAGCGATCACGGACACGCTCACGGCCTCGCTCACGGCCCGCGTCAGCGCGAGGTCATAGCCATCGCTCGTGCCGTCGCGGTCCATGCTCGTGAGCAGGATCTCCCCCGCTCCGCGCTCGACCGCCTCCTGCGCCCAGGCAACGACGTCACGCCCCGTCGAGGTGCGCCCGCCGGCCACGTAGGCCTCCCAGCGCGCCGGCTTCGATTCATCTGCACCCTGCACTCCCTTGGCGTCGATCGCGAGCACGACGCACTGCGCGCCGAATACGCCGGCCAGCTCGTTGAGCAGTTCGGGGCGCTCGAGCGCGGCGGAGTTGACCGAGACCTTGTCGGCGCCCGCGTCGAGCACGGCCTGCGCGTCAGCGACCGAGCGGATGCCGCCGCCGATCGTGAACGGCACGAACACCTCATCGGCGGTGCTGCGCGCGAGCATGGCGATCGTGTCGCGCTTCTCGTGCGTGGCGGTGATGTCGAGGAACACGAGCTCATCCGCACCTTCTCGGTCGTAGTGGGCGGCGAGCTCCACGGGGTCGCCGGCGTCGCGGATGTCGAGGAATTCGACGCCCTTGACGACGCGCCCGGCGTCGACGTCCAAACATGGGATCACGCGCTTGAAGTGCACGTGTCCACGGTATCCGCTCTGCGCGGATTCGTGCACGCTACGTCAAGCCACCGCCGCACTGCTCCGACTTGTACGCCGCACGGCACTTCGTCTCAGCGCGCCACCGTTGCGCAAGCGCGTACTTCACGCTCTCAAGCAAGTGCCGCTGGGAGCCGACAATCAGCTCCCGCCTAATGATCGGCTCCGCTTCCGCGAACGTCCGCAGCCTCGCCGGCATGATGGCTGTCACCTCAAAGAGGTAATAGATTTCCGCTCTGAGGGGACCGACAAGCGTATGGGACGGAGCGTTGAAGTAGTTCTCTTCGTATTCGTGCCGCAGAGCGGGGCGGGTCAGACCTCGTTTCAGCCCCCCCACCGCTGCCTCCTCATTTCTGAGTTGGACCACCTGCAACAAGTCACGGCCTGAGTCGATTTCCCGCCTCGCGATCTCTGCCTCTTTCTTGTGGAAGGTCTCAATGACAGCGACATCGCGTCGTTCGGGCATGAGAAAGTCGCGTCTGTGCGTGGCGTAGTAGCTGACAAGCTGAGGGCGAGCGATGCGCTGCTCGGCCTGTGAAAGGTTGCGCTGTTCGAGTCGTTCGTTGAGCATGTGAATTTTCAGTAGCCACAGTCGATCCGAAGGTGTCTCGGCCTTGATGGTAATCAGGCGCTGCAGATCGGGTTGCAGAGACAGGTTCTCGCGCTGTGCAAATTGCAGACGTTCCAGCACAGCGGACACGGCAGCGTCGCTTACGACGATATGGGCCGCACGCGCTTCGCCGATCACGCGCGCAGACGAAAGCAAGAAGCTCAGCATGCGCTGCTTGAGTCCGATCTGCTCAGGAACGTCGCGCAGAAGCACGCGAGCCGTCGAGGGGGACATGGCCGCCCCTACCGACATCCAGTGCCTGAGGGCGGCGCTCGTTATCGGCATACTGCCGACGCGCGCGATCGCTTCACTTGAATCACTGGCACATCCACCGCTGCTGAGCAGCACGAGAAGCATCGAGCTGAACACGATCAACACTCGAACCGGCTTCGGCATGGCGTTACGGTAACCAGTCCCCGCTCGCACCTGGCAGAGTGTTTCTGAGAGCGCCGGCGAGCGCCGCGTTGCCCTCCGCCACGGTGAAGCGCCCCTCGTAGAGCGCGGTGCCGACGATCACGCCCTCGAGCCGCTCGAGGCTCTGTTCGCGGCGCAGGCTCGCGAGACCCTCGAGGTCGGCGAGCGCGCCGATGCCGCCCGAGAAGATCAGGCTGCCCTCGCCGGTGGCGTTGGCGACCCAGATCACCTCCTCGCGGTTGGCGCCGTCGAGCATGCCGTCGTGGTCGATGTTCGTGAAGACGAAGTGGCGCACGCCCTGCTCGCGCAGCCGAGCGAACGCCTCGCGGGCGGGAGCATCGCTCGTGTTCAGCCAGCCGTGCGTGGCGACGTAGCCGCCACGCACATCGACGCCGACGACGATCCGCTCGGGGTCCTGCGTGGCGAGCACCTCGGCCAGCATCGCGGGGTCGGTGAAGGCAGCGGTGCCGATGATCACGCGCGCGGCGCCCGCCGCGAGCGCATCCGCGACGGCCGCGGCGCTGCGCAGGCCGCCTCCGTACTGCACGGGGACCTCCAGCTCGGCGGCGATGCGCCGCAGCGTCTCGATGTTCGCGGGCTCGCCGTCGCGCGCACCGTCGAGGTCGACGACGTGCAGCTGCTCGGCGCCGGCGCTCACCCACGCGCGTGCGGCCGCGACGGGGTCCGCGTCGTAGACCTTCTTGGCGTCGAAGTCGCCCTTTACGAGTCGCACGGCGTTGCCGGCGAGGATGTCGATCGCGGGGTAGAGCTTCACCCTGGGACCGGTGCGGCGGCGAGGCAGAGCCCTGCGAAGTTGGCGAGCAGGCGCAGCCCGGCGGCAGAGGACTTCTCGGGGTGAAACTGGACGCCATAGAAGCTGCCGCGCTGCACGATTGTCACGAAGGGCGCGCCGTACTCGGCCTCGGCGAGGATGTCGCACCGATCGGCAGGGACGGGCGCGAAGGAGTGCACGTGGTAGAAGGCGCAGCGGTCGGGCAGCGACTCCAAGAGCGGCGAGTCCGAGCGCGTGAGGCGCACCTCGTTCCAGCCAATGTGCGGGAGCTTCAGAGCGCCGGCCTGTAGCGCGTGCACCTCACCGGGAACGATCCCGAGGCCCGCGGCACCGCCACGCTCGGTGGAGGAGTCGAAAGCGAGCTGCAGGCCGAGGCAGATGCCCAGCACGGGCGTGCCCGAGGCGACGCGCTCGCGGAGGAGCTCATCGAGGCCGAGCTCGCGCAGGTTCTCCATCGCGCGCGGGAAGGAGCCGACGCCGGGGAGCACGAGGCCCGCGGCGGCGCGCAGCTGATCATGATCGCTGGTGATGCTCGCGCGCGCGCCGATGTGCTCGAGGGCCTTCTCGACGGAGCGCCGGTTGCCCATGCCGTAGTCGACGATCGCAATCTCCACGGGTGTATCGAGCAGCGGGCTCATGCGCTCAGCGTCCCCTTCGTGCTCGGCACACCGGTCTCGGTGGGGTCGATCGCGACGGCCGCGCGCAGCGCGCGGGCGAAGGCCTTGAAGGCGGCCTCGATCATATGGTGGGCGTTGCTGCCGGTTTCGATGCGCAGGTGCAGCGTGAGCTTCGCGCTGTTGGCCAGCGCGCGGAAGAACTCCTCGGTCAGCTCGTGCTCGAAGCCGCCGGTGGCGCCCGCTGGCAGCTCGGCCTCGAACAGTGTGAAGGGCCGCCCGGAGATGTCGATCTCACAGCTCGCGCGCGCCTCGTCCATCGGCACGCTGGCAGCGCCGTAGCGAACGATTCCGGCGCGCTCGCCGAGCGCCCGGTCAAGCGCCTGGCCGAGCACGATCGCGGTGTCCTCGGCGGTGTGGTGCGCGCCGGTCTGCAGATCGCCGCTGACGTTCACGTCGAGGTCGATACGCCCGTGACGCGCGAGCAGGTCGAGCATGTGGTCGAGGAAGCCGACGCCGGTCTCACGCGTGCCGGCGCCGCTGCCTTCGAGGCCCAGCGTCAGGCGCACGTCGGTCTCGCCGGTACGGCGCTCGATGGTGGCGGTGCGGCTCATTGCCCTGGATTCTCCACTACTCGCGCCTCCATCGATTCCGCGTGCACCTCAAAGCCCTCGGCGCGCGCGATCGGCGCACCCGCGGCGGCGAGCTTTGCAGCGGCGTCTCCCACCCGCACCTCGGCCATCGTGCGGCGAAAGTGGCGCGGCGAGAGCGCCGAGGCGAAGCGGGCGGCGCCGGCCGTGGGCAACACATGATTGGAGCCGACCAGATAGTCCCCAAAGGCTGTAGCACTGGCGGAGCCGACGAACAGGCAGCCCGCCGAGCGGATCGTGTGAGCGAGCGCCTCGAGCTCGGCGCCGATGAGCTGCAGGTGCTCGGCGGCAAACGCGTTCGCGAAGTCGACCACTGAGCGCGCATCCTCCATCTCAATAATCGCAAAGCTCGCCTCCCCCACCGTCGCTCGCTCGAGCACGAGCCGCTCGAGCAGCATCGCCAGCGCGTCGCACACGGCACCGCTGGACGAAACGGCCACAACGAGACTGCCCTCGCCGTGCTCGCCCTGGGCGAGCATGTCCAGCGCGGCCAGCTTCAGCTCGTGCTCGCCCACCTCGCCACCGAGCGCCACGAGCAGGTCACTGGGGCCCGCGAAGCCGTCGATGCCGACGCTCGCGGAGAGCTGGTGCTTGGCCTCCTGCACGTAGAGGTTGCCGGGGCCGACGATCACATCGACCGGGTCGACGGTGTCTGTGCCATGAGCGAGCGCGGCGATCGCGTGCGCGCCACCCATGCGGTAAACGCGCTCGACGCCGCAGAGGCGGCAGGTGCCGAGGATCGCCGGGTCGATCTGCCCATCGCGGCCGGGCGGCGAGCACACCGCGACTTCGATCACGCCCGCGGCGCGCGCGGTGACGACGCCCATCACGACGGTGCTCGGATAGGGGGCGCGGCCGCCGGGGACATAGACGGCGGCCGAGGAGACGGGGATCTCGCGCAGCGTGATCTGCTGACCCTGCGCGAGTGAGACGCGACGATCGCCACCGACGCCCGCCTCGGCGACGCTCGCGACATTGGCGATCGCCACCTGCAGCCCCGCGACGAGCTCGAGTGGCAACTGCGTGATCGCCTCGTCGAGCTCCTCGGCGCTGACGCGCATCGGCCTGGGCTCCTGCCCGCCGGTGTCGAAGCGGCGCACGTAGTCGATCAGCGCCTGCTCCCCGCCGGTGCGGACGCCCTCGAGGATCACGCGTACCTCCTCGGCGACGGAGGCGCCGCCGGCGACGAGCGAGCGGACCTCGGCCGCGGCTGCCGCGGGTCCGCCCAGTACCGCCACGCGCTCGGCGTCGAGACGCTCTAGGCGCACGTCAACCTCCGACGGAGGCAGGTGCCGCTCGCAGGCGCCCGAGCAGATCGTCGATCTGCGCAGCCTTCAGCTTGTGCGAGACGGGGTTGGCGATCAGGCGGGCGGTGCACACGACGATCTCCTCGCGCACGATCAGGTTGTTCTCGCGCAGCGTGGTACCGGTGGCGGTGAGGTCGACGATCGCCTCGACCATGCCCGTCAGCGGGGCAAGCTCGACGGAGCCCTTGACCTCGACGATCTCCGCCTGACGGCCGGTCTCCTCGAGATGCCGTGCGGCGATGCGCGGATACTTCGTGGCCACCCGCATCACGCCCAGGCGCCGCAGCGCCTCGTGCGCGGGGTCGGGTCCGGCCTTGCTCGCGAGCACCATCGTGCAGCGCCCGAAGCCGAGGTCGAGCAGCTCATAGACCTCGCGGCCCCCCTCGCCCGGCACCTGAGCGGCCTGCTCGAGCAGCACGTCCTTGCCCGTGACACCGAGATCGGCGGCGCCGGCCTCGACATAGGTGGGCACATCGGAGGGCCGCATCGTGATCACGCCGACATCCTCGAAGAGCAGCTTGCGGTCGTTGGAGCGGAGCTCCTCGGTATCGAGGCCGAGACCGGCGAGCAGATCGAGCGTGCCGCTGAAGAGCGAGCCGCGCGGCACTGCGATGGTGAGGCCGTTTATGGGAGGCATGGTCGCTTCATTCCTCCCCGCGCGCGGTGGTCGGGTTTGCAGCGCCGTTGAGCAACAGCGCGCCCGTGCCGCGCTGCTCGCCGGCGAGCGCGATGTGCAGGCGGTCGACCTTCAGCGCGAAGCCGACAGCCGGCAGCGAGCGCCCAAAGCGGCCGAGCAGCTCGTCGTAGCGCCCGCCGCCGCCGATCGGCGCGCCCAGCTCCGGGTCATAGACGTCAAAGACGGCGCCGGTGTAGTAGCCGATGTTTCGCACCAGGCCAAGATCGAAGATCACGCGCTCGGCGACGGCGGGCTCGAGCAGCTCGTGCACGTCGCGCAGGCCCATCGCGGACGCGTGCGCGGCGGTCGGGATGTCGCTCAGCACCTCGGGCCCGCCGCGGCGCTGGGGCACGTCGAGCAGCAGTGCTGCGGCCTCGCCGCCGATGCCGGAGTCTGCGAGCGCGGCCTGCAGGCCGACGAAGTCGCGCGAGACGAGCCGCTCGAGCAGCGCGTGCTTGGCATCCTCGGGAACGTTCAGGCTGGCCATCAGCGCGGGGAACAGCGAGGCGTCGCCGAGACCGACGCGGTAGTCCTTCAGCTCGACGGCGTCGAGCGCATGGCAGAGCAGCGTGATGGCCTCCGCGGTGCCCTGCGGGGCGGGCGCGCCGATCAGCTCGATTCCGGCCTGGAGCAGCTCGCGCGGGTGTCCGCGCTGAGGTTGCACGCCGCGATAGCAGTGCGCGAAGTAACAGAAGCGCAGGGGCGGCTCCGCGGTCGGGTAGCGCGTGGCGACGACGCGCGCGATCGGCACGGTCATGTCCGAGCGCAGCACGAGCACGGCACCGGACTCGTCAAAGACGCGGTAGGCGGGCTGGGCTTCGGCCATATCGGAGCGGGCGAGCACGGACTCGTACTCCAGCGCCGGCGTGTAGAGCTCGCCGTAGCCGTGGCGCTCGAAGACGCCACGCAGCGTGTCGGTGATCGCGCGCACCTCGCGCGTCTCGTCGGGCAGCACGTCGCGGGTGCCGCTGGGGATCGAGTGGATCATGAAGACCCGAGACTACGCGTGTACGGGCTCCGTGGCCACCCGCTCGATGCGTGCGCCCAGCTCGCGCAGGCGCTCGTCGATGCGCTCATAGCCACGGTCGATCTGACGGATGTTGCCGATCTCCGAGCGACCCTCGGCGCAGAGCGCGGCGAGCAGCATCGCCATGCCGGCGCGAATGTCGGGCGACTCCACGCGCGCTCCGCGCAGGCGGCGCGGTCCGGTGATGATTGCGCGATGGGGATCGCACATGACGATGTCGGCGCCCATCAGGATCAGCTTGTCGGTGAAGATCAGGCGGTTCTCGAACATCCACTCGTGCACGAGGATCGAGCCCTCGGCCTGCGTGGCGAGCGCCACCGCGATCGAGGTCAGATCCGCGGGGAACGCGGGCCACGGGCCGTCCTGGATCTTGCTCTTGTACTCCCCCACGTCGGCCTGCACGACGAGTCGCTGGCCGCCTGGCACGAGCACGTCGTTCCCGTCGAGCTCGGAGCGCAGCCCGACGCGCTCGAACACGAGACGGATCATGCGCAGATCGCCGGGCACGGTGTCCTTGATGCGCAGCTCGCCGCCGGTGACGCCAGCGAGCGCCATGAAGCTGCCGATCTCGATGTGGTCGGGAGCGACGCGGTGCTCGCAGCCGTGCAGGCGTGCGGCGCCGTTGACGGTGATGAGGTTCGAGCCAATGCCGTGGATGTCGGCGCCCATCTTCACGAGCATGCGCGCGAGATCCTGGACGTGGGGCTCGCAGGCGGCGTTGCCGATCACGGTCGTGCCGGGCGTGAGCGCGGCGGCCATCAGCGCGTTCTCGCTGGCCATCACGGATGGCTCGTCCATGAACACATCGGTCGGGCGCAGGCCTTTCGGGGCGGTGAGCACGATGTCCCGGCCGCACTCCGCGACGGCGCCCATCGCGCGGAAGGCGTCGAGGTGCGGGTCCAAGCGCCGCCGGCCGATCACGTCGCCGCCCGGCGGGGGCATCACGGCGCGGTGGAAGCGTGCGAGCAGCGGCCCGGCAAGCAGGAAGGAGGCGCGGATCAGCTCGGCCAGCTCGGGCTCGAGCGTGACCTCGCTGACGTCGGCGGCGCAGAGCGCGAGCTCGTTGGGCCCTCGCCAGCCGACGCGCACACCGATCGCGCGCAGAATCTCGAGCATCGCCTCGACGTCACGAATTCTCGGCACGTTGCATACCACCACCTCGTCCTCGGTGAGGATGCTGGCAGCAAGGATGGGCAGCGCCGCGTTCTTGTTCCCGGCCGGGACCATCGTGCCGGAGAGCGGAACGCCGCCTTCGATGACGAACTTCTCCATGAGCGGGGGGCGCCCCCTGCGGCCCAGAATCGGCCCGCCATAGTGGCGCTTGGCTAGCGTAACAGCCATCTCCTCATTCAAGTTCGAGCCGATCGCCGATCGCCCTGCTTCTGAGGCAATCAGAGGCTCTCGATGGATGTGCGACGTGCGCCAGGATGCAAGTCTCGTTGCAGACGGGCGGCCTCCCAACGGCTCTGCAGAGCGAAATCGTGCTCGAGCGCGCGGCGCGTACACACGTTCGTATGCGTTCCGTCCGCCACCGCTCCTACGTTACGAACACATGTTCTCCTCACGAACATCAACGCTGGGGCAGCGAGCGCTCGATGCGCTTGGCCTCGTCCGCTCATTCCTGTTGCTCGAGGACGACTACGGTGTCGACTGGGAGGTCGGCCGGGAAGAGCGTACCGAGGTGGATCATCCGCATCGAGCGCCGCTGCAGGGGCGGGCCGCGGCTGCACGCCGCGCCCGCCGCCGTCCTGGCCAGCCTGCGCCCGCGGTGCACTTGTGCCTCTCTCCCCTCGAGCCGCCGGCGCACCCCGTGGGCCGCGTGCGGCCCCAGCGCCAGATCGAGCGCGAACGCGGCGAAGCCGATGCCAGCGCACCGCCGGTCGCGCCCGCCGGCTGAGCGAGCTCTACCCTTGGTCCGGGCCGATGGCGCGGACGGGCGCCGCCGCCCGTTGTCCAACCACATCGAGGAGGAGACATGCAGCAGCGATTGAGCCTCATAACGCTTGGGGTCTCAGACCTCGCGCGCGCACGCGCCTTCTACGAACGCCTCGGCTGGAGGAGCAATACTCCGGCCGAGTTCGACGTGATCTTCTTTCAGCTCGGAGGCATGGTCCTTTCGCTGTGGGACCGCGAGAGCCTCGCGAAGGACAGCGGCGTGACCCTCGGCAGCGGCTTTGGAGGGGTGACGCTGGCCTACAACGTGCGCTCGCCCGCGGAGGTCGACGAGACGATCGCCGAGGCCGAGTCGGCGGGAGCGAGGGTCACGCGGCCGCCGTCGGCGACGTTCTGGGGAGGCTACTCCGGGGTTTTCCTGGACCCCGACGCGCATCCCTGGGAGGTCGCGCACAACCCGCTCTGGGATGTCGCAGCCGACGGCAGCGTGACCTTGCCTGGCTGACCGGCTCGCCTCACGCGACCTCATCAGCCTGCGGCCAAAACGGCGCCGGGGCCGGCGAAACGGCACCAGAACGCCAAACGACGATGGGCCGCCCAACGGGCGGCCCATGTCATTCAAATAAACCGGCGGCGTCCTACTCTCCCAGGCCCTTGCGGGCCAAGTACCATCGGCGCTGAGGGGCTTAACTGCTCTGTTCGGAATGGGAAGAGGTGTTTCCCCCTCGCTAAAGCCACCGGAAAAGGATGAGAGACCACGCGTCTCCCGGTCCTTCAAAACTGCACAGCCGCCACAGCGAGTATCAAAAAATCCGTCAAGCCCTCGACCCATTAGTACCAGTCTCCTACAGACGTTGCCGTCCTTCCAGATCTGGCCTATCAACCTGGTGGTCTACCAGGGGTCTTACTCCCTCTAGGGGATGGGAGAGTTCATCTTGAGGCCGGCTTCCCGCTTAGATGCTTTCAGCGGTTATCCGATCCACACGTAGCTAGCCTGCTATGCCCTTGGCAGGACAACAGATACACCAGAGGTGCGTTCATCCCGGTCCTCTCGTACTAGGGACAAATCCTCTCAACTCTCCAACGCCCACGGCAGATAGGGACCGAACTGTCTCACGACGTTCTGAACCCAGCTCGCGTACCGCTTTAATGGGCGAACAGCCCAACCCTTGGGAGCAACTCCACCCCCAGGATGCGACGAGCCGACATCGAGGTGCCAAACCGGGCCGTCGATGTGGACTCTTGGGCCCGATAAGCCTGTTATCCCCGGAGTACCTTTTATCCGTTGAGCGACGGCACTTCCACTTGCTACCGCCGGATCACTAAGACCTGCTTTCGCACCTGCTCGACTTGTCAGTCTCGCAGTCAAGCTCCCTTAATACCTTTACGCTCTACACACGATTTCCAACCGTGATGAGGGAACCTTTGTGCGCCTCCGTTACATTTTGGGAGGCGACCGCCCCAGTCAAACTACCCGCCTGGAACTGTCCAGCGCCCGGATTCACGGCGCGCTGTTAGAAATCCAATACACCAAGGGTGGTATCTCAAGGTTGGCTCCACACCGGCCGCAACCGATGCTTCAAAGCCTCCCACCTATCCTGAGCGAAATGCACCGAACTCCAATACCAAGTTGTAGTAAAGGTTCACGGGGTCTTTCCGTCTAGCCGCGGGTACTCGGCATCTTCACCGAGACTGCAATTTCACCGAGCTCCTCGTTGAGACAGCGCTGAAGTCGTTACGCCATTCGTGCAGGTCGGAACTTCACGTATTCTCTCGTTATCCGAGAGCGCAGACTATCCCTTCACCTCATCAAGCACCTTTAGGAGCGCGGCTTCCGAGTGGCGCCGCTTTCCCAGACTCGTCTGGTAGGCGACACCCACGATCTCTCGCAAACCGACGCGCTGCAGATGGTCTCCTTGTTCGACCATCCGGCATACGTGCGAGAAGCCTGCACAGCTCCTCGCCTTGTATCCCCGCAAGGGGAAACGTTCGAAGTGCGGCACGACGACACCCGTGAGATCTCCGATCGATCGCACCTCATACTTGAAGGTGCGGTCTCCCTTTGACTCGCGGATCCATCCGCATCCGAAGAACGCTTGCAGATCCTCCAGCAGCCCTAGGTCCTTCTCGTTGAGCGAGAGCGAAAACGACGGCCTCACCTCGAGGCCTGTTCGCAGCTTCGCACGGATGGCAAAGGAGATGCAGAAGCATCCCTCACCATCCGCGAGACCTGTGACGTACCAGGGATCCAGCGGCACTGCTACTCCATTGGCGCCTTGTCTTGCGATGAGGGCCGGCGTATTGCATGTCACATAGATTTTCGGACTCTCCGAAGCGTGACACGCCTCTCCTTTCGGATCAGTCGTTAGGGGGGCACTAGGACTTCCCTCGGGATTGCCCGCTGCCACTGTGGCAGGGAGGGTTTCCCCGATATGAGCCGGTTCTCGACCATCTCTCGCGAGATGGCGGGGCAAGTGTTGGTGCTTACCCGACAAGGAATTTCGCTACCTTAGGCACTTTTGTTACGTTCCTAAGCATCGGAACGGCTAGGTCGTTTCTTGTTCCGCCTAGCTCTCCACGTCGCCGTGAAGGTCGGACCATATCTTCACGTCCGGTCAACCGGACGCGTTCAGCGTATGGCCTCTGAGGATTCTGTCGAGCAATAAAGCTCCACAGTCTTTCCTGCTGATTGTCCGCACCCGTCACGTTATTACGGTACCGCCCACTTAGGACGGAACTCGTAGTGCGGGATACTCGGATGTTCCAGCATATAGCTGAATTTTATAACGGCCATATTACTAACCGTTATAGTTACGGCCGCCGTTTACCGGGGCTTAGCTTCGCTGCTTCGAACCGAAGTCCTGACAACTCCACGTAACCTTCCGGCACCGGGCAGGCGTCAGCCCCTATACGTCGTCTTTCGACTTAGCAGAGACCTGTGTTTTTGGTAAACAGTCGCTTCAGCCAATTCACTGCGGCCCTCTCGGGCTCCACTCGCGAAGAGCTTCACCCTACTGGGGCGCCCCTTATCCCGAAGTTACGGGGCGATTTTGCCGAGTTCCTTAACGAGGGTTATCTCGATCACCTTAGTATTCTCTACTTGCCTACCTGTGTCGGTTTTGGTACGGGCACGCGCTTCCTCCCTAGAGGATTTTCTTGGAGGTATGGCGTCAGGGACTCGCCGGCTTAACGCCAGCTGGCATCGCACCTCAGGTTATGCGGCCCCGCATTTAACATGGGCCACCCCTACATGCTTACCCCAGGACAACCATCGCCTGGGTTCCCCTAGCCTTCCTCGTCCCCCCATCGGTCAAACGGAAGCGACGTGGTACAGGAATATCAACCTGTTGGCCATCGACTACGCCTTTCGGCCTCGCCTTAGGTCCCGACTAACCCTGAGCAGACGAACTTTACTCAGGAATCCTTAGGCAATCGGTGGAGGGGATTCTCACCCCTCTTTCGTTACTTATGCCGGCATTCTCACTTCCCATGCCTCCACGGCTGGCTTACGCCGCCGCTTTACTGGCATGGGAACGCTCTCCTACCGCGTGATCGACCCGAAGGTCTCACACACCCGCAGCTTCGGTGACTAGCTTGAGCCCCGTTACATTGTCCGCGCTCGAACACTTGACCAGTGAGCTGTTACGCACTCTTTCAAGGATGGCTGCCTCTAAGCCAACCTCCTGGTTGTCTATGCACTCGAACATCGTTTCCCACTTAGCTAGCACTTAGGGACCTTAGCTGGCGGTCTGGGCTGTTTCCCTTTTGACGCTGAAGTTTATCCCCCAGCAACTGACTCCCGGAGTAAACGTGATTGGTCTTCGGAGTTTGCCTGAAGTCGGTAACCTGGTAGGGCCCCTAATCCAAACAGTGCTCTACGGCCAACACGCAATTTATCCGAGGCTATACCTAAATATATTTCGGAGAGAACCAGATATCACTGAGCTTGATTAGCCTTTCACTCCGACCCACAGGTCATCCGCCCAGTTTTCAACCTAGGTCGGTTCGGCCCTCCACGAGGTCTTACCCCCGCTTCAGCCTGCCCATGGGTAGCTCGCTCAGTTTCGGGTATACCGCCTACGACTATGTCGCCCTATTAGGACTCGCTTTCGCTACGGCTCCGCTCATCGCTTAACCTTGCCGCAGACGAGTAACTCGCCGGCTCGTTATGCAAAAAGCACGCGGTCACAGATCTAGTCTGCTCCCACCGCTTGTAGGCGCGCGGTTTCAGGTACTATTTCACTCCCCTTCCGGGGTACTTTTCACCTTTCCCTCACGGTACTAGTCCGCTATCGGTCACCAAGGAGTACTTAGCCTTGGAGGGTGGTCCCCCCAGGTTCAGTCCGCGTTTCACGGGTGCGGACTTACTCAGGAACGCCTGACAGGAGATCGTGCAGTTTCGTCTACGGGACGATTGCCCTCTATGGTGCGCGGTTCCACGCGCTTCGACTACCACACGATTTTGTAACTCCTGCCGAGCCAGACACGGTTCGGAACAGGCGCCCTACAACCCCCGGCAGACAACGCGTGTCTGCTTACATCTGCCGGGTTTGGGCTGATCCCCTTTCGCTCGCCACTACTCAGGGAGTCTCTGTTGATTTTCTTTCCTCGGGGTACTGAGATGTTTCACTTCCCCCGCTTGTCTTCGCCCGGTCTATGTGTTCAAC
>JACDGG010000211.1 GCA_013815355.1 Solirubrobacterales bacterium
GCGGGAGCCTGCTCGGGCGCGGGCGTGCCGAACGCCTCGGCGGCCTGCTGCGCCGAGGCGGCGGGCGGCGGGGGCGCGGGGGCCTGGCTGAGGGTTGGCTGGGCCGCCTCTTTGCTATCGCTGGTGATCGAGTCCTTGAACTCGCGCATCCCACTGCCGAGCGAGCGCCCGATCTCCGGTAGGCGCCGGGCTCCGAAGACGAGCAGCAGGATCACCACGAGGAAGGCGATGTGGAGTGGGTTGTCCAGTCCCATGTCTCTCTGGAGTCTAGCCGCGCAGCGTGCGCCTTACCAGTTGCGCGGCGACGAGCACCATCAGCGCGGCGAAGGCGTCGCGCAGGAAGGCGCCGGAGAGCGCGTTGGCGAGGGCCACGCCGGCGGCGGCGCCCGCTACGGAGAGCAGCCCGAGCAGCAGCGCATCGGAGCGGCGGACGTTGCCGTAGCGGTCCTGGCGGTAGGTGCCGACGAGCGCGACGGGAACGATCGCCAGCAGCGAGGTCGCCTCGGCCTGATGCTGACCGAGGCCGAGGAAGAAGACGAGGCCGGGCACGAACAGCACGCCGCCGCCGACGCCCAGCAGGCCCGCGACGACGCCCGCGGCGAGACCGATCAGGATCGCGCCGATCACCGCAGCACGAGCTCGGCGGCGCTGGCGATCAGCACGGCTGCGAAGGCGAGTGAGATCACGCGCGCGTGAAGGCGCTGCTGAAGCCAGGTGCCGAGCAGCACACCCGCGATGGCCGGCACGCCGACGAGCAGCGCGTCGCGCAGATCGACGTTGCCGTAGAGACCCTGCACGGCGGCGGCGAAGGCGGCGATGAACACGATCGCGGCGAGCGATGTGGCGGTCGCGCCGCGCTCCTCATAGCCCAGCCAGAGCACCAGCAGAGGCACGATCACGCTGCCGCCGCCGACGCCGAAGAGGCCGCTGAAGAGGCCCGCGAGCGTGCCGATCGCGGCGAGCTTCAGCGAGCGGTTGGAAGAGTGCTCAGCAAGCACGCGTGCGAACGGACGGGCGAGCCTCCATGCGCGGCATACTAGAGCGCGTGTCCCCCGCTGCAACGCTCGTGGAGGCGCTCGAGCCGATCCGAAGCGACCCAGCTCATGCCGCCATCCTGCTCGATATCGACGGCACGCTCGCGCCGATCGTGCGTCACGCTGCGGACGCGCACGTGCCCGAGGCGACGCGGACGCTTTTGATCGAGATCGCCCGGCGCTATGAGGTCGTGGGCTGCGTGAGCGGACGGCGCGCCGGCACGGCCCGCCAGATTGTGGCGATCGGCACGATCGCCTACGTGGGCAACCACGGCGGCGAACTGCTGCGTCCGGGCGCGACGCGCCCGGAGATCGACGGCGAGCTGGCGGCGTGGACGGCGCGCGTGAAGGAGTTCGCGGCGCGTGTGTATACGGCCGATCACCAGCGGCTGCGTGTGCGCAGCGAGGACAAGGACGCGATCGCGGGCTTCCACTGGCGCGGCGCGCCCGATGAAGAGGAGGCCGCGGCCGCGGTGCGCGAGATCGCCGAAGCGGCCGAGCGGGAGGGTCTGGCGGTGCACTGGGGCCGCAAGGTGCTCGAGGTGCGCCCGCCGGTGATGCTCGACAAGGGGCTCGGTATCGCGGCGCTGCTGCACGGCGGCCCGGCGCGAGCGGCGCTGTACGTGGGCGATGACACGACTGACCTCGACGCGTTCCGCGGTCTGCGCGAGCTGGTCGAGCAGGGCGAGCTCGCGAGCGCGCTGTGCGTGGCGGTCAGCTCCGATGAAGCGCCGCCCGAGCTGGCGCGCGAGGCGGATCTCGCCGTCGATGGGCCGGGTGGCGTGCGCGGGCTGCTCGAGGCGCTGCTCTAACTCCGTGCGCTTCGTGGACTTCCTCAGGACGACGGTGCTGCTGAGCGCGGGCGCGGCCACGGCGCTTGCGACGGTCACCGTGCTGGCCTCGGCCGCGAGCTCTGAAAACAACAGCTACCTCGTGCCGATCGCGGTCGGCTGGTGGGTGATCGCGACGATCTTGGGCCTGCGCCTGGGCCGTCGCGCGCAGACGAACCCGCCGATCGCACGCCTGCTGGCGAGCGCGCGCGCGAGCACCTCTCTGCCCGAGCACCATCCGAGCGCGATCCTCGTCAACCGCCTGTGGCCGCTTTTGCTGTTCACGCTGCTGTCCGGAGGCCTTGCGTTCCTGGCGCCGCAGATCCCGGGGATCGCGGCGGGCTTCGCGATCATCTGGGCGCTCGCGTGGCGCCGCCAGGACGCGGCGGTGGAGGCGATCGAGGAGCGCGACGGAGCCGCGTTCTACGTGCAGCGCACCTCTCCGATCCGCCCGATGTCGCTGGTGCGCACGCCCGGCTTCGCCGCATCGCGTCCGGAGCGCGTCAACGGCGCCGTGACCTGAGATGCCTCCGGCTCTGCCGGTGGACGTGCTGATCGTCTCGCTCGGCTCCACGCAGGGTCTGCGGATCGCCGACGAGCAGCTCGCCGGAGCGCTCACGCGAGCGGGGGCGAGCGTGGAGGTCGCACGCGCTGCCCCGCCGAAGCCGACGCGCACGCTGATGCTGACGGACCTCGGTTGGGCGCGCGCGGCGCGGAGGGCGGCTCGGCAGGCGATCGCCCGGCACGAGCCGCGGGCGATCGTCTACTCGAGTACGACGGCGGCGCTGCTGTGGCCGAGGCGGGGAGCGATCCGCTTCGATGCGCCCTCGGTGGGCAACCGCCCAGGCCACCACGGCCTCTGGCAGCGTCCGCTGGAGCGGCGCCGGCTGGGCGAGGCGCCGCTGCTGCTCCCCTGGAGCGAGGGTGCGCTGGCGGAGCTGCCGGCCGGCTCTTGGCGCGGGGATCGCGCCCTCGTACTGCCGGTCGCCGTCGAGTCTTCCGGGCCGGCGGGGCGCGAGCGGGACATCGCGGCGATCACCTACGCGGCCAACCCGCTCAAGAAGGGCCTGGACCGCGTGCTCGACGCCTGGCGGGCGGTGTCGGCGGACGCGGGCGGTGGGCAGGGAGAGCTCGTCGTGGCGGGCGTTGGCGAGGATGAGTTGATGAAGGCCGGCCTAGCGGCCGGCGGGGCGGGCGTGCGCGTGGTCGGCCCGCTGCCTCATGAGGAGTACCGCGCGCTGCTGCGGCGCGCGCGCACGTTCGTCTGCGCTCCCCGGCGCGAGGATTACGGCATCGCGCAGCTGGAGGCGCTCGCGGACGGCTGTCAGCTCGTGACTACACCTGCGCCCGGGCCCTATGCGGCGCTGCCGATCGCGCGAGCACTCGACGAGCGCCTCGTGGGCGAGGATCTCGCGAGCTCGCTGCGCACGGGGCTCACCGAACCGCTGGACGGCTACGCCGAGGGCGCCCGGGCCGCGCTTGTGCCGTTCAGCCAGGGCTCGGTCGATGCGCTCGCGGCCGAGCTGCTCAACAGGCTGCTGGCATGAGGGCGGTCGCGGACGTCACGTCCCTCGATCGGGACGCTTGCACTTCATCAGCGCGCGCAGCTCCGCGAGCGGCCGCGTGTTCGCGATCTGCGCGGGGCTGAGCCAGGCGCGCCGCGCGGTGGCCACGCCCCAGCGCATGTTCTGCAGGGTGGCGATGCGGTGCGCGTCGGAGTCGATCAGGATCATCACGCCGGCGCGCGCGGCGGCGCGGGCATGGATGTCGGAGAGGTCGCGACGGTCGGGGTTGGCGTTGATCTCGAGCATCGTCCCGGCGCGCGCCGCGGCGGCGTAGACGGCGTCGAGGTCGACGGCGTAGGGGGCGCGACGCTCGATCAGGCGCCCGGTGGGGTGGCCGATCGCGCCCACGAGCGGATGCTCGACGGCCGCGATCATGCGCTCGGTCATGGCCTCTTCGCCCATCGCAAAGGAGGTGTGGACGCTCGCGATCACCCAGTCGAGCTGGGCGAGCAGCTCGTCGTCGTAGTCGAGTGAGCCGTCGGGGAGGATGTTGACCTCGCTGCCGGCGAGCAGCTCGATGCCCTCGATGCGAGCGTTGGCCTCGTGGACGAGCTCGATTTGGCGCAGCAGCTGATCGGGGGACACGTCGTTGCCGAAGCCGTGGCTGGCGGAGTGGTCGGTGATCGCCAGGTACTCGTAGCCGAGCTCGAGCGCCGCGCGCGCCATCTCCTCGATCGTGTTGTGCCCGTCGGAGGCGATCGTGTGGCTGTGCAGATCGCCGCGAATGTCCTCGAGCGTGACGAGCTCGGGCAGCTCGCCCTTGCGGGCGGCCTCCAGCTCGCCTCGGTTCTCGCGCAGCTCGGGCTCGATGTAGTCCATGCCGAGGCGCGCATAGACCTCGGGCTCGAAGGCGTGGGTCACGGTGAGGCCGGTGGCGTCGTCGAGGATGCCGTACTCGGAGACGTGCAGCCCCTTGCGCACGGCGGCTTCGCGCAGCGCGGCGTTGTGCTCGCCCGAGCCGGTGAAGTGCTGCAGCAGGTTGCCGAGCTGCGCGGGCTTTGCGATGCGCAGCTCGACGGAGGCGCCCGAGTGCGTGCGCGCCCGCGCTCCGGCCTTGCCGGAGGAGGAGACGGACTCGATCTCGGGCAGGCGCGCGAGTCCCTTGGCAAGTGTGGTCGGGCGGGTGGTTACGGCGATCAGGTCGATGTCCTTGACGCTGTCCGCGCGGCGCCGGGCCGAGCCCGCGATCAGCACACGCGTGCCGGGGCCGCCGAGGCGCTCGAGGCCCGCGG
>JACDGG010000212.1 GCA_013815355.1 Solirubrobacterales bacterium
TCGAGCGGATGCTCGAGCGCCGGCGCGTCCCGAGCCTCGTCGCGATCCGCGCGGGCCTTCTGTGCGCGGTGATCGACGCGCCGCAGGACGGCGGCGGCGCGACGGGCGCGCTCGAGCCGGTCGCGCTCGCGCGCAAGCTCCGCGCGGAGCTCGCCTCGCGCTTCGGCGAGGCGCATGCGTCAGCGAGCCGCGTCGGACCCACACACTCGCTGCGCATGAGCTTCCACGAGGCGCGCTGCGCGCTTGAGGCAGTGCGCCTGCGCAACGGCGACGGCCCCGAGGTCGCCACCTACGAGGATCTAGGCGCGTTTCAGCTGCTGCTCTCGCTGCAGGATGACGAGGCGCTGTTGTCTTACTGCCGCAGCGTGCTCGGGCCGATCGAACAGGGAGAGGGCGACTACGGCGATGAGCTCGTGCGCTCGCTCGATGTCTTCATCGAGCACAACGGGCACTGGGAGAAGGCTGCGGGGGCGCTCTACTGTCACCGCCACACGCTGCGCTATCGCATCCGCCGCATCGAGCAGCTGACCGGCCGCGACTTCTCGAGCGCCCGCGACCGCATCGAGTTCTGGCTTGCCCTGCGCGGACGGGAGCTTGCTCGATGAGCCGCCGTGCATCTCTAGGCTCCTCCTGGGAGCGTCCTCGTCCGGCCCCATCACCGGAAGGAGCAGCAAGCAGATGAGAATCGGTGTTCCCAGCGAGATCAAGACCGACGAGTACCGCGTCGCGATCACTCCGGCCGGCGTGCGCGAGCTGAGCGCGCGCGGGCACGAGGTGCTCGTGCAGTCCGGCGGCGGTGAGGGCAGCGCGATGAGCGACGAGCAGTTCCAGGCGCAGGGCGCGCGTATCGTTCCAAACGCCGAGAGTGTGTTCGCCGAGGCGGAGCTCGTGCTCAAGGTCAAGGAGCCGCAGGCCTCGGAGGTCAGCCTGCTGCGCGAGGGCCAGACGCTGTTCACCTACCTGCACCTTGCGGCCGAGCCCGACCTCGCACACGGGCTGATGGCCTCCGGCGCGCGCTGCATCGCCTATGAGACCGTGCTCGACGCCGAGGGGCGCCTGCCGCTGCTCGCGCCGATGAGCGAGGTCGCGGGCAAGATCGCCACGCAGGCCGGCGCCTTCATGCTCGAGAAGCCACTCGGCGGCCGCGGCATCCTGCTCGGCGGAGTGCCCGGTGTGGCCGCCGCGACGGTGCTCGTAATCGGCGGCGGCGTCGTCGGCATGAACGCCGCGTTCATCGCGATCGGCATGCAGGCCGACGTTTTCACCTTCGACCGCTCGATCGACCGCCTGCGCGACCTCGAAGTCGCCTTCGCCGGGCGCGCCTCGACGGTCTACTCCTCGACGCTTGCGATCGAGGAGATGCTGCCCCAGGCCGACCTTGTGATCGGCGCGGTGCTGCTGCCGGGCGGTCGCGCGCCGAGGGTCATCACGCGCGAGCAGCTGACGCTGATGAAGCCCCACGCAGTGCTCGTCGACGTCTCGATCGACCAGGGCGGCTGCTTTGAGACCTCACGGCCCACGACGCACTCAGACCCCACCTACGAGGTCGACGGCATCACCCACTACTGCGTGACGAACATGCCGGGCGCCGTGCCGATCACATCGACATATGCGCTCACGAACGCCACGCTGCCGTATGTGATCGAGCTCGCCGAGCTCGGCGTCGAGGAGGCGCTGGAGCGCAACGAGGGCCTGCGCATGGGACTCAACGTGCAGGACGGGCAGATCACGCATCCCGCCGTCGCCGAGGCACTGGATCTGCCGGCGGCGAGGGCCTAGGAATAAGGACCGTCGCACCAGCCGAGACGCGCACCACAGCCAGGAACGAACTTTGACCCAGACCCCAGAGGAGGGGAGAGCAGATGGCCACCACAGCAGAGACGCTCAAGAACTTCATCGACGGGGAGTCCGTCGCAGGCAGCGGCGAGAGCGAAGCGGTTCTGAACCCCGCCACGGGCGAGGAGATCGCGCGCGCGCCGATCTCGAGCGCCGAGGAGGTCGACCACGCCGTGCGCGCCGCGCGCCGCGCGTTCGACGGCTGGTCCACGACGACGCCGGCGCAGCGCGCGCAGGCGCTGCTCGCGCTCGCCGATCTGATCGAGGAGCACGGCGAGGAGCTGGCGCGCCTGGAGGCGCTGAACGCCGGTAAGCCGATCGAGAACGTCAAGAACGACGAGATCCCGGTGATGGCGGACAACCTGCGCTTCTTCGCGGGCGCGGCGCGATGTCTGGAGGGCCGCGCCGCCGGGGAGTACATGGAGGGCTACACCTCCTTCACGCGGCGCGAGGCGATCGGCGTGATCGGGCAGGTGACGCCGTGGAACTACCCGCTGATGATGGCGGTCTGGAAATTCGGCCCCGCGCTCGCGGCCGGCAACACGGTCGTGCTGAAGCCGGCAGAGACCACTCCGATGACGACGATTCGCTTCGCCGAGCTCGCCGCCGAGATCCTCCCCAAGGGAGTGCTCAACGTGATCACGGGCCCCGGGCGTCCCACGGGCGAGGCGCTGATCAACCACCCCGACGTCGACATGCTCGCGCTGACGGGCTCGGTCGATACGGGCAAGCACTTCGCGCGCACCGCGGCCGAGACGCTCAAGCGGGTGCACCTCGAGCTCGGCGGCAAGGCGCCCGTGGTCGTCTTCGACGATGTCAGCCTCGAGGCGGCGATGGAAACGATCGCCGGCACCGGCTACTACAACGCTGGGCAGGACTGCACGGCGGCGACACGCGTGCTGGCCTCGAGCAAGGTCTATGACGATGTCGTCTCAGGCCTCGTCGAGCAGGCCCAGGGCCTCGTGATCGGCGACACGCTCTCGGCGGACACCACGCTCGGACCGGTGAACTCCGCCAAACAGCGCGAGCGGGTCGCGGGCTTTCTCGAGCGCAAGCCGGCGGGCGCCGAGATCCTCACCGGCGGTAGCGCTCCCGACAGGGCGGGCTTCTACCTCGAGCCGACCGTCGTGGCAGGGCTGCAGCAGGACGACGAGATGATCCAGCGCGAGATCTTCGGGCCGGTCATCACCGTGCAGCAGTTCTCCGATGAGGCCGAGGCGATCGCCTGGGCGAACGCGACCCGCTACGGCCTGGCCTCATCGGTGTGGACGCGTGACGTGGGGCGGGCGCTTCGCGTCTCCAGGGCGCTGCGCTTCGGCTGCGTATGGATCAACGACCACATCCCACTCGTCTCCGAGATGCCGCACGGCGGCTTCAAGGAGTCCGGCTACGGCAAGGATCTGAGCATGTACGGCGTCGAGGACTACACGATCGTCAAGCACGTGATGGCCAATCTCGACTGAGCTGGGGCTCGCCCCGGCGCTACGAATAGAGCTGTTTGCAGCGAAAAGGCTGCTACGGTCACCCTACGGGCGGCGAAGTCGTCCGTGAGGTTCTTTGTCTTTGTTGGCGCTCAGCGCGCGGATGGGGTCAGTCGAATCTCCATCCGCAGCGGCGGCCAAGAGGCCGCCAGAAGGAGCACCAACACATGAAGCATGCAACCTTCGCCGACCTCGGCGTGTCCGAGGTCGTCGTCAATGAGCTCGCCCAGCGCGGGATCGAAGCGCCGTTCGCCGTCCAGAAGATGGTCATCCCCGACGTCATGGCCGGGCACGACGTGCTCGCCCAGTCGCCGACCGGCTCGGGCAAGACGCTCGCCTTCGGCGTGCCCGTCGTGGAGCGCCTGCGCGACTCCGACGCGCGCCCCTCGGCGCTGATCCTCGCGCCGACGCGCGAGCTCGCGATCCAGATCGTCGACGACATGCGCCCGATCGCCCACGCCCGTGCGCTCTCGATCGCGCCCGTCTACGGCGGCGCCGGGATCGTCAAGCAGGCGCGCCTCGCCGGCCGCGCTCACATCCTCGTGGCAACGCCGGGCAGGCTGCTCGACCTGATCGAGCGACGCGACATCTCGCTGGCGCGCGTACGCATCCTCGTGCTCGACGAGGCCGACAGGATGCTCGACATGGGCTTCAAGCCCGTCGTCGACCGCATCGTGAAGATGACAGCCAAAGAGCGCCAGACGCTGCTCTTCTCGGCGACGCTCGAGGGCGAGGTCGGCCGTATCGCCAAGGCCTACACCTCCAACCCGCGCCGTCACGAGCACGCGCACTCCGAGGAGCGCAAAGGCGATGTCGAGCATCGCTTCGCGACGGTCACCCACGACGGCAAGGTCGCGCGGCTGGTCTCCGAGCTGAACGAGCCCGAGCGCGGTCTGACGCTCGTCTTCGTGCGCACCAAGCGCGGCGCGGATCGCCTCGTAAAGAAGCTTGCATCCAGCAGCGTGCAGGCCGTCGCGATGCACGGCGACAAGTCCCAGGGACAGCGCGAGCGCGCGCTTGCGAACTTCGAGGCCGGGGTCGTCGACACGCTCGTGGCGACCGACGTCGCGGCGCGTGGAATCGACGTGGCCGGCATCACGCACGTGATCAACTACGACATCCCCGCCACGCGCGAGGACTACGTGCACAGGATCGGCAGGACCGCGCGCGCCGGCGCCAGCGGCGTCGGGCTCACGCTCGTCGCCCACGACCAGACGCGCGAACTGGCCGGGATGATCGGCGAGCTCGGGCTCGACCGCGAGCTTGCGCTCGCGGGCATGAGCGCCGGACGCAGCCAGCCCGGCGGCTCGCAGCGCGCGCGCTCCTCGAG
>JACDGG010000213.1 GCA_013815355.1 Solirubrobacterales bacterium
GTCCCGGCCTGGCCGGGACCAGCCCGACCAGCCCACCATCGGCCAACGCAGCCGCCGCCGAGTAATACGACTGCCGCGAGAACCCGAACGCGCCCGCCGTGGCGCTGACCGTTGCGCCCTCGGCCTCGACCCGGCGCACCATCTCATACTTCACCTGCACCACATCGCGCGCGTCGAAGAACCCCGAGGACGCGAACCCCTCGTCGATCACCGCCTCCGGGTGCGGGTTCAGCGTCCGCGAACGCGCTAACTCCCGCTCCTTGCCGTCCCGTTTCCGTCCAGCCATCACCACTCCTTTCCGATCACTGTCCAACAGATTATGCGTCACGCCTCGGACAGAACCGCGCACCGGCGACCAGCACCAACGGCACCCGGCCTTATCTACAGAGCAATGCTTCAGGATCGGGAGCACCTGGGGCCCACGTCGACGCGGGCAGAGCGGCATAATCCTCTCGACAGTCACGGCATAGTTCGCTTGACACGAACCGGCGGCGGCCGCTCCGGCGTGAGCCGGGCCACCAACTCCGCCAGCTCGAGCAGACCCTCAACGTGAAACGGCAAACGCCCGGCTGACACCACGACGAACGGATCCGCCACGACCGCGTCGGTCCACTCCGCCGGCAACACCACCAGCTCCCCCTCGCAGTCATACAGGTAGACGCGATCAAGCTGCCAATTCTTGCGGCGCTTGACGAACTCGAACTCCCCACCGGCCAACGGATGAAACGGATGCGTCACCCGCACCAGCGGTACATCACCCAGATCCGCGCCATCACGCGCAGTCGACGGTTCGATCGAACGCCCGCGTTGAGCAGCTCAACACCCAGATCCGACTGATCACCCGACAAGCGTTCGGGTTTCACTCACCCAGCCCACTGATCGCACTCGCGATGCTCAAACTCGCAGGCCTCTGCCCCCCGCTACCCCGGTAAATCACCCACGGAAACGTCAGGAGGGCCGCTTTTATCACTTACGCGGCAAAACGGCCCGAATAGATAACTAGCGGATCGCGGCGGGGACGTTCGTTGAATCCGCGTCTCGGCCGTTAGCGTTCATTGCCGACGGTCGCTCGCGCGGATCGGCTCCCAGTGAAGCTACTACGCCGACTAAGCGGCGTTGTCGCCGAACGCCGATTGTGCGACGTGGGCAACGGACGACCACACGCATTCGCCATTGATACCATGAGGTGCGATGTCCGACCCTGGTCGTCGTATCTGGATGGAGCGTGCCGTGGATGTGGCGCGTCGCTCGCGCTGCGAGCATAGTCGCGCGACGCCAGCACCAAACGTAGGAGTCGTAATCGTCAAGGACGGGGAACTGCTGGGCGAGTCTTTCCGCGGCGAGACAGGTAACGGTGATCATGCCGAGTACGGACTGCTGGCGAGACTCGCCGACGCTGATCTGACTGGCGCGGAGGTTTACGCCACACTGGAGCCATGCACCCGCCGCAACGAGCCCAAGCAGCCATGCGCTCACGGTTGCTAGAGCGTAAAGTGGGCATGGTATACATCGGCATGTATGACCCGAACCCTGTGGTGTATCGCACCGGTTGGAAGATGCTCCGTGACGGCGGAGTGGCCCTTAGAGACTTCGACCCCGATCTTCGGGACCTGCTTCGTCAAGACAGTGCTACGTTCATTGAGCAGTTTCAACGCGGCGAGGGCGACGAAGGCGAGGCGGTATTTGACTACCTCCAGAATGCGGGTGCTTTTGCCGTGACCACAGAGTCAGCCGGTAGTTTCACTACGAAGTGGTCGCGCGCCGGGGGCAACTCTATTCATGCGTATGAGTACCCAGCATTGGCTCGTCACGCACGGGCGTTTGATGAGATCGATGACCCCGGGGCGTTCGACTACTCCATGCATGCTGTCACTCCGCGGGTGAACGACATCGTCGCCTTCCGTGCTGGCGACCAGTTCCTCTTGGTCCAAGTGCTCGAAGTTCATGGTGGGCCAGAGTACGGGTCCGACCACACCGCCGTCAGGATTCGCTGGCAGGTGCGCCCGCGATGCAGTCGATAGCTGGGTGCCACTTCCTGATTGTCAACCATAACCGCGGGTCACGTCTGCGAATGCCGCTTGTGCGACTAATGTTGCTTTACGGTTTGGTCGGGAGTGACTTGAAACTCATTATGTTCTGGCGCATCGCGTAGAGAACGCTATCCACGAGGGCTAGGTACTCCTCGGCCTGCTTGACGGTGATCTCGCTCCGTGGGCCGTGGACGGCGAGATTTCGCATCACGGTGATGCCCTCAATGTGCAGACCACAGCTGCGGGCCATGCGAGCGAACTGACCAGCGATGCGATGAACTGGTTCGTGCCCATCGCCTATCGTTCACGATTGCTATGCGGCCCGCGAGGACCAAACAGCAGAACATTGAGATCGTGGTCAGATGCTTGGCTGTGACCTAGCTGCGCCCGCGTTGCTTGGACTGCCGCAACCATTCGCGCACATCCATCAGCCGTCTTGGTTGTGGCGTCGTCTTGGAAGGAGCGCCAGGCGGCCACGACTGACGGCGTGGCATGCATAGCGACACGTGAGACTGCCGAGGCGTAGCGAGCCTGAGCCTCGACGTCTGTTGTGTTGCTCATCGCGACGTAGGCAACCGCACGAATCGCGTCGTTTGCCGCTTCTGCTAGAAGCACGTCAGCGCGCGATCGCCGGTCGTTGCGCCGGGTTAGCGCGGCGCCCAACAAGACTCCACCGAAGCCAACAGCCAGTGCGATCAGGGCTGCTACTGCGCTCATGTGCCGAGTCTACGGGCTGGTTCGGAAGCGTTCGGCGTGCAACTCCCGGATGCGCATCCAGGCTGGTCTTGTTTCGAGGAGTCGTCCCGTCAGCTCCGGACGGTGGGATTCGAACCCACGTTCTGTTCCCGCCGTCACGACGGCGCTGGACAGCTCGCCCGCGCCAGCCTATAATCCCACTAGATAAGTGAGAAACCGCCGTGTGGAGCAAGGACGATGTCGCGGCCATGCTGATCAACCCGATCTATGCCATCTCGATCCACCCGGATCTAACGGGCACGCACGAACCGATCGTCACAAAACAGCTCTGGATCGAGGCCAACCAAAAGCTCATCGAAGAAGTCGGTGCCCAAGAGTGGCTCCGGCGTCTCTTGGTGACGCTCGAGGGCAACTTCCCCGCGAGGCCCGAGGACCCAACCACAGCCTTTGGATACAAGCAGGACGGTTAGCGGAGCGGCTGGCGGCTGACGACCCCAGCTCATCGCATGTCGACTAGCGCCCGGCGCAAGGCCTCGACCCGTGCTCGACGGTTTAGTCTTTGCCCGCCGGCGTCCATTTCAGAAATGCCCTCAAATCGTCATGTTTCGATGTTTCGAGACTCGTGGCAGCGACCTAGCCGGCATCGCGCAGCGTGTCGAGCAGCTCACCGGTCGTGAAGACCTCGACGCCAGCGACCGCGAGGTCCTTGTCCTGCGACCACACGGGCAGGTCGAGCTTGAGTGCGAGAGCGACGGTCGGCCAATCGTCGGGGTCCCGGTCTGCGATGCGCTTCTCGGCCTCCTCCCGGTGCTCCTCGTAATCGGCCGCTGGCTTCCAGGCGATCGGCATGACCTGAAGGGCAGCGAGCAGCAACGCTTGATCCAACCCGCGCTTGGCCGCCAGGCGCGGCAAGTGGCGGGCTATCTCCTCGGCGACGGCCTGCGTCGCCACGCACTTCGGCCCATGCTGAGATGCGATCACGAGGCGGGCACGCCCGCCAATCAGTGCCGAGAGGACGACGTTCGCGTCAGCGACGACTGCGGGAGGCAGCGAAATCGTCCAAGACCTCAGTCTCACTGACCCCCTTGCCGGCGAGCTGCTCGCCAACCTGCTCGGAGAGACGCAGGAAAACCTCACGTCGCACCTCAACCGGCAGCTCCGGCGTGTCCCAAGGCAAGAAGAAGCCTGCGGGCGTGCCTTCGCGCGTGACGAGGATCACGTCGTCGGAGCGAAACATCTCGGTCGCGTGATCGCGGAAGTCACGGACGGTCACGACCTTCATGTGGGCACCTTAGTGGTCACATCTCGTAATGTAGCACCGCTTAGCCAGGACCTTGCATTAAGCAGTTGCGGCCCCGGTGGTCGGGGCCGCTTGACTGTCCGCCTGAGCTGGGATTCTGGGGTTGTCGAAGCCTTGGAATCGAGCTTGGGAGGATCACCTGAAGGTGACACGCGATGGGCGCAGTTTCACGGTAGATGTCGTGCCGGACGGAGAGGGGCTGGTGTCCCACGCGGGTAGCAGCTTGCTGGCCCGGGTGGCCGACAAGACGGGGCTGACGCGGGCGCTGTCGCGTGAGTTGGCGGGCCTGAAGCAGCGGCAGGGCGGGCACGATCAGGGCCGCGTGATCTGTGACCTCGCGGTGATGCTCGGCGACGGCGGGGACTGCCTGGCAGAACCTTGGGGCGCTCGGCGATCAGCGGTCGCTGTTCGGCGATGTCGCCTCGGCCTCGACGGCGTTTCGGCTCATCGACCGGATCGCCGGCGATCCGGCGGGCCTGGAGCGGCTGCGCGGCGCTCACGCGCAAGCACGGGCGCGGGTGTGGGAGCTGGCCGGCGCCCC
>JACDGG010000214.1 GCA_013815355.1 Solirubrobacterales bacterium
GCCGCGCACAGCGCCGCCACCGGCGCCGCCCACAGCGCGTGTCCGCGTCGCAGTGCGAGGGCCGCCGCGAGCGCAAACGCCACACCCAGCGCGAACGTCAGCCGCCCCGCCCACACGTCCCCAACGGCCGCGAGACCGAACATCGCTGCGCCCCAGCTCGCGCCCTCGCCGTAGAGCGAGCGCGCCAGGCGCTCGAACAGGAGCGTCGAGGCGAGCACCGAGAGCACGCCTACCGTGCGAAGCCCGAGCAGCGCGCCGAGCGGGCCGAACAGCAGGCTGTAGCCGGGCAGGTGATGCCCCGCATACCAATGCTCATCCCACACCGCGAAGCCCACGCGGCGGAACAGGCCGACGCGGTAGACCTGAGCCGCCAGATCCGGCGTGTGCGGGTCCACGATCAGCCACACGACCAGCAGCACACCCACGAGCGCGAGCGGCCCGAGCCACGCGAGGCGCATGTGGCGGCCGTGAAGAACGACCGGGGTCCGGCGTGCTACCCCACCGGACCCCGGCAAATCCGCAACGTCCGTGGCGGATCCGTGCATGTATGAACCGGCGGACGGCGCCGAAGTAGCTGTGCGGATGCGCGGCACGCCAAGATAATGACGCCGATGCGTCCCGCCACAGCCACAAGCACGCCGATGCGCGCGCTCAGGATCGCACTCGCGCTCGGCGCAGGCCCCCTCGCGCTGCTCGCCGGCGGCTGCGGAACCGGGCACCCCCGCGCGATCGCGCGGAGCGAACTGGCCGAAGCGCAGACGTTCCCCTACTACCGCGTCTACTGGGTCGGGCCCCACTTCGAAGGGCACGCGCTGGCCGCCACCGACGGCCTGCGCGGCTACATCGACCGCATCGGCGACAGCGTCTACTACGGCGACTGCGTGCAGAGCAAGGGCATCTTCGGCGGTGGCAGCTGCCTGCTGCCGCTGCAGGTCACGACCGTCGTCTACCGCCTGCACTCAAACGCCGCGCTCGGCCCCCAGCGCAACGCGATCGTGCGCGACGTACCGGCCGTCGTCTATGACGGTGGGCGCACGATCGAGCTCTACAGCGGCCGCGTCGCGATCGACGTCTTCTCCGACACCTTCGCCCACGCGCTGCGCGCCACCGGCGAACTGCTCCCCGTCAATGCCCCCGGTTCCTCGAGCGGGCCGCTGCCAGCGCCCGTCTACTGTCCCGGTCTCTCCGGCCCGATCGAACCCGGGCTGAAGCGCGTGCTGGCGCGGCTCCCGCACCGGGTCTGCCAGCGCGCCGCCGCCGCCTCCGCCTACGAGCGCGAGCTCTACGGCTGAGCCTCACCCCGGCACGGCGGGCGCTGCAGGCTTGCCGATCTCGCGCCGCAGGCTGAGAAACGCCAGCGAGCCGATCAACGCCGGCACCCACAGCGACAGCACCCGGTAGATCACGACCGATGCGATCACGACCGAGCCGGGCCGCGCGCCGAACAGCAACAGCATCCCCACGAGGCCGCCTTCGACCGCCACGAAGCCGCCCGGTACGGGAATCGAGTTGGCCAGCATCCCCACGAGGTAGGCCATCGCCACCACCCAGAACGAGGGCGCGTGCCCGAAGGACGCGAGACACGCATAGAGCACGAGGTTGTCGAACAGCCAGTAGCCGACCGCCCCGAGCAGCCGCCAGTCGCGTTTGCCGATCAGGCCGAGTGCATCCTCCACGCCGCCGCCGATCGCCGTCAGGGCCACCGTCGCGCGTCCCTCCCTTCCGGCGCGCGCGGCGGCCGTGCGACGTGCCCACGATGCCAGCACGAGCGTCCCTGTGATCGTCGCAATGCCCGCGAGGCCCGGCAGCAATGTCAAGAGCGGATCGCGCGAGCCCGGGATGATCCCCAACCACATCGGAATTCCAATCACGGCCACCGCACCCACGTTCACCGCGCTCGTGAGCACGAAGATCAGCACCGAGCGCTTCGCGATGCGCTCCACCGAGAACCCCTTGCTGCGCAGTACCCACGCGCCCAGCGCGATGCCCGCGAGTCCACTGACCGAGACCACCGAGTTGACTGCCAGCTCCGACAGCGACAGGCGCGAGCTGAGGCTATGCCCGAGGCGCCCGAACACGAGATCGAACAACACCACATAGCCGACGCACGAAAGCAGCTCGAACACGAGCGCCAACGCGATCCACGAGGTGTTCGCATCGGAGATGCGATCGCCCGCCGTGCGCAGACCGGGAACGCCCAGGAGCAGCGCCGCCACGAGCGCGAAGAAGACCGCGAGACTGATCAGGCTGTTGCGCAGCGTGCGCGACTGCACCGCGAGCATGCCCGAGTCCTGATCCCCCTCCTCGTCCTTGCTCTCGATGCCCATCTTCTCGGCGATAGCGGCCTCCCCTCGCGTTCGTGGCGCCTTCTGGCGTTACTCCTTCACGCTAGCCTGAAGCAGCCGCATCCTCTCACCATGGTCGAGCAAGCGCGCATACTGGTCGTCGACGACGAGCCCGCCGTGCAGAGCGCGCTCTCGCGGGCGCTCTCACTCGAACACTATGAGGTGGCGCAGGCCGCCGACGGGCAGGAGGCGCTCGAACGACTCGGCGACGTCGCCTACGGCGCCGTGATCCTCGACATCGCGATGCCGCGGCTCGACGGCCTCGAGGTCTGCCGGCGCCTGCGCGAGGGCGGCGACAAAACGCCCGTGCTGATGCTCACCGCTCGCGGCGAGGTCGATGACCGCGTCGCCGGCCTCGACGCCGGGGCCGATGACTACCTCGTCAAGCCCTTCGCCCTGCGCGAGCTGCTCGCACGCGTGCGAGCCTTGCTGCGCCGCGCCGGCGAGGAGGACGGCCCCGCCGAGGTCCTCACCTTCGAAGACCTGCGCCTCGATCTGCGCGCCCACGAGGCTTGGCGTGGCGAGCGCCTGCTGGCGCTCACCCGCACCGAGTTCCTGCTGCTGGAGATGTTCATGCGCCACCCCCGCCAGGTGCTCTCCCGCTCGACGATCTTCGAGCAGGTCTGGGGCTATGACTTCGGCTCGAGCTCCAACTCCCTCGGCGTGTACATGGGCTACCTGCGCCGCAAGACCGAGGTCGGCGATGAGCAGCGCCTGCTGCACACCGTGCGCGGCGTCGGCTATGTCCTGCGTGGTGGGCGGTGAGCTTTCGCCGGCGCATCACGATCGTCTCCGCCGCCGCCGTGGCCGTCGCCGTCGTGCTCGCCTCGCTACTGACCTACTTCCTCACCTCCGACCAGCTGCACCGCCAGCTTGAGGACCAGCTGCGCAACCGCAGCCACGCCGCTACGCGGCTCGAGCGTTTCCTCAAATCCAGCACCGTCGTGAGCGACAACGAGCGGCTCGCGCTCGACCTCAACGGGATCGCCAACGACAGCGCCCCCGACAGCACCGCCGCCAAGACGAGCGGCGAAGCGAAGGCCTCCAAACGCGCCGGGCGCTTCCCGCAGAAAATCTCCTACGCCGCCGCCGCGCGCAACCTGTTCGGGCGCCTGCCGCCCGGTCCCGACCAGGTTCGCGGCTATCAGCAGGTCGTCAACTCGACGGGGCGCATCGTGGCGCGCTCGGCGCACGACATCTCGCTGCCGGTGGACGCCGCCACCCTGATTCTCGCCAAGCACGGCGGCGCCTCGTTCCTGCGCGATGCCCATGTTCGCGGCATCCACCTGCGCATCATCGCCGAGGCGTTCGGCAAGGGCCGCGTCGTCCAGCTCGCCCAGCCTCTGACCGAAGTCGACAGCCTGCTCGCGAGGCTGCGGCTGATCCTGGCGCTGCTCGTCGTCGGCGGCATCGCGCTCGCCGCGCTGCTAGGGCGCCTGGTCGCCGACGCGGCCGTGCAGCCGCTGCGACGCCTCACCCAGGCAGCCGAGCACGTCGCGGTCACGCGCGACCTCAGCCGCCGCATCGAACCCGTGGGCGAGGATGAGATCGGGCGCCTCGCCGGCAGCTTCAACGCGATGCTCGACGCCCTCGAGCGCTCCGTCAGCGCGCTGGACGCCTCAGTACACGCACAGCGCCAGCTCGTGGCCGACGCCTCCCACGAGCTGCGCACGCCAGTCACGAGCCTGCGCACCAACATCGAGATCCTCCAGCACCAGGGGCCGAGCATGGACCGCGAAGAGCAGCGCGGCCTGCTCAGCGACGTCGTCGAGCAGATCGAGGAGCTGACGCTCGTGATCAACGACCTGATCGACCTCGCCCGCGGCGAGGAGCAGCGCGAGGACTGCGAGGAGCTGCGCCTGGACCTGCTCGTCGAAGAGGTGCTCGAGCGCGCGCGCCGCCACGCGCCGGGCACCCCGCTGCGCGTCTCGCTCGAGCCGACACTCGTGACCGGCGTTCCCGCACGCCTGGAGCGCGCCGTCAGCAACCTGATCGACAACGCCATCAAGTACAGCCCCGCCGGCGAGCCAGTGGATGTGACGCTCTACGCGACCGAGCTCTCCGTGCGCGACTACGGCCCGGGCATCTCCGCCCAGGACCTGCCACACATCTTCGACCGCTTCTACCGCGGAGCCGACGCGCGCGGGCGCCCCGGATCGGGGCTCGGCCCCGGGCAGGCGCAGGCGCATGACCGTGCCGC
>JACDGG010000215.1 GCA_013815355.1 Solirubrobacterales bacterium
CCGGTGCTCAAGACGCCGGCCGTGGTGCTCGGTCCGCACGGATCGGCGCCGGTCACGCTGATCGGAGCCGATCCGCGCTTCGTGCGCCTCGGAGGGACGCTGCTGCAGCACTTCAGCGCCTCGGCGCTCGCACGTCAGCACGCGATCGCGCTGCCGGTCCCGATGGCCCAGCAGATCGGCGCCAACCCGCTCGACGTCATCAGGCTGCAGGTTGGCGCACAGAGCAAGCCGGCGCTGCTCGGGATCACCCTGCAGAGCGCGGACATCGGCGAGCTGGCGCACAGTCCCGTGGCGCTCGCGCCCCTCGCCTACGCCCAGCAGCTGGCCGGCATGCGCGGGCGCATCTCGCGCATCTTCATCGCGCCGTCGGCGGGCCGCGAAGGCGAGGTGCGGGCCGCGCTGAGACGCCTGGCCGGCGAGCGCATCAACGTCCAGTCCGCCAGTCACGACGCGACCCTGTTCGACAGCGCGGCGAAGCCCACCAGCCAGTCGACCGCGCTGTTTGCGGCGATCAGCGCGCTCGTCGGCTTCATGTTCGCGTTCAACGCGATGCTGCTGACGGTGCCCGGCCGCCGTGCGCTGATCAGCGACCTGCGCCTAGACGGCTACCGGCCGAGAACGGTGATCGAAGTGCTCCTGTTCGATGCGCTGATCCTCGGCGTGGTCTCCTCGGCGCTCGGTCTCTTGCTGGGCGATGAGCTCTCGCTGAGGCTGTTCCACGCGAGCCCCGGCTATCTGTCCTATGCGTTCCCGGTCGGCACACAGCGGATCGTCAGCTCCCAGAGCGTGGCGATCGCCGTCGGGGGCGGCGCCCTGGCAGCCTGCACGGGCGTCCTGCTGCCGCTGCGCGACGTGTTTCGGCGGCGTGAGAGCAGGTCCAGGGGATCGCGCATGCGCGGCCCCCGTGCGCATGCCGCGCTGGTGGCAGGCGTGGCATTGCTGGCGGTGACGGGCGCTGTGCTCGCGTTCGCGCCCCCGGCGGCGATCGTGGGGGTGGCGAGCCTGACCGCGGCGATGCTGGCGCTGCTGCCGGTGCTGCTCGGCGGAGTGCTCGCCGGCGTCGAGCGCCTGACCCTGAACGTGCGCGCGCGAGCGCCGTTCGTCGCCGTCGCGGAGCTCCGCTCGATGTGGAGCCGCACGGTGGGAATCGCGGCGACGGGAGCGATCGCGGTGTTCGGGAGCGTCGCGATCCAGGGGGCTCATGCCGACCTGCAGCGGGGTCTGGACCGCTCCGCACGCGATGTGAGCGACGCCGCCGATGTGTGGGCCGCGCCCACCGGCGAAAGCAACCTGCTTGCCACGGCTCCCTTCCGGGCCGAGGAGACCGGGCGCCTGTCGAGCCTGCCCGGCGTCAGGCGCGTGATGCTCTACAGGGGCGGCTTTCTCGACTACGGGGACCGGCGTGTGTGGGTGAGTGCGCAGCCGCGTGAAAGCGTGCACATGGTCTACGCGCACCAGGTTCTGCAGGGCGGGCTCGCGCTGGCCAACCGCCGCCTGCGGGCAGGCGGTTGGGCGGTGCTATCGCGGGCCGTCGCCAACGAGCACCGCCTGCGGATCGGGTCCTCCTTCACGCTGCCCTCGCCCGTTCCGAGACGTCTGCGCGTCGCCGCGCTGAGCACGAATGTGGGCTGGCCTCCGGGGGCGATCCTGATCAGCGCCGAGGACTACGCGCGCGGGTGGGGCAGCCGCGAAGCGGAGGCGTACGAGATCATCACGACGCCGGGGATCGCGCCGGCGCAGGTCGCGCGCGAGGTGCGCCGGGCGCTCGGGCCCGCATCGGGGCTCGCGGTCGAAACCGGCGCCGCGCGCGAAGCCAGGCAGCGGGCGGCCAGCCGGCAGGGGCTCTCGCGCCTCAGCCAGATCTCTGCCCTGGTGTTGATCGCAGCCGTGCTGGCGATGGCGGCGGCGATGGGCAACATGATCTGGCAGCGGCGGGCTCGCCTCGCGCGTTTGAAGCTCGACGGCTTCAGCGACCTGTCGGTGTGGCGCATGCTGCTGCTGGAGAGCGTGCTGCTGGCGGGCTCGGGCTGCGCGATCGGGGCGCTGTTCGGGCTGTTCGGCCAGCTGCTCGGCAGCCACGCGATCCTCGACGTGACGGGGTTCCCGGTCGTTTTCTCCTTCGGCCTGCTGCTGGCGCTCGGGAGCCTTGCGCTCGTCACGACGGTGGCCGTCTCGATCGCTGCGGTGCCCGGATATTTCATTGCCCGCGTCCGACCGGCGGTGGGCCTTTTTAGCTGACTGGTGCTCGCCCTAACATCCGAACGATTCGGGCCTTGAGGGAGAGCAACCCGGCGCCGCTCAGTTCTGGGCAGATTTGGGCACTCGGTAAAGCAGCGACGCGAGAGCTGGTGTGGGGACTGCGCGCCGTCTCGGAGGAGATCCACCGCTGGCGCGAGCGCGCCCTGGCGATACCTGACGCGCCGATCCGCGAGGACGCGCTCTATGTACTGGAGCACAAGCGCACCCACGCACATGGAGCCGCACTCTTCTGGACGCTGCCGATTTGCCGGAACTTCGACCTGCTGCGCCTGCTCGTTGCCTATGAGCTGATCTGGGACTATCTCGACAACCTCAGCGAGCGCGCGGCCGCGCATGGAGAGACCGACGGGCACTACCTGCATCTGGCGATCGCCGAGGCCGTCGATCCGAGCGCTTCAATCTCCGACTACTACTTCAAGCATCCCTGGCGCGACGACGGCGGCTATCTGCGCGCGCTCGTGGAAGCCTGTCAGGAGGGCTGCCGGCGCCTGCCCTCCTATCCGCGGGTGCGCGACCTGGTGTTACGCGAGGCCGAAAGGGCGCAGGTGCTGGCGGTCAACCATCACCCCGACCCTGAGATGCGAGACGCGACGCTCGAGCGCTGGGTTGCGGAGGAGTTCCCCGGCAAGCAGCCGGCGAGCTGGTGGGAGATCTCGGGCGCCGCGAGCGCGCCGCTTGCGATCCACGCGCTGCTCGCGCTGGCGGCCGAACCGGAATGCAGCGAGAACGAGATCTGGCGCACCTACTCCGCATACTTCCCGTGGCTCTCGGCGGCCACCACGATGCTCGACAGCTACGTCGATCAGATCGAAGACGCGGCCAACGGCGATCACAGCTACGTCTCTCACTACGCGGACCAGCAGGTGGCGATCGGGAGCATCGGCGAGCTCGTGCTGCGCTCGCTCACCGAGGCTCGTGCGCTGCGCGACGGGTACCGGCACACGGTGATCGCGGCGGCGATGATCGCGATGTATCTCTCCAAGGACACCGCGCCGGCACGCGAGCTGCGGGCGGGCACAGATGCGTTCGTCCGTGCGGGCGGATCGCTCACGCGGCTGCTGCTGCCGATCCTCAAGCTGTGGCGAATCCTCTTCGCGCAACGCTCCGCCTGAGTCGTCGGAGCGGCCTATTCGAGCCGCTGTAAGGAAGATCGGATGGTTAGAACTAAATAGTGAGAGCAGACCTATTCATCGCGGCGCCGGCGCGGCACACTCACCGCAGAGCAATGAGCACCACACGCAACCAGCCGCCTCGCTCGCGCCATGCGCCAAAGGTACGCGCCGAGTCGCGCCGTGCAAGCGCCAAGGCGCTCGCGCAATCGACTGCGACGAGACCCGCAGGCTCGCGCTCGGCTGCGGGGGAGCCGGAGCAGGATGGCGCGGCTAGAACCAATGGCACGGGGGTCACCGCTGCAGATGTGCTCTCGATCGAGCTCTCGCGCGCGCAGGTCGATCAGGTACTGCGCGCGGCGTCTGGCCGGCGGAGCATGTCGGCGTTGTTCTCCGGGCTGCTCGCCTCGCCCGAGCGGCTCGCCGCGACGCTCAGCGAATTCGACGACAAGCGTCTTTCGCGCTCGCTGCTGGCCGGGCTGCTCGTGCTGGCTGCCTTCCCGGACGATGGCGGGCACCTGGGCATCGGCGAGGTGGCGCGTCTGCTCGGGATGAACCCCAGCACGGCCCATCGCTACATCACGACTCTCGTCGAGGTCGGCATGCTCGAGCGCGACCCGGGCACGAGGCGATACAGGCTGCCAAGATGACACCGCGGCGGGGGGCCGCGATCCTCTGCCCTCGGCCGGACTCGCGATGAGCGGCGGGCGGCAGGTAACGATCTCCCTGACCGACTCACAGGTCGCCCGCGTGGTGCGCGAGGCGTCCGGGCCGTCGGGCTTCGCGCCGGCCTTCTCGACGGCGATCGGAGATCCGAGGACGCTGGCGGACTCAGTGCTGCCATTCCTCTCAGACCACGGCTACTCGCGCTCGGTGCTGCGCGCTCTGCTCGTGCTCGCGGCCTTCCCGATTGACGGCCGTGAGCGTGAGCTGACCTCGGTCGCCGAGCAGCTGTCGCTGTCGGCGAGCACCACCCACCGCTACCTGCGCACCTGGACGGCAGTCGGCCTGCTGGAGCGCGACCCCGATACACGTCGCTACCGGCGCGCGCAGCTCGAGGACTCGCTCGATGCGACGTCGTAGGCGCTTCGGTCCCGGTCCTCTGGCGCGCGCGCGCGCCGGGCGGGCGTGCTGGACGCACGGCGCCCGGCTGCGCCCGCGAGCGGTCGTGGGC
>JACDGG010000216.1 GCA_013815355.1 Solirubrobacterales bacterium
TCGCCGTGCAGACCGCGGGCGCGCGCGAAGGCGAGTGGAAGCGCATCAGCCATCACGGTCTCGCGCGTTTGACCGAAATCGCGCGCCTTGTACTCGTTGCGGCGATCATCGCGATGGCGGGTCCGCCACCCCCACGCTGAGCAGCGCCCGGCCGCAGAGCACTACCACGTCCTCCGACAGTCGCCGGCGATCACCGCTGCGCCGAAACCCGCGCAAACGGCCAACGACCGAGCGAAACACCGCCGCCACGGACCAGCCTGCAACATCGGACGATCACGCACCCCGAAACATCCCACCAACCCTCAGCCCGAACGGACTACCGCACGATCCGGGCTCATATGGAGGGGTGTTTGTCAAGGGGTAGCGAGGAGTGGTCCGTGTGCGCGGCGGGGGTCGGCATGGTGGCGTGGGGCGGTTCCCGGGGCGGGCAGAGCGAAGGTCCGGCGTGTTCGACCAGTTCTGGTCAGGCTCATATGCGAGGGCTGGGTACCTCAAGACCTTTGTTCGTCGCCGGGCGCTGCATTCTAAAATCGGGCGCGGCCCAGCCCGAGAGGATGGGTTGCCCATAGCCCGTGTTCGCGGGCCCGTGGATGGCGACGTGTCGGCCTTCGTGTTGTTCGTGTCCGCCCCGGCAGCCGTCCGCACTGGGGGCGATATGTGAGGGTGGGTGTCAGTCGAGCGTGGCGGCCTCCCAGCAGAACGCGGCGAGCTCTCGGGCGCAGGCGACAGCGACGGTCCCGGTGTGCTTTCCGCGGATGCCACCGAGATGCTTCCAGCGCGAATTCAGGCGTTGCTGCGCTCGCCAGGCGATCTGCACGACCCTGGGATCCTGGCCGGCCTGGCGGGCGGCGATACCCTCCCCGACAGCGGGACGGTGGCGGTAGTGGTGGGCGGCCTCGACGAGCAGCCTGCGAGCGTGTGGCGGGCCGGCCTTGGTGATCGAGCCCTGAACCCGTTTTGCATCAGAGGTGTACTCGCTCGGCACGATCCCGAGGAACCCCGACAGCAGCGCGGGCTTCTCAAACCGCCCGAAGTTCCCGACTTCTGCGCAGAACCCGGCCGCGGTGAGTGTGTTAATCCCGCGGAAGCAGCGCAGCCTGGCGATCGTCTCGGCGTGACTGCTTCCCGGAACGGCTTCCTCGAGCACGTCGATCAGCGCGCCGCGGCGCTGCGCGAGCGCCTCGACCGCGCAGAGATAGTCGACGAACGTCGCCTGGGAGAGCGCGTCCTCGAAGACCAGCTGGCGCAGCCAACGCTCGTGTGGCTGTGTCCACGCGCCCCGCCCCGAAGCGCAAGTCACGGCGCAGCAAGAACTTCGACAGGCGATGACGGCAGCGCATCAGGTCCTTGCGCGCGTCCTCGATGCAACGCACAACATCACGGAAGCGCTCGTCCTCCTCGCTCGGCACGAACGCGAACGACAGCTCTCCCGCCGCGAACAACCTGACGAGCCGCTTCGCGTCACGCCGATCAGTCTTCACGCGATCACCGGGCGCCCTCGGGATCGACCCCGGAGCAACGACCCGCACATCAACGCCGCGCCCCGCCGCCGCGCGAGCGAGACCGAACCCCGAAGGGCCCGCCTCATACACCGCGCGCACCGGGCGCCCCAGCCCCTCAAGGAACGCGAGCACCACCTCCGACGGCGCGCCGCGCAACCGCTCCACACGAAGCTCACCGCTCAACGGATCGAGCATCGCCGCGACCGTCTGCGCCTGGTGAACATCAAGCCCGACAAGACACATACTCTCTGACATGGTCGGCACCTCCCATAGCTGGGGTGACGGCCCCGGGAACACCCCGGAGCCCAGTCCCCGCACAACTATGCGCGGGGTGCCGACCAAGCTTGCCTGATCAAGCACCGAAAAGCCGACGCTCCATAAGGTCTAGCAACGGAGCAAGAGAGAAACAAAACCGCCGAACTCGCTGGTGGCCGCTCATTGGCTCGCGGAAATGAGAGACGCCAGTCTTGGCGTTGTGGAACGGTTGCGGCTAGCGGAATCATTTCTTGACTCGAATCGTCGCGACAAATAGGCTGCGCGGCGATCTGCCCAAACTCAACGGAGGTCAGCATGAAGACAGACCAAAACCGACGGAAAGCCCGTCCCGGGCGCCAAAGCGCCGGCGTCATCGTGACGCTCGCTGTAGTCTGCGTAGTTGGACTACTCGCTGCCGTCAGCGCACTGGGTGCGACCGATGCGTACTGCAACCCCTGCTACAGCCCCTATTACGGCTACGGGATCGAAGCCCCGAGTGCCCACTACATCAAAACCAGTTACGCACACGAGCTCACTGCTCCCAATCAGTGGGTATGTGCAGGCGACTCGTACACCGGCGTCTACACGTGCGGAGTCAATGAAGCATCGCAGGGCTACAGCGCCACCCGCAACATCCACGGTTCTTGGATCAATCACTACCACGGAGCGGTCAACGGCAACGCCCACGTCGACTACTGACAAAAGGCACGATCCAAGTTCACTTCTAACAGACGGAGAAACGGATGTCACACAAACGCAAGCTAGCAGGGCTTTTTATGCTCCTCGTGGCTGTTGTCGCGACGGTCGCTGTCAGCATCTCCAATGGTGCCACGTCACCATCAGCCACATCAGTGGTATCGGCGCTCGCAACACCGGTCACGAGTGCTTCGGGTATCGCCGCGCGTGAAGCGTTTAGGCAGACTGCGACGACGGGAGTTGACCCATCGACCCCCGCAGGACAAGCCGATCTAACAAAGGCGGTCCCGGCACCGATCGCCGGATCGAGCGCCCAGGCATGGCTCGCACCGCAAGGCGAAAAGGTCTGTCTGTTCGTCCCATCCCCGACGGGCAACTACGGATCGTCGTGCTTCTCAGCGTCATCGATCCAAGAGGGTGCGGCCATAGTCATCACCCTTCGAGCAAACGGTGACCCAAATGGGTCTGTGACCGTTGCTCAGATCGTCCCCGACGGGCAGTCCGGCCCACGTGTCACCGCAGCAGACGGCGCTGCATCAAGCGTGGCGGTGCAATCGAACGTGGCGGCGGCGGTCTTGCCGGCGTCTGACACCGTGAGCACGGGGCTTGGCGCGACGGACCTGAGCAGCCTCATACAGAAGCCCACGTTGCACAGGCCGTAGTCGCAAGACGGAGTAGCCGGCTCTCGGACGGGCGGTTTCGTCCGAGGGCCGGTGGCCGTTTGCGCTACGGTCGCCTATTGCGCGGTGTTCCTCATCGAGCGCGCCGGGTACGACGAGGAGCGGGTGCCGCCTCGAGTCGGACCGGAAGGCTGATGAGAGCAGCCGGGAATCGTCAGCGACTCTTGTGGCGTAGGTAGCGTATGGTGGTTTTGATGTCGGCGTGGCCCATCCATGCCTGAACCTGAACCTGAACTTGGACGATGCTCGCCTTGTTGACGGAGCGAGCGACCGGAAGGTCCTGACGCGGGTCGTGGATACGCAGCCGCCGCAGTCCCGATGGCGTCGAGGTTGCAAGTAGCGGCGGCTCAGAGCGGACCCGTCCACGTGGGTGCCTCCGCGGCGGCGTTGAGTAAGGCCGGCTCTTTTCGCATTCGCGGGACTCTGCGTCAGTTGCCTGCGCGCCGGTAGTCACCGCATCGTCGGGGAGCTTCGCGTCGAGGGCAAATGTGGCTCCACGCCGCGAGCACCGCAAGCCGCTGCACCGCCGCCGGGCCCGCGCCACGCCTGCACAGCATCTCGAAACCAGCCACGGCGAACCTACGGCCGGTGCATCTGGCTGACAGCGCATGACCTTCGCTGAAGACCTCCCGCATAGCAGCGCGAGCAACTCGTTGTGAACCGCCCCGGCTTTCTTGGAGGCGTTTTCTATTGAATGGTCTGTGTCGCTGCTCTCGTTTGCTCGTACTCGACGGGCGTGAGCCGGTCGCAGCTACCGTGTAGTCGCTGGTGGTTCTATGCCGATGTTCGGGTTATGCCGATGTGTGGTCGGGATCGCTGTGTGGGGGCGGTGATCGCTGTGTTGGGGTCGGCATAATCTGGCGCTGTTGAGGTGGTTCAAGCTCGTCTCTCGTGTAATCGAGAGAGGAGTTGCTGATGAGCGATGTGTCGCGGGTGCGGGTTGCTGGTCCGCTTGAGCCGTTTGCTGCTGGGTTTGCCTTGGAGTTGGTGGGGCAGGGATACGCGTCGCAGCCGGCGGCGGCGCAGTTGCGGTTGATGGGCCATGTGAGTCGTTGGCTTGCGGCCGGGGGCAGGCAGGTTGCTGCGTTGAATGCGGTGACGGTCGATGCGTTCGTGGTGCCGCGCACCCGGTTCTGACCGGACACTCGATTAGACCGAGGAGGTCAGCATGTCGAGAGTCACGGAGGTCGGTATGGGGCAGGGAGCTCAGGAGGATGTCCAGCGCGTTGAGCAGCGAGCCGTAGGCGAGCGCGAAACGCGCTGGAGCGCGCGCCGCAAGGAGGGGCTCGTGATGCGTCTGTTGCGTGGCGAGTCGCTGGATCTGCTGGCCCGTGAGAGCGGCCAGCCGGCGGGGCGGATCAGCGTGTGGCGTGAGGAGTTCTTGGCCGCTGGCCGG
>JACDGG010000217.1 GCA_013815355.1 Solirubrobacterales bacterium
GGGTGCATCGTCACAGCCCGCCGGGCCGGCGCCAGCCGCGTCCGAGGTGACGACCGCCAAGGGAGCGCTCACCGAGGTCGAGCTGAGCCGCACGCAGCAGACGATCGCGCGGCGGATGGCGGAGTCGAAGGCGACGATCCCGGACTTCAGCATCCAGATCGACGTCGACATGGAGGAGTGCGTGGCGCTGCGCACAGAGCTCAAGCGCCTCGCGCATCCCGCGGCGGGCGAGGCGCGGGGTTCTGAGCCGGCGGCGCCGACGTACAACGACATGGTCCTGAAGGCCTGCGCGCTCGCCCTGCGCGAGCATCCGCGCGCCAACGGCAGCTATCGCGACGGGCGCCTGCAGCTGTACTCGCGCATCAACGTGGGCGTTGCGGTGGCGGCCGAGGACGCGCTGGTGGTGCCGACGGTGTTCGACGCCGAGGAGAAGTCGCTCGGAGAGATCGCGCGTGAGACGCGAGCGCTCGCTGAGCGCGTGCGCGCCGGCACGATCACGCCGCCGGAGCTGGGCGGCGGCACGTTCACGGTCTCGAACCTCGGCATGTACGGCATACGCAGCTTCAACGCGATCGTCAACCCGCCGCAGGCGGGGATCATGTCCGTCGGCCTGCTCGAGCAGCGTGCGGTGGTGCGCGATGGCGCGGTGATAGCTCGCCAGACGATGACGCTCACGCTCGTGTGCGACCACCGCATCCTCTACGGCGCCGAAGCGGCGGAGTTCCTGGCGCGGGTGCGCGAGCTGCTGGAGAGCCCCACCGCATTGACGCTTTAGGCGTCTCACACGCCCGACTCAGGCGCGCAGGGGATCGACCCAGCGCAGGCCGGCGAAGCGCGCGAAGTCGCGATCGCTTGAGTAGAGGGTCGCACCATGCTCGATCGCCAGCGCTGCCAGGTGCGCGTCGGTTGTGAGGTTGCCGGCCGTGCCCAACGGCTCCAGCAAATCACGCAGAACTGCCAAGTGGCGTTTCGTCGGATTTATGACTGTGACGCACGGCTGCTCCAGCCAGCTCTCCATGAGATCGATCGCGTCCTTCACCTCGAGTGGATCCTCGAGCACAACCTCGCGCGTGCTCAGGCGAAGAAATGCCAAGAGGACGCTCCAGGACATGCCAACGGTCTCTGTTCCCGACAGCGTCTGCTCAACCCAGGCCTTCGCGGACTCGTGACGCGGGGAACGGGAATCGTAGGCGTACAGAAAGAGATTGACGTCGGGGAGCTTCACTTCCGCAGGGCGAGCTTGCGCAGTATCTCGGCGTCTTCCATCTCGCCCGCCAGGCTGAGGGCCTTGTCCAAATCCATGTTCGGCCGCACGCCCATCGGCCTCGCCTGTACTCGGAAGTCTCTGCCGGGCGCGCCGCCCACATCCAGCCCACCACGTATCGCTTCGTTGAGCGCAGCCTTGAAGGAGACCCCGCGCTCACTCATCACAGCGCGGAGCATTGCCTCAACATCGGGATCGAGTGTGACCGTCGTTCTCACTCCCTCATCTTAGCATCAAACTCTCTGCTGTCATGATGCTGTTATGCACCTGGCGGGCCGGCGACCGATCGCCGATCGGCGCCCACGCTAGGCTGAAGGTACGCGAGATGCCCGTCGACCAATTCTCCAACGAGCTGTGGGCGTGCCACCTTGGCACCCTTCCATACGAGCACGCGCTCGAGGTTCAGCGGGAGCTCAGGGCTCGCCGCCAGGCCCAGGAGATCCCCGACACGCTGCTGATGCTCGAGCACCCGCCCATCTATACGCGCGGGCGACGCTCCGGCGCCGAGGATCTCCCCTTCGGCGAGGACTTCTACCGCGCCAAAGGCATCGAGATCCACACGACCGATCGCGGTGGGCGCCTCACCTACCACGGCCCCGGTCAGCTCGTCGGCTATCCGATCATGGCGATCGAGGACATCCACCGCTACCTACGCATGATGGAAGACGCGATCCTCGCAGCGCTCGCCGAGCAGGGCTTGCAGGGGCGCTCCCGCCACGAGGAGGGCATCGACTACACCGGCGTGTGGATCGAGCAGCGCAAGATCGCCTCGATCGGCGTGCACGTCTCGCGCGGGGTCGCCACGCACGGCTTCGCCGTCAACGTGAGGAACGACCTCGAGCCGTTCAGCTGGGTCACCGCCTGCGGCCTGCCCGGCGTGCAGATGACCTCGCTCGCCGCCGAGCTCGGCGCCGCGAGCCCCGGGCTCGCCTGCTTCCGCAAGGAGATGGCCTTCCGCTTCTGCCTCGTGCACGGTCGGCGCCAGCGGCTCGTCTCACCACAGCGCCTCGGCATCGCCACAGTGAACGCCTCCCAGCTCGCGGAGCGAGCCCCCATTAAATTGCCAGAACCGGTCCCAGCATGAGCGCAACGAGGTCACGATCGAATCCCGGGGGCATGGACGTCCTCACCGTGCTCGGCTCCGACGTGCGGCCGCTACGCGAGCGCAAGCCGCCATGGTTCAAGGTGCCCCCGCCCGGCGGGCGGCGCTACCGCGAGCTGACCACGCTGATCCGCGAGGAGAACCTGCACACCGTCTGCCAGGAGGCCGCCTGCCCAAACGTCGGCGAGTGCTGGGAGCGCGGCACCGCCACGTTCATGATCCTCGGCGACACCTGCACGCGCCGCTGCGGCTTCTGCAACGTCAAGACCGGCAAGCCGACCTGGAACGACCCGCTCGAGCCGGCCCGCGTCGCGCGCTCGATCGCGCGTATGGGCCTGCGCCACGCCGTCATTACCTCCGTCGACCGCGACGACCTCCCCGACAAGGGCGCCTCCGCTTTCGTCGGCGTGATCCGCCAGGTGCGCCGCCAGGCGCCGGGCTGCCAGATCGAGGTGCTCACGCCCGACTTCCAGGGCCAGGAGATGCCGCTCGCGAAGGTGATCGCCGAGCGTCCCGACGTGTTCAACCACAACGTCGAGGTCGTGCCCCGCCTTTACCCGATCGCGCGCCGCGGCTCGGAGTTCGAGCGCTCGTGCCGCGTGCTGCGCCTCGCGCACGAGCTCGGCGAAGGCGAGGTCGTGACGAAGTCCGGCCTGATGGTCGGACTCGGCGAGACCCACGCGGAGATGGTCGAGACGTTCGCCGCGCTGCGTGAGAGCGGCGTGCGCGTGCTGACCGTCGGGCAGTACCTGCGCCCCTCCGAGCGCCACCTGCCGATCGTGCGCTACTGGCACCCCGACGAGTTCGCCGCGCTGGCGGACGCCGCCTATGAGCTCGGCTTCGACCACGTCGCCGCGGGGCCGCTCGTGCGCTCCTCCTACCACGCCGACCAGCATGTGCCGCAACCGCGCGAGGGCGTCGGCCCGCTCGCTGCTGCGCACGGCTGACTCCGAGCCGCGCCGCGCACGGCTGAGTGCAGCCGCCCCGCCTGAGCCGGGATAGGCTCTGAGCAACCCTCGCTCGGCGGGGCTGCGCCCGATGTTTCCCCTCAAAGACAACATCCCGCTCGCGCGGCTGCCGATCGTGACGATCGCGCTCGTCGCGATCGACGTGATCGCCTACCTGCTCTCGATCCGCCACGGCGGCAGCTTCTTCGGCGGGCCCACCGCCGGCGTCGCCGTGCACTACGGAGCGATTCCCTATGAGCTCACCCACCCGGGAGATCACTGCGGGATCGCCACGGTGACCGAAGAACTCCGATCGCGGAGCTTCGTCGCCTGCCAGCCGGGATCGCAGATCCTCGGCGCCGCGCCCGAGCCCCAGCCCGCCACCTGGGAGACCGTCTTCACCTCGATGTTCCTGCACGGCAGCTTCCTGCACATCTTCGGCAACATGCTCTTCCTCGCGATCTTCGGACCGAACGTAGAGGACCGCGTCGGCCGCGCGCGCTTCATCGCCTTCTACCTGCTCGGCGGCCTCGTCGCGCTCGCCGCACAGGTGCTCGTCGGCCCGAGCTCCACCGGGCCCACGCTCGGCGCCTCCGGCGCGATCGCCGGCGTGCTCGGCGGCTACATCCTGCTCTATCCCCGCGCGCGCGTCCTCACCCTGATCTTCATCGTCTTCTTCGTCACGATCGTCGAGATCCCAGCGCTCGCCCTTCTCGGCTTCTGGTTCGTCGAGCAACTCTACTTCGGCCTCGCCGGCCTGGCCGCGCCGCTCGGCGGTGGCGAAGGCGTCGCCTACTTCGCCCACATCGGCGGCTTCGTCTTCGGCCTGGTCGCGATCCGCCTGTTCGCCGCCGGGCGCCGCTCGAGTCAACCGCCCCGGCCGGTGTACTAGCGCCGTGCAGCCCGGAACCGACCCCCGATGACCCGGCTCGTGGCGCTCGCGCTCGCGCTGATATTCATCGCCGGCTTTGCCTTTCTAACCTTCCGCGCGTTCGCCGAGGAGGGAGTTACCCTCGCCGGGCTGCTCTCGGTCTTCATCCTCGTGCTGCTCGCCGTCGGCATCATCGGCGCCCTGCGCAACCCCCCGAAATGACCACCACCTCACCGTTCATGACGCCCGGGCAGAGCCGCCAGCGACGCGCGCTGGCCGCGCAGCGCCGTCGCCGCCGCCAGCTGATCACGCTCGCGCTGATCGGCGTGGCCG
>JACDGG010000218.1 GCA_013815355.1 Solirubrobacterales bacterium
GACGCGCGTGGCGGCGGTGGCGCCTGCTGCGACGGCACGGCTGTGGATCGGCGTGGCGCGCGGCACGGGAGCTGCGGCGGGGGTGGAGGGCGCCTGCTGCTGCACCCTGGCGGCGGCGGCGGTGGCCACACGCTGGCCGACCTCCGCGTCTCGCTCGGGAGCGCGCCCGGCCCATTCACGCAGCCGCTTGATCTCCCGGGCCTGGGAGAAGACGAGCAGCGAGAGCACGGCGATCCCGACCAGCGCTGCGAACGCGGCGATCGCGCCGATCTTCGTGAACGTGCTCGAGAGGGAGAGCGCGAGCGGCAAGAACGTCATGAATCCGGGGAGTGTACGAGGGGAGCAGGCGCCTCGTGCTGATCGCCTGACGGCTGCGCGCCGTTCAGCGCAGCCGCGGGGGCGTTCGCCGGCGCCTGGGCGGACGTGCTCTGCGCGGTGGGACCCTCGCGCCGCTCGGCCGAGAGCTCGGAGACCTTCGCGGCCAGCCCGGCGGCGTCGCCTTCGAGCACGAGCAGACGAATCTCATCGAACATCGACTCGACGGCCTCCACGGGCAGCGGCTCGCGTTCGGCGAGATGGATCTTCTCGGCGTCGGTCGCCCGCGAGCGCTCGTAGCTGTTGAACAGCTCCTCGTGGAGCTTCTCGCCGGGGCGCGCGCCCACGATCTCCACGTCGATGTCGCGGTCGGGGTCCAGACCCGAGAGGTCGATCATCGCGCGTGCGAGGTCCACGATCTTGACGGGTTCGCCCATCTCGAGTACGAACACATCCGCCCCGCGCCGCCGTCGGCGACGCTCCCCGCCCGCTGGCGGGCCGTCGGGCACCTGCGGGCGGGAGACGAGCGAGCCCGAGCGGATGATCAGCTGAACCGCCTCGGGGATCGTCATGAAGTAGCGCGTCATGCGCTCGTCGGTGACGGTCACCGGGCCGCCGCGCTCGATCTGGCGGCGGAAGATCGGCACGACGCTGCCGGAGGAGCCGAGCACGTTGCCGAAGCGCACCGCGGCGTAGCGCGTGGCGGGGTAGCGCGCGGTCGTGACTTCCAGTGCGAACTCGGCCAGCGCCTTGGAGGCGCCCATCACGGTCGCTGGGCTGACGGCCTTGTCGGTCGAGACGAGCACGAAGCGCGTGGCGCCGTGCTCGCCCGCGACATGGGCGAGCACTCTCGTGGCGAGCGCGTTGTTGCGCACGGCCTCGACGGGGTTGGCCTCCATCAGCCCGACGTGCTTGTAGGCGGCCGCGTGGAAGACGATGCCCGGCCGATGCTCGGCGAAGATCTCGCGCATACGCTCCTCCTCCTTGCAATCGGCGAGCACGGCGGAGAGCATCGAGGGAGGCACATGGCGCTCGTCCTCGAGCTCGCGCTGGATCGAGAAGAGGTTGTCCTCGGCGTGGTCGAGCAGCACGATCCGGTGCGGCTCCACGCGCGCGATCTGGCGGCACAGCTCCGCGCCGATCGAGCCGCCGGCGCCGGTCACGAGAACGGTCTCCCCGGCGAGGTAGGCGCCGACGCGCTCGAGCTCCATGTGCACGGGCTCGCGGCCGAGCACGTCCTCGACACGCACCTCGCGCATCTGGCGGGCGAGCGCACCGCGCGTCTGCAGGAGCTCGAACACGGTCGGCAGCGTCCGCACCGGGATCGCGCGCGCGCGGCACTCGCGCACGATGCGCGCACGCGTGGAGCCGGGCGCGGAGGGAATCGCGATGATCACTTCGTCGGGCTCGGCCTCGTCGAGCGCGCGCGGCAGATCGGCTTCGGTGTTGCCGCGCACGCGCACGCCGTCGATCCGCAGGCGGCGCTTGGAGGGGTCGTCGTCGAGGAAGCCGACGGGCACGAGGCCGAGCTCGCGGTTGCGCAGGATCTCGCGCACGACCATGCGCCCGCCCTCGCCGGCGCCGGCGATCAGGACGGTGCGCTCGCCCTTGCGCCCGCCGCGGAAGGGCGCCAGCGGACGGCGCTCATAGACGCTGCGCGCAAGCGCGCGGATGCCGACGAGCATGACCAGCAAGAGCGCCACGAACAGCACGATCACGCCGTTGGGCAGCACCACCGTGACGGTGCTGTGATGGTGCGTGGAGACGCCGTCGAGGAACACCAGCGGGTAGCTGTGCACGGGGCGCAGCACATCGATCGCCACGACGCTCAGCAGCACGATCGCGACGATCGCGCGCACGACCGCCTCGTAGTCGCGCTGGCCGGCGTAGCGCCAGCGGCGCTGGTAGACGCGGGCGAGCACGAGCACGGGCAGGCTGGCGAGCGCGACCCACCAGATCGTCTCGGAGCGCAGCTCGGCGTACTGTTTCGGCGGGCCGCTGTCGAAGCGCAGCTGGAAGGCGAGGTAGTACGCGAGCGCGACCAGCGCCCCGTCCACCACGAGCTGTGGCACCGAGTGACGGTGGAGGGGCAGGGCCGCCGAGCGGATACGTCGGCGCATTGCGCTGATTGTAAGGGCCTATCCCGACCGCAGGGTCCCCGGGGCGGAGGTTCCCGGCGCAGGTGAAACCGGCGTGAGCAACAGGTCGATCAGCAGCTGCGGATCTCGACGGACGCGCGCCTGCGTGCTCGCACGATCGCGCTTGGTGAGATCCAGCTCCGCGGCGTCTGTGAGCATTCTCATGCGGCGCTCGGCGATCAGGCGCTCATCGACGGCGCCGAGGCGCCCCTGGAAGGTCGTGTAGACGGGCGTGCCGAGCGCGACCGCCTCGCGGTTCATCGTGCCCCCGGCGGAGATCACGAGGTCGGCGTGCGCGATCAGCGACTGCGCGTCGAGGGCGTGCTCGGGCACGATCAGGCCTCCCGCGCTGCGCAGCTCCTCGCGCTGCGCCGCGAGGCGCGGGAGCACGACGGCCTGGGTGCCGAACTCCTCGGCGCCGCGGCGCAGCCGCTCGAGCACCTGCGCGAACAGGTCGTTCTCGAAGCGGTGGTAGAGCGAGACCTCAGGCGGGGTGCGCACCACCACGATTGCGCGCGCCGGGTCGAGCGCCAGCTCCTCGAGCACGGTCGCGGAGGGCTCGAAGTCGGCCAGGTAGTACTCCTCCTTGAGGCCGGCGTAGGCATGGATCTTCCCGCGCGCGCCGTAGCGGGCGAGGCGCTGCGGCGGGATCGCCTCCGGCACCACGACCGCACGGGCGAGGCGGCAGTTGACGTTGTGCTGGACGCTCGCCCACTCGTAGTCGAACATCGTCGAGCTCGGCAGGCGCAGCAGCGCGGCAGCGACGCTGATGTCGTTCGAGCCGTGCCCCAGCGCGATGTCGAAGCGCGCGCCGGCCTCCCGCTGATCGCCGCGCGCCCAGCGCACGAGCGCCGCCGAGCGCGAGGCGAGGCCGGTTGCCTTCGCCGCGAGGCGACCGCCGCGGTGATGCCCGATCGCAGCGTGGGCGATGTCGAAGCGCTCGCACAGCTCGATCGTCTGGGCGAAGTCGCGCGCGGTCACGCGCACCTCGTGGCCGCGGGCGCGCAGGCCTTCGATCAGCGGGCGCATGACCAGCACGTGCGGGCTGTTGGTCAGGTCGATCCAGACGCGCATTCGCGCGATGACGCTACCTGGTCACGGTATCGTTGCCGACCATGCTCGTCCTGGCGTCGATCTCGGAGTCGCTGGTCAACATCGCGTGGCACTTCGTCCGCGACGCGGGGCTGCCGGCCGTGTTCGTGCTGATGGTCGCCGAGAGCGCGTGCATCCCGATCCCCTCCGAGGCGACGATGCTGTTCGCGGGCTTCGCCGTCGCCGACCCCGGGCAGAGCAGCGCCCATCACCATCTGACGCTGTTGGGGATCGTCGTCGTGGGTGTGCTCGGCAATCTCGTCGGCTCCTGGATCGCCTACGGCGTGGGACGCGCTGGACGCCTGGAGCTCGTCGAACGGCATGGGCGCTGGCTGCACATCAAGCCAAGCCACATCGTCTGGGCCGATCGCTGGTTCGCCCGCTACGGAGCGCCGGCGATCCTTCTCAGCCGCATCCTGCCGATCATCCGCACGTTCATCTCGCTGCCGGCCGGCGTCGCGAGAATGCCATTCGTGCGCTTCACGCTGCTGACGCTGCTGGGATGCATCCCATGGGTGCTCGGGCTGGCACTGATCGGCGAATCCGTCGGGCACAACTGGACGAGCACGCGCAAGGGCTTCGAGTACGTCGACTACGCGATCGTCGCGCTCGTCGTGGTCGGGATCGCGTATGTCGTCGTGCGCCGGCGGCGTGGCCGTCGCGAGCCGGCGAGCGATGCCGCGGGCTGAGCCGGCCCTGGCGCTCGGCCACGCCGTAACGCTCGGCCTCCTGCAGGGCCCGACGGAGCTCCTGCCGGTCTCATCCTCGGCGCACACGACGCTCGTTCCCTGGCTCGCGGGCTGGCCCTATTCCAAACTCGACGGCGAGCTGCGCAAGTCCTTCGAGGTCGCCCTGCACGCGGGCACGGCGCTGGCGCTGGCGCTCGAGCTGGGCGAGGAGCTGGGCGAGGAGCTGGGCGTTCTCGACGCACGCAGCGCATGCATGCTCGCCCTCTCGCTGGCGCCGGCGG
>JACDGG010000032.1 GCA_013815355.1 Solirubrobacterales bacterium
CCTCCAGCCGGCGCCGGTCCTGCTCGCAGGGCGTGCGTCCCGGTGGGCGCACGAGCAGCACGTCCAGCTCGGCGTCCAGGCGCTGCGCCGAGCGCCACGCGCGCCTGACGATGCGCTCGGAGTGCGGCGCGAGCGTCGCCAGCGCCAGCAGGCGCTCGGCGATCGCCTGCGGCGAAGGAGCCAGTGGGCTCTGCTCGCCGTCGCGGTCACGGCTGAGCACCGGAGGGGGCTCGCGCACGAGCCGCTTGACCTCGACGTCCTCGGCTACCTGACGCAGCGCGGTCTCGCGCAGAGCGGCCAGATTTTCGATCTTGAAAAAGTTGTTGAGCGCAGCGGGCACCCGCTCAGCGGCGTAGACCTTTCCCGCGCGCAGGCGCGCGATCAGCGCCTCAGGAGTGAGATCGATCAGGACGACCTCGTCGGCCGCCGAGAGCACCGCGTCGGGGATCGTCTCGCGGACCTGCGCCCCCGTGAGCTGGCGCACCTGATCGTTGAGGCTCTCCAGGTGCTGCACGTTGACCGTCGAGAACACGTCGATGCCGGCGTCGAGCACCGTGCGCACGTCCTCGTATCGCTTCTCGTGCTCGACGCCGGGCGCGTTGGTGTGCGCGAGCTCATCGATCAGGCAGAGCTCGGGGCTGCGCGCGAGCACGCCCGGCAGGTCCATCTCTGCCAGGCGTGTGCCGCGATAGCTCAGCTCGCGCCGCGGCAGGATCTCGAGCCCTTCGGCCTGGGCCAGCGTCTCGGCCCTTCCGTGGGACTCGAGCAGTCCGATCGCCACGTCGCGGCCGATGTCAGCCTCGGCGGCCCCCTCCTGCAGCATCCGGTAGGTCTTGCCCACGCCCGGCGCCATGCCGATGAAGACCTTCAGATGTCCTCGTTCCTCTGGCATGGGGGGCATATGGGACGCTACCGCAGTGACCTCCTTCGAGACCGTGGCCATCGTATTCGGCGGGCTGCTGGTGGGCGGGGCGCTGCTGTCGGGAATCGCCCGTCGCGGCGTGCTCTCGCTCGCGGCCGTGTTCGTCGTGGCCGGATTCGTGCTCGGCGTCGGCGGCTTCGGCGTACTCGACTTCCGCGCGAGCTCGGGAATGGTGCGCGACCTGGCGACCGTGGCCCTGATCGTGATCCTGTTTCGCGACGGCCTCGAGGTCGACGGAGCGATGCTGCAAAGCCACTGGCACCTGCCGGTGCGCAAGCTCGTGATCGCGATGCCGATCACCGCGCTGATCGTCGCGGCGCTCGCGCGCTGGCTGGTCGGCCTGGACTGGACCGAGTCGCTGCTGCTCGGCGCGCTGCTCTCCCCCACCGACCCCGTGCTCTCCTCCGGGGTCGTCACCGATGAGCGCGTGCCGGCCGTCGTGCGCCATTCGCTGAACCTCGAGTCAGGCCTCAACGACGGTCTCGCGCTGCCGGCGGTGCTCGCCTTCGCCGCCGCGCTCGACGCCACCACCGGGCACTTCGTGTGGTGGCATTTCGTGCTGCAGGACATCGGCTTCGGCTTCGCCTTCGGGCTGGCCTGCGGGCTGATCGGCTCGCTGCTGATGCCGCGCAGCGACCCGGCGGGCGAACTCGGGCCGATCCCCGCGCACCAGCGAGCCCTCTACGGTCTCGGCCTGGCGTTTGCGACCTACGGGCTGACCGTGCTGCCGCCGCACGGCAATGGCTTCATCGGGGTGTTCGTCGCGGCGATCGTGCTCGGCATCCGCCGGCCGGATCTGCGCGAGCACTTCGCCGCGCGCGCCGAGGAGGTGGTGGAGATCGTCAAGCTCGGGATCTTCACGCTGTTCGGCTCGCTGCTGACGCTGCACGGGCTCTTCTCCGGCGGCGTCGCGGTCGTCGCAGTCGTTCTTGGCACGTTCCTGCTCGCACGTCCCGTGGGGGTGTGGGTCGCGCTCGCGGGCACCGGCGTGAACACCGCGACGAAGGCCTTCATGGCGTGGTTCGGGCCGAAGGGCGTTGCCACGATGGCCTTCTCGCTGCTGATTCTCTCGCGCCAGATCGCCGCGGCGCAGCAGATCTTCGACATCGCCGCGCTGGCCGTGTTCGCCTCGATCCTCGCCCACGGCCTCACCGACACGCCAGGCACGAACTGGCTCGCGCGCCGCACCGAGCGCGATTCCTAGCCTGCTCACGAGCACCTGCATGGGCCGTCGGGCGCGTCTGGAACGGTGCAGATCGGCTCAACCGCCGAGCAGGTTGTGCACGATCAGGTCGATCAGCTTGATGCCGATGAACGGCGCGATGATGCCGCCGAGGCCGTAGATCAAGAGGTTTCGGCGCAGCAGCGCGCTCGCGCCGATCGGGCGGTAGCCGACGCCCTTCAGCGCGATCGGGATCAGCATCGGGATCACGATCGCGTTGAAGATGATCGCGGAGATGATCGCCGAGCGGGGAGTGCCGAGGCCCATGATGTTGAGGACGTGCAACGGCCCCTTCCCCCCTGGACTGGCCGCATAGGTGGAGATGAAGACGGCGGGCAGGATCGCGAAGTACTTGGCGACGTCGTTGGCGATCGAGAACGTGCTCAGGGCGCCACGGGTGATCAGCAGCTGCTTGCCCACCTCGACGATCTCGATCAGCTTCGTGGGGTTGGAGTCGAGGTCGACCATGTTGCCCGCCTCGCGCGCGGCCTGGGTGCCCGTGTTCATCGCCACGCCCACGTCGGCCTGGGCGAGCGCGGGGGCGTCGTTGGTGCCGTCGCCGGTCATCGCCACGAGGCGCCCGTCCTCCTGGTGCTCGCGGATCAGGGCGAGCTTGCGCTCGGGGGTGGCTTCGGCGAGGAAGTCATCGACGCCCGCCTCCTCGGCGATCTTCGCGGCCGTCAGACGATTGTCGCCCGTGACCATCACGGTCCTGATGCCCATCGCCCGCAGCTGGTCGAAGCGGGCCTTCATGCCCTCCTTGACCGTGTCCTTGAGGTAGACCACGCCGAGCACCTGGCTGTCACGCGCGACAGCCAGCGGCGTGCCGCCTTCGTTGCCGATGCGATCCAGCACAACCTGAAGCTCGGGGGGCGGCGAGCCGCCTTCGCCTCTGACGAGCTCGACGATCGCATCGCCGGCGCCCTTGCGCAGACGGCGCCCGTCGATGTCCACGCCGCTCATCCGCGTCTGCGCGGTGAACGGCACGAACTCGGCCTGCAGCGTGCCCATGTCGTGCTCGCGGATGCCGTACTGCTTGGCGAGCACAACGATCGAGCGCCCCTCCGGTGTCTCGTCCGCGAGCGAGGCGAGCTGCGCGACCTCCGCGAGCTCTGACTCTGCGACGCCAGGCATCGGCACGAGCTCTGAGGCGAGCCGGTTGCCGATCGTGATCGTGCCCGTCTTGTCGAGCAGCAGCACGTCGATGTCGCCCGATGCCTCGACCGCGCGCCCTGACAGCGCGAGCACGTTGCGGCGCACGAGCCGGTCCATGCCGGCGATGCCGATCGCCGAGAGCAGCGCCCCGATCGTCGTGGGGATCAGCGCCACGAGCAGCGCGATCAGCGTCGTCTCGGAGATCGAGGTGCCCGCGAACAGCCCGAATGGGCGCAGCGTCACGACGACGATCATGAAGATCAGCGTCAGCGCGGCGAGCAGGATGTTGAGCGCTACCTCGTTCGGCGTCTTGCGCCGCTCGGCGCCCTCGACGAGCGAGATCATGCGCTCAAGGAATGACTGCCCGGGCTCCTGCGTGATTTCCACGAGGATGCGGTCGGATGTCACGCGCGTGCCGCCGGTGACGGCGCTGCGGTCCCCGCCGGACTCGCGGATGACCGGCGCTGACTCGCCCGTGATCGCGGACTCATCGACGGTGGCGATGCCCTCGATGACCGTACCGTCGCCGGGAATCAGCTCGCCCGCCGCCACGACCACGACATCGCCGCGACTCAGCTCCGCGGCCGCCCTCGTGGAGCCGTCGCGCATCGTGGCGACGGTCTCCTTGCGCATCGCCCTGAGCGTGTCCGCCTGAGCGCGACCGCGCCCCTCGGCAAAGGCCTCGGCCATGTTCGCGAAGATCACCGTCAGCCACAGCCACACCGCGATCAGGAACGTGTACCAAGCGGGCTCTGAGCCGCCGCCGAGCGGCTTGCCGCCGAATGCCTGGATCAGCCAGGTGATCGTCGTGATCAGCGAGCTGAGCTCCACGACGAACATCACCGGGTTGCGGATCTGCACGCGCGGGTCGAGCTTCTTGATGCTGTCGATCAGCGCGCGGCGGACGATCTCTCCCTGGAACAGCGAGATCGCCTGGCGCTCGTGGGCGTGGGGGATTTGCGATGACATCAGCGGGGCGCTGCGGTGAGACGGTCGAGGGCGAGGTTCAGCTCGAGCACGTTGACGCCGGGTTCGCCCGAGAAGCCGAGCCCGCGCGCGTCGGTGTACTTCGAGACGAGGCCGTCCACCTCGCTCAGCGACAGCCCGCGCTTTGCCGCCACGCGGTGTGCCTGGATGCGGGCGTTGGCCTCGGAGATTTCAGGGTCGAGGTTCGAGGCGGAGGTGTTGACGGCGTCGACGGGGATCTGCGCCGTCGTCAGGCTCGGGTCATAGGGCTTCTCGAGCGCAAGGTAGGCCTTGATGTTTTCCGCGTCGGCTTCCTCGGTCGCCTTGTCGTTGGGACCGCGGTTTGAGAACGCGCTCGCGGCGGCGTTGTAGGCGCCGCCTTCGGTCGCCGAGGGACGCGACTGGAAGTAGCGCGGGTCGGCTTGGGTGAGCAGTTCGCCTTCTTCTTCCTTCGGCTTGCCGTTCTTGTCCAGGACCACTTTGGCGAAGCTCTGACCGATGATCTTCGAGCCGACGAGCTTGCCGCCCACATAGACCTTCTGCCCGTTGGCATTGCCCGGGAACGCCACCTGGCTGACGCCGGTGATCACGAGCGGGTAGACGAGCCCGAGCAGGACCGTGAAGACGACCATCGCGATGCATGCGGTGAGGATGTCGCGGCGCATCAGTAGAGGTGTCCCGTCAGGCCCTGCACGACCGGGCCGAGCAGCAGTGCGGGGAAGAAGGTGAGCGCGCCGACGAGGATGATCACGGCGATCAGCAGCACCACGAACGTCGGGTTATCGGTGCGCATCGTGCCCAGCCCGGCCGGCGTTACGCGCTTGCCCGCGAGCGCACCGGCGACGGCCAGCGCGAACAGGATCGGCGCGAAGCGCGCGAACAGCATCACGCCACCGCCGAGCAGGTCGGCGAAGGTGACACCATGCGAGCCGACGTTGCCGGCGTTCGGCTGGACGAAGCCCGTGTAGCCGGCGAACGCCGAGCCGTTGTTGTTGGCCTGGGAGAGATAGGCGTAGAAGGACTCCGAGAACCCCTGCGGGCCCTTGCCCAATTCGGAGATCGACGCGCGTCCGCCGTGTGAGGCGGTGGCCAGCGCGGTCGCGAACAGCGCCGCCAGCGGCGTGACCAGGATGCCGAGGCCCGCAAGCTTGATCTCGCGCGCCTCGAGCTTCTTGCCCAGCCACTCCGGCGTGCGCCCGACCATCAGACCGCCGATGAACACGGCGAGCAGCACGTAGAGCAGGATCGAGTAGAGGCCGGTGCCGACGCCGCCGAAGATCGTCTCGCTGGCGGAGAGGTTCGCCATCGGCACCGCGCCGCCGATGCCGGTGAAGGACTCGATCGCGCTGTTGACAGCGCCGCAGGAGGTGACCGTCGTGACGACGTCGAACAGCGCCGAGCCGGCGATCCCGAAGCGCTGCTCCTTGCCTTCCATGTTGCCGCCGCCGGAGCCTGAGATCGCGTGTGTGTGCAGGCCGGCCGCGTGCTGCGCGGGGGAGCCGTGGGCCTCGGCGACATACGCCACGACCACCGCGACCAGGAACAGCGCCATCATCGCCGAGTAGATCGCATAGCCCTGCCGGCGGTTGCCGGTCATGCGCCCGTAGGTGAACACGAGCGCCGCCGGAATGATCAGCACGAGCAGCATCTCGAAAAGGTTGGTGAACGCCGTCGGGTTCTCGAACGGGTGCGCCGAGTTGACGTTGAAGAAGCCACCGCCGTTGGTGCCGAGCTCCTTGATCACCTCCTGGGAGGCGACTGGCCCCATCGCGATCGTCTGCGAGAGGCCGGTGATCGTGTGCGCGCTCAGGTAGGTGGAGAAGTTCTGAATCACGCCCTGGGAGACGAGCACCAGCGCGCCCAGCACAGAGATCGGCGCGAGTACGTAGAGGATCGTGCGCACGAGGTCCTGCCAGAAGTTGCCGAGGCTCTTGCCGCTGCGCCCCATGATCCCGCGGATCAGCGCGACCGCCACGGCGACGGCGACACTCGCAGAGAGCCAGTTCTGCACCGTCAGCCCGAGCATCTGGCTGAAGTAGCTCATCGTGGTCTCACCGCTGTAGTACTGCCAGTTTGTGTTCGTGACGAACGAGGAGACCGTGTTGAACGTCACGTTCCAGGGCGCGGAGTGATAGCCCAGCGGGTTCAGCCCATGGGGCACGAAGAACGCGTTCTGCGTGCGCAGGATCAGATACAGGAGCAGCCATCCCGCCAGCGAGAACACGAGCAGGCTTTTCGCGTAGGCCTTCCAGTCCTGGCCCTGGCGCTCATCGACGCGAAACACGCGGTAGAGCAGCCGCTCGGGTCCGGCAAGGATCGGCGAGAGGAAGACCCGCTGAGCACTGTAGACCTTCGCCATGTAGCCGCCCAGGGGCAGCGCGAGGGCGGTCAGGATCACCGCGAACAGCACGATCGTGGCCCAGCCCGCGAATGTCACAGCTTCTCCCCGCGGATCAGCGCGTAGAGGAGGTAGGCGATCACCAGCAGCGCCACGATCAGGCCGAAGAGGTCCGTGCCGCTCATATCCGGTCCACCCCCTCGACCATCCACAGCAGAAGCAGGAAGGCGAGGATCCCGAGAGCTATTGCGATTACGTCCATGTGAAGGACTATCGCCCCGCGCGCGTCACGGTCCCGTGACGATCGCCGTGCCCGGCATAACGATTTCGTGACGGGACCGCGGTTGCACCCGAGGACGGGATGCGAGCGGCACGAATCGGTGCTTCACGCCCAGCTGCTGCGGCAACCTTCGCGCGCCGCAGAGCCCACCGGCGCCCGATTCAGCCAGTGAAGCGGTAGCCGACGCCGGGGTCGGTGACGATGTAGCGCGGCATCGCGCCGCCCGCCGGCTCGATCTTCGCGCGCAGGCGCGCGATGTGCGTGCGCAGCGCCTGGACGTCGTCGGCGTAGCCGGGGCCCCACACCTCGCCCAGCAGCTTGCGATGGGTCATCAGCCGGCCGCGGTTGCGCACGAGCACGCGCAGCAGGTCGAACTCGATCGGCGTCAGGTGCACCACATCGCCCTCGCGGCGCACGAGCCGGGCCGCGAGATCGATCTCCAAGCCTTTGAGCACGATGCTCGGCTCCTCCTCCGCCCCCCCGGCGCGGCGCAGCGCCGCCTGCAGCCGCGCCACCAGCTCGCGCGTGCCGAACGGCTTGGTGATGTAGTCGTCTGCGCCTGCCTCGAGCGCTCTGACCTTCTGCTCCTCCTCGCCGACGGCCGAGAGCACGAGGATCGGCATCTCGCTCCACTCTCGCAGCCGGCGTGTGAGCTCGACGCCGTCGAAATCGGGGAGCACGAGATCGATGATCGCCGCCTCCGGCGGGCGCACGGCCGCGAGGTCGAGCGCCTCGGATGCCGTTTCGGCCGGCACCGCCTGAAAGCCCGCCTCGCGCAGCACGACCTTCAGCGCACGCACGATCTGCGGCTCGTCGTCGACGACGAGCACACGCGGCGCGGCGGGGGGCGAAGACACCTGCGGCGTGCTCACGCGGAGGCGTCCTCGAGCGGAAAGTCGAACACGAAGGTCGCGCCCTGGCCCGGCAGCGACTCGACGTGCAGCGAGCCGTCGTTGGCCTGGGCGAAGCCGCGCGCGATCGCCAGCCCGAGGCCCGATCCGCGATGCTCGCCGCCGGGGGCGCCCGCGCGGTAGAACGGCTCGAACACACGCTCGAGCTGGGCGGGAGGTATTCCCGGGCCGCGGTCCACGATGCGTACGATCACACGATCGCCGTGCCTCGCCTCGCCACCGGGCTCCGAGGCGCAGGCCCGGCCGCGCTCGCGTCCGACGGCGAGGCTGCGCACCGCCCTGGCACGCACCGAGACGGGATGCCCGCCAGAGTGCCTGCACGCGTTTTCGAGCACGTTCACGAAGGCGCGCTCGAGCTGCACGGCATCCACTCTGATCAGCGGCAGCTCGGCGTCGAGTGAGAGCGCGAAGTCCGCGGGCGCCGGCGCGAGCTCGGCGAGCGCCGCGTGGATCACCTCCTCCAGGGAGGTCCAGCTGCGCCGCGGCTCGGCCGCTCCCGCTTCCAGGCGCGAGAGGTCGAGGAGGTTGTCGACGAGTCGCGAGAGGCGCATCGACTCCTCCTGGATGACGCTCGCCATCTCCTCACGCTCGGGCACCGACAGCGATGGGGATACGATCGCCTCCCCGGCCGCCGAGATCGCCGTCAGCGGCGATCTGAGGTCGTGCGAGACCGCGCGCAGGAGCGCCGTCTTGATCGTGTCGGCGCGACGCAGCGCCGCGGTCTCCACGACGCCGCTGAGCAGGCTCTCGCGCTCGAGCGCCGCGCTCAGGAGCGCCTCCAGCGCGGGCACGACGCGCTCCTGCAGGCGGCGCAGGTTTGTCTCGGAGGTGCTCGCCCCGACGAGCAGCGTACCGAGCCGGTTGCTGCCCTCGCGCAGCGGGAAGGCGACGCTGCGCTCATCGCCCTCGAGCGCCTCCATCGTGATCGCCGCGGAGCTCAGCTCGAGCGTCTGTGCGAGCCGCGCGGCGGCTGTCGGCAGCGCCTCGGCGAGGTTCTCGCCGCGCAGCAGGAGCCTTGCCATCTCGGCCGCGAGATCGGCCTCGCGGCGGCGCTCCTCCGCGTCGCGCGTGCGCGCCCGCGTGACCTCCGCGACCGAGCTCGCCAGGGCAGCGACGACGAGGAAGGCGACGAGCGCGACCCAGTTGCTCGAGTCGCGAATCTCGAGCCCTCCCACCGGCGGCAGATGAAAGAAGTTGAACGCCACCGCGCTGAGGACCGCCGTCGCGAACCCCAGCCAGGCCCCCCATGTGATCGAGACGACGAGCACGGCGGGCAGGTAGACGACGCCGAGCGAGACCACGGGCGCGACGTGCTTGAGCGGAAACACGAGCAGCGTGCACAGCGCGATCGCAGCGAGCGCCGTCGCCACCCCCACGCGAGCCGAGGGCGGGCGCGGAGAGAGCAGCAGGCCAAAGGGGGGCGACACCGCCCGTGAGCCTAATGGCGAACGGGACGGAGTCGCTCCCGCCCCGTCCGCTGCGCCCTGCGCGGTTCGGTGCTCCCTGGAGGGCGAGGCCCGCTGTCCACCGAGCCTGTGTCGCGCGCATCCCGTCACCGTGGCCGTGGCACATGATCGCGCCGGCCGAGCGCAGCGCTCGTGACGGGGCGGTGAGGAAACCGTGACGATTCGGTGACGCCGTACTTGCGTCTGGCGCAGCCTCCGGCTGCTTAAGCTCAAGCTCGCTCGGGCCGAGATCAGGCGGGAGCACTCATCGCGATGATTAGACACGAACGCAAACCGGCAGTCCTCACCCTGCTTGCCCTGATGGCTGCTCTGGCGCTGCTCGGCGCGCCCGGGGCCTCCGCGGAAACGCTCCGTCCGCTTCCCCGCTCCTCCTACGGCGTGCGCCCCGCGTGCGCAGACCCCGCGCCGGGACGCGCGGGATGCCTCGCCCTGCAGCTCGTGCCACAGACCGCCCAGGCGCGCGCCCGCACCCACCCGCTGGGCATCTCCCGCAACGGACCGGTTCGAGCGCTCTCGCCGGCGGCCGGCGACTTCGGGCTACGCCCCGCAGACCTGCACACCGCCTATGAACTGCCGAGCACGGCGGGCACGGGCCAGACGATCGCGCTCGTCGACGCTTACCACGACCCGACCGCCGAAGCCGACCTCAAAGCCTACGACGAAGAATTTGGGCTCCCGCCGTGCACCGCCGCGGGCGGCTGCTTCGAACAGGTCAACCAGGAAGGCGAAAGCGCCAACCCACCGTTCCCGGCGAACAGCACGGTCCTCAAAGAAGCGCGCGAAGCGCCGGAAGGCAGCAAAGAATGGGAACTTGCCAGAGAAGCGACGGGATGGGCGCTTGAGATATCGCTCGACATCGAGACCGCTCACGCCACTTGCCGCCAGTGCCGAATCCTGCTCGTCGAGGCCGAATCCCCGAGCTTCGCGAACCTCGACACCGCCGAGGCGAGCGCCGCGAGACTCGGAGCCACCGAGATCTCGAACTCCTGGGGCGGCCCCGAGGAAGGCTTGAGCCCGGGCCTTGAGAGCTCGAGCGCCTTCAACCACCCCGGCATCGTGATCACGGCCTCGGCCGGCGACGACGGCTACCTCAGCTGGAACGCCGAAAGCGCCTCCCAGCGCGGCTACGCCGAGTTCCCCGCATCCTCACCGCATGTCGTGGCGGTAGGCGGCACGCGCCTGCAGCTCCAAGCCGGCGGGAGCTGGAGCGGAGAGACAGTCTGGAACGGCAACGGCGCCGGAGGCGGCGGCTGCAGCGTCGTGTTCACGGCCCCGGCCTGGCAGCAGAACGTCTCAGGCTTTCCCGCGGTCGGTTGCGGGAGCAAGCGCGCGGTCTCCGACGTCGCGGCCGACGCCGACCCCTACAGCGGCCTCGCGGTGCACGACACGAGCCCCGAATGCGAAACGAGCAAAGTCAACTGGTGCACGATCGGTGGGACCAGCCTCGCCTCGCCACTGATCGCCTCCATCTACGCGCTCGCCGGCGGCTCGGGCGGCGCGCCCTACCCAGCACGGACGCTCTACCTGCACCGCGCCGGCGCCCCCGCTTCGCTGCACGACGTCACCCAAGGCTCAAACGGCGAATGCCCGACGCCCTTCGTAGAACCCTCACAGCTCTCCTCCTGCGAAGTCGCCGTGGAGGGGAAAGACTGCGGCTCCCAGTCCATCTGCCTCGCGGGCGTCGGCTATGACGGTCCCAGCGGCGTCGGCACGCCCAAGGGCATCGAAGCCTTCCAGGCGCCCACGGGCTCGGAAGCCGAACCGGAACCGAAATCCGAAACCGAAGGCGGCTCTGAATCTCTGCTCGGAGGCGGCGGCGCCACCCCGCCGACGCTTCCTAAATTCAACCCCCCGGTCCCGATCCCGGCCCTGCCGCTCGGAAGCGGCGCGGCACCGATCCCGAGCGGCCCGCCGCAGATCACCGCGATCGGTCTCACGCTGAAGGCGGTGATCGCCCTCAACCGCATCCGCCCGAGGATCTCCCAGCTCAGCTTCCTGTTCACCGCCAGCGCTGCCGTACGCGTGCACGCGACGCTCGCCAAGCGCGGGCACGCACGCTGGCGGGGGCTGCCCGCGAGCGTGACGCTCAACTCCGTGCGCGGGCGCAACACCGCGAAGCTCCGCGGACATGGGGTGCTCAGCCCCGGCCGCTACCGCCTGACCGTGAGCCCACTGCACGGCCTCGCGCGCTCGATGGTCTTCTCGATCAGCTGAGAGCGCCGCCCGCGGGCGCAGACGCTCGCCTCAGAGGACGTCGGGATCGCGTGGCAGGCGCATCGCGCCGCGGACCGTCGCGCTCGCCATCAACGCTTCGCCGCCGTCGGTCAGCTGCCACGAGTTCGGCGCGCCGCGCGTGCGGCTCTCGCCGATCTTCACGATCAGCCCGCGTCCCTCCAGGCGGGTCAGGAGCTTTGAGATCTGGCCCTGGTCGACGATGCCGGCGCGTTCTGCGACCTCGCGGTTGCTCGCGCCGGGATAGCCGGCGATCGCGCCCAACACGCGCGCGGTGCGGTAGGTCAGGCGCGAGCGGCCGTAGCCGCTGCGAGACTCGAGCTCGGAGCGCTCGGGCCCGGTGGCGCGTGGCGGCGGGGCGGGGCGTGTCAGCTCGCGGCGCGCGACGCTCGCGCCCATGTAGGGCAGCACGATGATGCTGGCCAGAGCGCCGAACAGCTCGATCGGCGGCTCCGGGCGCTCTGCCTGCAGGCGGTTGTGAATCACCGCGAGGACCGCGCCGACGATTCCCTCGGCGATCACGCCCGGCGGCTCGACCCTGCCCGGCAGCGATTCTCCGCGGCCGCGGTCGACGACCTCCGCGAGCCTCGCCAGAAGCTCGCCGCGCCGGCGCAGCACGCGCGGGCCGCCGGCCAGCGCATGCACCACGAGCATCCGGCCGAGCTCGGGTTCGGCTTCGAGGAACCGCAGGAAGGCGGCCAGCGCGACCTTGATCGCATCGAGCCAGCGCGACTCGGCCCGATAGGCGGGCACGATCTGCTCGGCAGCGCGCTCCACGCCGAGCTCGAAGGCCGCGAGCACACATGCTTCGCGATCCTCGAAGAGCTCCTCGAAGGCCTCCTCAGAGACCCCGGCGCGGCGCTGCACCGCGGCGAGCGTGACGGTGCTCGCATTCGCGCTGCGCTCGGCCATCGCGGCTGCCATCGCCTCCAGGATCTTCTCTCGCTGACCGTCTTGCACGCCGGCAGAAACCCCCCGCCCACACTTGACAATGGTCGCGCAGCCTATCTTCTTACTGTCTAGCTATCGGGCTAGGACGCTGCGAGGGTGCTCGGCGCCCCGAATGCCACCACGCACGGTGGCAGCTCGACGCTGCCGTCTGCGCGCTGGCCGTTCTCGAGCAGCGCCACGATCGTGCGCCCCACCGCCACGGCGGTGCCGTTGAGCGTGTGCAGGATCGCGGTGCGCTTCTCGCGGCGCATCCGGATGTTCAGGCGCCGCGCCTGGTAGTCGGTCGTGTTCGAGCACGACGTCAGCTCGCGATAGCGCTCCTGACCTGGCAGCCATGCCTCACAGTCGTACTTCTTCGCCGCGGAGTTGCCGAGATCGTTCACGGCGATGTTCACGACGCGGTAGGGCAGGCCCAGCTCGCCGAGGATCTCCTCCTCGATCGCGAGGATCCGCTCGTGCTCGGCAGCCGACTCGGCGGGTTCGATGAAGCTGAACATCTCGACCTTGTCGAACTGGTGCACTCGGAAGATCCCGCGCGTGTCCTTTCCCGCCGCGCCCGCCTCGCGCCGGAAGCAGGGCGAGAAGCCCGCGTAGCGCAGCGGCAGCCGCTCGGCCTCGAGGATCTCGCCGTCGTGCAGCGAGGCCAGCGCGACCTCGGAGGTGCCCACGAGGTAGAGCTCGTCCTCCTCCAAGCGGTAGATCTGCTGCTCGGTGTCGGGCAGGAAGCCGGTCCCGTAGAGGGCGCGCTCGCGCACCAGGACAGGCGGGATCACCGGCTCAAAGCCGTGCCCGCGCAACTTCTCGAGCGTCCAGCGCACGAGCGCCAGCTCGAGCATCACCAGATCGCCCTTCAGGTAGGCAAAGCGCGAGCCCGACAGGCGCGCCGCGCTGTCCATGTCGATCAGCCCGCCCGCCAGCTCGAGGTGGTCCCGCGCCGGGAAGTCGAGTGCTCCGATCGTGCCGACCTCGCGCACCAGCTCATCCTCCGGCCCCGGCGCGGCGGTGGGATCGGGGAGGTTCGGCAGCGGCGCAAGCGACTCCTGCAGGCTCAGCTCGACCTCGACCAGCTGCTTTTCCAGATCCTTCGCGCGCGCAGCCACAGCCCGCATCGCGTCGATCTCGCGGCCACGCTCTGCGACATCCTCAGTCGTGCGAATGCGCACGTTGGCCTCGTTCTGCTCGGCCCTGAGACCCTCAAGCTCGGGCAGTAGCGCACGGCGGCGCTCGTCGAGCTCGATCACGCCCGCGAGCGCCTCCTCCACACCGCCGCCGCGGCGCGCGAGCGCCTCGCGCACGCCCTCGGGATCCTCGCGAATGCGTTTCAGCTCGAGCATGGCTCCACCCCGCCCTGCGGGATGCCTATTTGGTGGAGAGCGTGATGTTCGTGGCCGGGACCTTCTGCGCGGAGCGTCCCGAGTAGGCGGCGAGGAAGGCCGCCACGTCCTTGGCGTTGGGCCCAACGACGATGTTCTCGGGCATGATCGCGCCGGAGAAGCCGCCGTTGCGGATCGCGTAGAGCGCCTGTTCGACGTTCTCCTTGCGGATGTTGAAGTTCGGGCCGTTCGTCTTGACGCGGTTGGCGATGCTCGTCGCCGAGCCCTGGGCACCGACGGAGGACAGGGTGTGGCACCCGGAGCAGTGATCGCGGAACAGCACCGCGCCGCGATAGTACGGGCTCCTCTTCGCGATCTGGACCCCCTGTGAGCCGCACGCGCCGAGAGCGACGGCGCAGAGGAGCAGGAGGATCGTCGTGACGGCGACCTTCATGCGCCGGAATATATAGGCCCGAGGCCGGCATGGAGCGCCGGCCGAGTCATCGTTCCTAGAACCCGTGGGCCGTGCCTGCCGCGCGCAGCGCGAGAAAGACCACGACGAGCGCTGAGAGCGCCATCACGCCGAGCTCGCGCCGCAGCACCGAAGCGAGCAGCTCCTGCTGCTCGCCGTCGGGCAGCGTGCCCACCTCCTGAGCGCTCTGCATGCCGCGCTCCTCGAGGACCGCCTGCGCTGAGGTCACACGCAGCTGCTCGGCCACGAAGCCGATCGCCAGCGGCAGCAGCGCGTACAGGTAGAAGAGGTCCTCGCGCGGGTGCTTGCCGGCCGCCGCCAGCGAGCCGACGGCGATCGCGAGCGTCAGGGCCGAGCCCTGCCCGATGCGCAGCATCACCCAGAAGGCGGGCGCTGCGCGACCCTCGCGCGGATCGCCGCGGTACCAGATCCAGGCCCCGGTCAGGCCGGAGAGTGCATTCAGCGTGGCGACGACGATCGCGCCAGCCACGACGGCCTGTGTCATGCCCCGTATATCGAGCCGATTGCCACTATGTAACACTCTGCCACAAGCAGTGATATAACAGCGCGCGGTGCTGCGAAGCTATCTACCGGCGATCGTCTTCCTCATTCTCGGTGGTGCCGTCGGCGGCGCCTTCGCGGTGCTCAACTCCGTCATCGGCCCGCGCCGCGCGACCCCGCACAAGCAGGACCCTTACGAGTGCGGCCTGCCCTCGGAGGTCAAGCGCGGGATGCGTTTCGGGATCAGCTTCTACCTGATCGCGATGCTCTTCATCCTGTTCGACATCGAGGTCGTCTTCCTCTACCCGATCGCCGTCGAGCTGCGCGCCTACGGCAGCTACGCGCTCGCCGAGACGATCGTGTTCATAGTGCTGCTGTTCGTCGCGTTCGTCTATGTGTGGCGCAGAGGAGCACTGGAGTGGAGATAAAGCGTGAAGTGATCGATCCCGAGAGCCTGCGCGTGCGTGGTCTGAACTCGCGCCAGCTGCTGCGTGGCGGTGAGGTCGAGGGGCCCAATCCCTCCTCTCGCCTCGAGGGCTCGGACTTCGAGCGCCACGTCGAAGAAAGCGTGCTGACCACGACGCTCGACAAGGCGGTCGCGTGGGCGCGCTCGAACTCCTTCTTCCCCGCCACGTTCGGACTCGCCTGCTGTGCGATCGAGATGATGTCGATCGTGGCCGCTCGCGTCGACGTGGCGCGCTTCGGCTTCGAGGCCTTTCGTGCCTCGCCGCGCCAGGCCGACCTGCTGATCCTCTCCGGGCGCGTGTCGATCAAGATGGCGCCGATCGTGCGCCGCATCTACGACCAGATGCTCGAGCCCAAGTGGGCGATCTCGATGGGCGCCTGCTGCAGCTCGATGGGCGTGTTCAACAACTACGCGCTCGTGCCCGCCGACAAGTTCATGCCGATCGACGTGCACGTCCCCGGCTGCCCGCCACGGCCGGAGGCGCTGATGCACGGCGTGCTGAAGCTGCGCAAGATGGTGCAGGAGGACCCCGACATGGGCTGGCGCGAGCGCTACGACGCGCGCGGCACCGAGGAGGTCCTGGCACCGCTCGGCGAGGGCTCGGCCGCTGTGAATGTGGCGGCCGGAGACTCAGCCGGGGACACAGCGGGTGCCTGACGCGACCGGTCTGGAGCTGATCGCTCAGGACCTGCGCGCCGGCGAGGGCGCCGGAGAGGCGCCAGGCAGCGGAAGCCCGGTGCTCGAGACGGTGTTCTTTCGCGGGCGCGGCACGTTGATCGTCGATCCCGCCAAGATCGGATCGGTGCTCGAGCACCTGCGCGAGCGCGGCTACAGCTTCATGTCGAGCCTGCACGGCGTGGACCACTACCCCGAGGAGCCGCGCCTGGGCGTGGTCTATGAGCTGCTCGACATGCACCGCGTCGAGCGCATCACGGTCAAGCTGCGCCTGCCATCAGATGCGCCCGAGGTCGAATCGGTCACCGAGGCGTGGCCGACCGCCGACCATCAGGAGCGCGAGGTCTATGACATGTTCGGCGTCGTCTTTCGCGGCCACCCCGACCTGCGACGCATCCTGATGCCCGAGGACTACGAGGGTCACCCCCAGCGCCGCGACTTCCCGGTCGGCGGCGAACCGGTGATCTTCACGTTCAACGAGAACGAGAGCCACGGGGTGAGCGAGTGAGCTCCACCGAGCAGCCGGCCCTGTCGGAGTACCGCCGCCGCGAGCAGAGCATCACGCTCTCGCCCCTGCAGGAGCAGCTCGAGGAGCAGGAGCAGACGAGCGAAGAGCTCTTGACGCTCAACTTCGGTCCTCACCACCCGGCCACCCACGGTGTGCTGCGGCTGCTCGTGACGCTCCAGGGCGAGATCGTGCGCGAGATCAAGCCGATCATCGGCTACGTCCACACCGGGATCGAAAAGACGGCGGAGGACAAGTCCTATTGGAAGGTCATCCCGGTGATCGAGCGCATGGACTACCTCTCCTACTACTTCAACGCCTACGCCTTCTGCGGGGCGGTCGAGACGCTGCTGGAGGTCGAGGTGCCCAGGCGCGCGCAGTACCTGCGCGTGATTCACATGGAGCTCAACCGCATCATGTCCCACCTCGTGTGGCTCGGCACGAGCGCGCTGGACCTCGGCGCGATCTCGATGTTCTGGTACTGCTTCCGCGAGCGCGAGAAGATCCTCGACCTGTTCGAGATGTCCTCGGGGCAGCGCATGCACACGCGCTACTTCCAGGTCGGCGGCGTGATCGAGGACATCCCGAGCGGCTTCGCCGAGAAGCTGTCGGGCTTTCTCAAGGACATGCCCAGCCGCGTCGACCAGTACGGCGATCTGCTCAACGGCAACGAGATCGTGCTGCAGCGCCTGCGCGGCACCTGCCCGCTGGACGCGGAGACGCTGCTCTCGCTCGGCGTGACCGGCCCGCTGCTGCGTGCCGCGGGCAACCCGTGGGACCTGCGCAAGGCCGACCCCTACTGCTCCTATGAGGACTTCCAGTTCAAGATCCCCGTCGGCACGGTGGGCGACAACTACGACCGCTACGCCTGCCGCCTTGCGGAGATGTACGAGTCGGTCAAGATCGTCGAGCAGGCGCTGGAAGGCCTGCCGGAGGGTCCGCACATCACCGAGGACCGCAAGGTCGCGCTGCCGCCGCGCCACGAGCTCGCGACCTCGATGGAGGCGCTGATTCATCACTTCAAGCTCGTCACCGAGGGCTTCCGCGTGCCGCCCGGCGAGGTCTACTTCCCAATCGAGTCCCCGCGCGGCGAGCTCGGCTGCTTCGTGCGCTCCGACGGGTCTTCGAAGCCCGCGCGCGTGCACATGCGCGACCCCTCCTTCGTGAACCTGCAGTCCTTCTCGCACATGGCCAAGGGCGCCTACATCGCCGACCTGATCGCATCGCTGGCGATGCTCGATCCCGTGTTGGGAGGGATCGATAGATGAGCGCGGTAAAGCGCTTTGAGCACGGCTCGCGCGTGCCCGGCTGGGATCGCGCGGCCGATCTCACGAAGGACCCGGCGACGGTTCCCGACGCCGCCGAGGTCGAGGTGCCAGCGGCGCTGCGCTCAGAGATCGAGGGCCACATGGCCAACTACCCCGAGCGGCGCTCCGCGGCGCTGCCCGCGCTGGCAGCCGCGCAGCGCGTGCACGGCTGGTGCTCGCCCGAGGCGATCGAGCAGGTCGCCTGCGTGATGAGGGTGACACCCGCCTACCTGGAGTCGGTGGCGAGCTTCTACGACATGCTCGAGACGAGCCCCGTCGGGCGCCACAGCGTGTATGTGTGCACGAACATCTCCTGCTCTCTGCGCGGCGCCGATGAGCTCTACGCCGCGGTCCGCGATGCGGCCGGGGAGGGCATCGACGGCGAACCGATCAACGTGCGCGCGTTCGAGTGTCTCGGCGCCTGCGACATCGCGCCGATGGCCTCGGTCGACGGCGTCTACGTCGGACCGCTCACACCGGCAGATGTGCCCCAGCTGCTGGATGACCTGCGCGCCGGGCGCCCCGTGCTGGCGGAGAAGCAGCTCGCCAAGCGGCCCGTCGCCGACCCGCATGCCAACACGCGCGACTTCGGCGCGGGCACTGAGAGAGACGCGTGAGCATGGCCGCCCCAACCGCCGGGGTGGGCGGGACTCCGATCCTCCTGTTCAAGGACATCGACGAGCCTGGCCTGCGCACGCTCGAGGTCTACTCCCGCCGTGGCGGCTATGAGTCGCTGCGCAGGGCGCTTGGGATGAGCCCCCAGGAGGTGCTCTCCCAGCTCGAAGCCTCCGGCCTGCGTGGTCGCGGCGGCGCCGGCTTTGCGATGGGCAAGAAGGTCTCCTTCCTGCCCAAGGGCTCGATGGACAAGTACCTCGTGTGCAACGCCGACGAGTCCGAGCCGGGGACCTTCAAGGACCGCGAACTGATGCAGAAGACGCCGCACATGCTGATCGAGGGGATCGTGATCGCCTCCTTCGCCGCGGGGGTAAACCGCTCGTTCATCTACATTCGCGGCGAGTACGTGGAGCAGGCCGACGCGCTCGACGCCGCGCTGAGCGAAGCGCGCGAGGCGGGCTTCATCGGCCAGGACATCCTCGGCTCCGGGCACTCGCTCTCACTCGTCGTGCACCGCGGCGCCGGCGCTTACATCTGCGGCGAGGAGACCGGTCTGCTCGACTCGCTCGAAGGCAAGCGCGGCAACCCTCGCCTGAAGCCGCCGTTCCCCGCGAACCAGGGCCTCTACCAGGGACCGACGCTGATCAACAACGTCGAGACGCTCTCGACCGTGCCCGCGATCGTCGCGATGGGCGGTGAGGAGTACGCAAAGCTCGGCGTCGAGACCTCGACCGGCACGAAGCTCGTGTCGGTATCCGGGCACGTCCAGCGTCCGGGCAATTACGAGATCGAGCTGGGCATCCCCTCGCGCGAGATCATCTACGGCCTCGCCGGCGGCCCACCCGAGGGGCGCACGATCAAGTGCTGGTTTCCCGGCGGCTCATCCTCGCCGGTCCTGAAGGCCGAGGACCTCGACATTCCCTACGACTTCGACTCGCTCGCCAAAGCCCGCTCGATGCTCGGCTCGGGCGCGATCATCGTCGTGGACGACTCCACGCCGATCCTCGACGTCGCGCTGAAGGTTGCGAAGTTCTACCGCCACGAGTCCTGCGGCAAGTGCACGCCGTGTCGCGAGGGCACCAACTGGACGGTGAAGATGCTCGAGCGGATCGCCTCCGGCGAGGCCACGCCGATGGACCTCGAGATCATGGCCTCGGTGCAGGAGCACATCATCGGCAACTGCCTGTGCGTGCTCGGCGACGCGATGGCGATGCCGATCGGCTCGATGATCGCGAAGTTCCGCGACGAGTTCGAAGAGCACATCGAGACGGCGCGGCTGCGGCGCGGGTGCAACGGCGCGGCCGCCTCCGACACGGCGCTCGCGGCGCAGGGCGCGCTCTCAGAAGCCCCCGAGACGATGCTCGCCCACACCGGCGAGGGCGACCAGGTTCCAGGTGCGCACGAGGGTGCGCCGGGCACGCAACGGGGAGGCGCATAGCGATGCCGCGCCCCGAACCGCGGATCATCAACTTCACGATCGATGGGCGCGAGGTCTCAGCGCCCGAGAACACGATGCTCGTCGACGCGGCCAAGCACGGCGACGTCGAGATTCCCGTCTTCTGTTACGAGCCAAAGCTCGGCCAGCCGGTCGGCGCGTGCCGCATGTGCCTCGTCGAAGTCGAGGGCATCCCCAAGCTGCAGACGGGCTGCTCCACGCCGGTCAAGGACGGCATGGTGGTCTTCACCCAGACCGACCGCGTCAAGACCGCGCAGCAGTCGGTCGTCGAGTTCCTGCTGATCAACCACCCGCTCGACTGTCCCGTGTGCGACAAGGGCGGCGAGTGCCCGCTGCAGGACATCACCTTCGGCTGGGGCGGGGGCATCTCGCGCTTCATCGAGCCCAAGCGCCACTTCGTAAAGCCCCTGGAGCTCTCGCCGCTGATCGCGATCGACCGCGAGCGCTGCATCCTCTGCTACCGCTGCGTGCGCTTCTCCCAGGAGGTCGCCGAGGACTACCAGCTGGTGCTGCTCGAGCGCGGCGCGCACTCCTACGTCTCGACGTTCGACGGGCACCCCTACGTCGCGCCGTTCAGCGGCAACATCGTCGAGCTGTGCCCCGTCGGCGCGCTCACCTCGCGCCCCTACCGCTTCCGCGCGCGGCCCTGGGACATCGAGGGCGCGGGCTCTGTCTGCACGCTCTGCCCGTCGCAGTGCAACGTCACCGTGACCGTGCGCGACGAGCGCGCGCTGCGCATCCTCGCGCGCGACCACGCCGAGGTCGACGACGGCTGGCTGTGCGACAAGGGCCGCTTCGCCTACCAGTCCTTCCACACCGACGAGCGCATCACCGAGCCGCTCCTGCGCGACGGCGGCCAGCTGCGCCCCGTCTCCTGGGAGCGCGCACTCAGCGAGGCGAGCAGCGCGCTGAAGCGCGCCGGCGCGCAGACGGGCGCAATCGTCGGCGGGCAGAGCACGAGCGAGGAGGGCCTGCTGCTGGCGCGCCTGCTGCGCGAGGGCCTCGGCTCGCCGCACCTGGACTCAAGACGCGGCGGGGAGCTCGACCTCGATCTGCACCGCGCGCTCGGGGACCCGGCGCTGCAGGCGCGGACCTCCGACCTCGAGTTCGCCCACGCCGCGCTCGTGCTCGCGACCGAGCCCGTCAACGACTCGCCGATCCTCGACCTGCGCCTGAGCAAGGGCGTGCGCCGTCACGGCATGAAGCTCGCCGTC
>JACDGG010000219.1 GCA_013815355.1 Solirubrobacterales bacterium
CCCCCTCCGCCGTTTGAATAAATACGGCCGCCGCCGGTCGAAGAAGTGATCGCCACGGTGCCCACCCCGCCGGCTGAAGAAGTCGTGGAAACGATCGTGACGCCCCCGGTCACCGAAACGCCCGCCGAACCTGTCGTCCCGGTGAGCGAAGGGGCGCAGGAAGTCGTCAAAGGCGTTGTCGGCTCCGAAGAAGCCTCCGGTGTCCTCACCGGCCACACGCTCATCGAAGAAGGCCCCGCAGGCTCGCTCTCGGCGATGTCTGCACCTCCGGGCGCCACCCCGTCGGCCGAAGCCGGCGCCGGCATCTCGAGCGCCGTGATCAGCTCGGCAGCGGCTATCTCCGGCCCCAGCGGCCCGGGAGAACCGCCCACCGCCTCGACCAAGACGGCTCTCGGCGCCCTCTCCCGGATGACCGTCTCGCAACGAAGCGGCGGGTTGAGCTGCGCGCTCTCCGCGCTCGAAGGGCCGATGAGGAGCAATTGCGCCACCGGTTGGCTGACCGCACGCAGCGTGGTGGCGGCGCCTGTCGCCGCGCTCGCAGCGGTCGTGACGCCGTGGACCGCGGTGAGCGCCACGGACGCGCCTGCCGAGGGCGGCCATGGTGGCTCCGGCGTAGGCACGCGGCCCTCCAACCCGGCGCCGGGTCCCGCGCCCAGCGGCGCCTCCGGAAGCTCTGCTGCCGGCGGCTCGGGGCTTGCGCTCTCAGCCTTTCTGACACTCTCGGGCCTGCTGATGCTGGCGGCCCCATGTGCGCTGTGCCGCCTGCGGCTCGCGTGCCGGCCGTGGCTCACGGCCTTCTTCGTTCTGATTCCAGAGCGCCCGGGCTAGCTCCTCCCCGGTCTCTCAACGCCGGCGCCCGATCTCGTGATCCGGCGCCTCTGGAATTCAATTCGAAGCGATCTTGGAAGGAGCTGTATCTGATGAAGCGTCAACTGACGGCATCAGCGGTGGGTATCGGAGCACGAAGTGAACGGGGCAGCTCGGGCGTCGCCGGGCGCACCCGCGCCGTGTTCGAGCGCAGCTCAAGGCCATCCACGCCGCTGGGTGAGCCTCCCGCCGAGCCGCCCCCCACGCTCACGAGCGTGGGGGTCTGGAAGCACACGCTGGTCCTGACCGGCGCGCTCGACCACCACTCCGCGCACGAGCTCGAAGCGGAGATCGAGCGTCTCTGCGAGGAGGGCGTGACCAGCATCACGCTGGATCTTCGCGAGCTCACCTACATCGACTCGATCGGTGTGGCCGTGATCGCGTTCCGTTGCGGGCTGTGCAAACGGCGTGGCTATGACTTCGCAGTGATCCCGGGGTCGCGCCTGATCCAGCACGCGTTCGAGCGGGCAGACGTGACGAACATGCTTCCGTTCGAGGAGCAGGACGGCGCCGGCCAGCAGATGCCAGCGCTGGCGCTGGCGCTGGCGCACGGGGGGAGCGCGCGCGAGGACCGCGATCAGGCATGAGCGGCGTCGCGCGTGCAGCCGCGTGAGATCTGCGCCGGGCTGTGGCGCTGGAGCACCGCTCATCCCGAGTGGCAGGCAGGCGCGGCCCGCGAGAGCCCGGCGGACTGGCCGCGCGAGGTCGGCTGCACCCTCTATGAGACCCCCGATGCGGCCGTGTTTATCGATCCGCTCATCCCCGCGGGCAACGAGAGATTCTGGCGCTGGTCCGATCGCCACAGCGCCGCTCGAGCTGTCCATGTCCTGAGCACGATCCGCTTCCACCGCCGCAGCCGCGACGAGCTCGTGGCGCGCTACGGGGCGAGCACCTCCCGCGCGAAACGGCGTCTACCGCGAGGCGTCCAGAGCATCGCCCTGCGCGGTGCCGGCGAGACGCTCTTCTGGCTGCCTGAGCCACGCACGCTCGTTGCCGGCGACCGGCTGATCGGCACCGGCGGAGGGCTGGCGCTCTGCCCAGAGTCCTGGCTGCGCTACCTGCCCGGCCACCTCACCGTCGCGGCCCTGCGAGAGCTGCTCCTTCCACTGCTCGAGCTGCCAGTCGAGCGCGTGCTCGTCTCACATGGCGAGCCGGTGCTCAGCGGCGGGCACGAGGCGCTCGCGCGCGCCCTGCACCGGCCGCAGACTCCTACAGCTTGACCGGCAGGTGCTTCAGCTGGTTGAGGAAGAGCGACTCCGCCGCGAGCGGCTTGCCGGCGAGCTGAATGTCGGGAAATCGCTTGAGGGTCTCTGCGAGCATGATCTTCAACTCCAGGCGAGCGAGCGCCGTGCCAAGACAGAAGTGCCTGCCACCCGCACCGAAGGCCTGGTGATCTTCCTCACGGGTGATGTCAAACCGCTCTGGGTCCTTGAAGCGCGTCTCATCACGATTCGAGGACACGTACCACATCACCACCTTGTCCCCCTCTTTGATCCTCTGGCCGTGCAGTTCGGTATCGCACGTCGCCGTGCGCCGGAAATGCGCAAACGCCGGGAACATCCGCAGCGACTCCTCCACCGCGCCCGGAATCAGCGCGGGATCGTCGATCAGCATCCGCAACTGCTCGCGGTCTTCCATCAGCGCGCGCATACCGCTGCAATAGGTCGCCTTTGTGGAGTCGTTGCCCGCGGCCATCAGCAGGAAGAAGCCCATCACGATCTCGTGTTCCTCGAGCTTTGACCCGTCGATCTCCGCATGCACGAGCACACTCGTCAGATCGTCCGTCGGGTTGGCAAGCCGCTCTGCGATCAGCACGCGACAGCGCTCGAAGATCTCGGGCACGTCTTTCTCGACCGCGCCGTCGAACCCGTTCGGATTCAGGTCCGGATCGCCAGCGCCGAGCGTGGAGGTCATCAGTTTCGCCCAGATCGCGTCGTCCTGCTCGGGGATGCCCATGAAGCTCCCGATCACGCGCGCCACGACGGGCTGGGCGACGTCGCACACGAGGTCGCAGCTCTCGCTGCCCTCGAGGCGCTCGAGCACGCGGATCGTGATCGCGCGGATCGCGTCCTCGTGCGCGGCGATCCGCTTCGGCGTGAAGCCCGCCTGGAAGAGCGCCTTGAGACGGTCGTGCTTGGGCGGGTCCATGCCGATGAACATCGCCTGTGCGAGCTCGAGCGGAAAGCCGCCCGCCGCGGCGATCACGCCGCCGCGTTCGGAGGAATAGGTGCGGAAGTCGCGGCTGACCGTGTGCACGTCCTCGGCGGTCGTGACCGACCAGAAGCCGGCCTCCTCGGGGAATTCTTCGAAGTTCTCCGTCCAATGGATCGGGCACTTGCTGCGCATCTCGCGGAAGGCCTCGTGCGGAGGGCCCTCGAGCCAGAGCTCGCGCTGAGTGACTTCGAGGCTCTCGATATCGCTTCCGACCGTTGCCATCCCTACCTCCTGTGCTCGCCGCCCGGTTTGCTGGCTCGATAATACTGGCTGGCTGGCCAATACGGGACGCACGCCCGCGAGCCGCAGGCGCGCGCGGGGGCTGATTCAGGAGAAGCGCTCGAGCACGCGCGCAATCGCCTGCGTGCCGAACTCCATCGAGGCGGCCGGCAGACGCTCGTTCGCGGCGTGGATCAGCTCCATGAAGGCCATGTCCTCGGGCAGCTGCATCGGCAGAAAGCCATAGGTCTGGATGCCCAAGCGCGAGAAGAAGCGCCCGTCGGTGACGCCCGGGAGCAGCAGCGGCACGGCCCTGCCCGTCGGGTCCAGCTCGCGCAGCGAGCCGGCGAGCGTGTCGAACATCGCCATGTCGGGCTCGGCAGCGACGGGGTCGTGGCGCACGAGCTCGAAGTCGACCTCCACGCCCGCGAGCGCGCGCAGCTCGGCGTAGATGTCCTTTGGGCTGAACCCCGGCAGCAGGCGGCAGTCGAGCTGCAGCGAGATCTCATCGGGGATCACGTTGATCTTCTCCCCGCCGGAGAGGATCGTCGCGCTCGCGGTGTTGTGCAGCAGCGGATCGAATGTGCGCGTGCGCTCGCCCATGACATCGAGCAGCCTGTCGGTCAGCCGCGGTGAGAGCAGCCCGCGCAGCCCCAGCGCCATCGGCGCGGGCAGCTCGGTCGCGATCGCCTCCACCATCGAGCGCACGACCGGCGTCACGTGCACCGGCAGCCGTCGTTCATCGAGCGCCGCGAGCAGGCGTGCGAGCTTGCCCATCGCCCCGCCGCGGATCGGCATCGAGCCGTGCCCGGCGCGTCCGCGGATCGTTGCCCGCGTCCAGCACAGCTGCTTCTCGGCGACCATGATCGGGTAGAAGCGGCTGGGGCCGACCTGCATCGTGAAGCCGCCGAACTCGCCGATCGCAAAGCGCACACCGGCGAACAGCTCGGGATGCTCTGCGACCAGGTAGCTCGCGCCGCGGTCGCTGCCGGCCTCCTCGTCGGCGAGGATGCAGAGGATCACATCGCCCGGCGGCGGGGTGCTCCCCGCCTTGAGGCGCATGAATGCGGCGAGCATCATCGCCACGCCGCCCTTCATGTCAAGCGCCCCGCGCCCCCACACGTAGCCGTCGGCGAGGTCTCCGGCGAACGGCTCGTGGCGCC
>JACDGG010000220.1 GCA_013815355.1 Solirubrobacterales bacterium
ACTCGCCTGCGCAGCCCGCCTCGCCTGCGCAGCCCGGGACGCTCGGGGCGCTCCGGGCGGGCGGGGTCGGGCTCACGTTCGCCGAGCAGGCGCGGACGCGCGCGGTAGCGCGTGTATTGCGGGGGCTCCTCGCGATCGTCGGGCATCTCCGGGACCACCCTATATTTGCGGGATGACTCCCCGTGAGGCGCCGGTCGGGTGCCTGCTCGTATGCCCGACCCCGATCGGCAACCTCGAGGACGTGACGCTGCGCGTGCTCGAGGCGCTGCGTCGCGCCGACGTGATCGCCTGCGAGGACACGCGCCACACGCGCCGCCTGCTGGAGCGCCACGGGATATCCGCGCGCCTGCTGAGCTTCCACGAGCACAACGAAGACGAGCGCGCCGCCGAGCTGAGCGCGCGCATCGCCGCGGGGGAGCTCGTCGCGCTGGTCTCAGACGCCGGCACCCCGCTCGTATCCGACCCCGGTTTCGCGCTCGTGCGTGCCTGCCGGGCGGCGGGGCTCGCCGTCGAGGTGCTGCCCGGCGCGAGCGCCGTCGTGAGCGCGCTCGTCGCATCGGGACTGCCGGCCTCGCGCTGGTGCTTCGTCGGCTTCCTTCCCCGCGCGCGCGGGGAGCTCGAGACGCTGCTCGTGGGCGCGCGCGAGACGCTGGTGGCGTTTGAGTCCCCGCGGCGGCTCGGCGCAACGCTCGAGCTACTGGCCGACTGCGACCCCGACCGCACCGTGGCCGTGTGTCGCGAGCTGACGAAGATCCACGAGGAAGTCCGCCGCGGCAGCGCCGCCGAGCTCGCCGCCCACTACCTCGAGCACCCGCCGCGCGGAGAGGTGGTGCTCGTGTGCGCGGCTGCCCAGCCGGGGCGGCTGCCCCGCGAGGAGGCGCATGCGGCGCTCGCCGCCCTCGTGCAGGCGGGCGCCAAGGCACGCCCCGCGGCAGCCGCGGTCTCAAGGCTCACGGGTCTCGCCGCAAACGAGCTCTACCGCGAGCTCACCGCAGTAGATGAGAGATAGCCTGAGAGCTCGCATGTCCTTCTACGTCACCACCCCCATCTACTACGTCAATGCCGCGCCGCATCTCGGGCATGCCTACACGACGATCGCCGCCGATGTGATGGCCCGCCACCACCGCCAGCGCGGCGAGACGGTGTTCTTCCTGACCGGAACCGACGAGCACGGCGAGCCGGTCGCCGACGCGGCGCACGCGCTCGGCGTCGAGCCCCAGGAGCTGGCCGACCGCAACGCCGAGCGTTTCAAGGCGCTGGCTCCCCAGCTGGGTGTCAGCAACGACTTCTTCATACGCACGACCGACCCGCAGCACGAAGCGGTCGTGCAGGAGGTGCTGAGCCGCGTGCGCGAGAACGGCTTCGTCTACGAGGGCACCTACGAGGGCTCCTATTGCCCACGCTGCGCGGACTTCAAGGCCGAGAACGAGATCGCGGACGGCAACCGCTGCCCGATTCACCACATCGAGCTGACGCGCGAGCAGGAGGAGAACTACTTCTTCAAGCTCTCCGCATTCCAGGAGCGCCTGGAGGCGCTCTACGCCGAGCGCGAGGATTTCGTGGCTCCCCGCTCGCGCTACAACGAGGCACTCTCGTTCATCCGCTCGGGCCTGCGCGACGTGCCACTGACGCGTCACAAGCTGACGTGGGGGGTGCAGGTGCCCTGGGATGCGGAGCACGTCTTCTATGTGTGGTTCGACGCGCTCTTGAACTACTACTCCGCGCTCTCATATGCCGAGGGCAGCGATCGCACAGCCGAGCTTTGGCCGGCGAGCTACCACCTGATCGGCAAGGACATCCTGCGCTTTCACACGATCTACTGGCCCGCGCTCCTGATGGCCGCCGGGATCGAGCTGCCCGAGCACATCTTCGTTCACGGCTTCCTGCTGATGGACGGCGAGAAGATGAGCAAGTCGCTCGGCAACGTGCTCGACCCGTTCGCTGTGATCGAGCGCTTCGGAGCCGACGCGCTGCGCTTCTACCTGATGCGCGAGGTCCCGTTCGGTCAGGACGGCTCCGTCTCGACGGCCTCCTTCGAGCTTCGCTACGAGAGCGAGCTGGCGAACGATCTCGGCAACCTCGCGAGCCGCAGCATCGGCATGGTCAACCGCTACCGCGACGGGGCGCTCTCGCCGGGCGAGCTGGACGCGGGCCTCCAGGCGGACTTCGCCGGGCTGCGCGAGCGCGTGGAAGGGCACATCGACCGCGCAGAGCTGCACCTCGCGCTCGAGGAGATCTGGCAGCGCGTGCGGGGGTTGAACCGCTATGTCGAGGAGCAGTCGCCGTGGGTCCTTGCGAAGGACGAGGCGCGCGCACAGGAGCTGGACCGTGTGCTGCGCAGCCTGGCTGAGGGGATACGCGTCGTCACGGTGCTGTTGTGGCCGTATCTGCCGAGCAGCGCCGAGCGCCTGCTCGAGGCGCTCGGGGCGAGCGAGCTGGCGCTGAGGAGTGCCGAGCTCGGAGCCGGGAGCATCGCGCAGGTGAGCGCGATCGAGTCGCTGTTTCCCAAGGATCTGTAGTGATCGACTCCCACACCCACCTGGATCTCTGCGAGCCATCCAACGCCGAGCTCGTCGCGAACGCCGACGCGGCCGGCGTGACGCGCATCCTCACCGTCGGCATCGACGGCGCATCCTGCCGCGCGGCGCTCGCCGCGGCTGAGGACTTCCCCCAGGTCTATGCCGCGATCGGCCGCCACCCCAACGCCGCCCGCGGCTTCGACGAGGCAGACCTCGCGGAGCTGCGCGCGCTGGCCGCGCACGAGCGCTGCCGGGCGATCGGCGAGACGGGCCTTGACTTCTATCGCGATGAGACGCCCGCGGCCGACCAGGAGCGGGCCTTCGCCGCGCAGATCGCCCTCGCGCGCGAGACGGGCAAGGCGCTCGTGATCCACTCCCGCGCCGCCGAACATCAGACGCTCGCGCAGCTCGACGCCGAAGCGCAGGGCGTGAGCGTCGTGATGCACTGCTTCTCGATGCCCGAGCATCTCAAGGAGTGCCTCGACCGCGGCTACGCGCTTTCGTTCGCGGGCAACGTCACCTACAAGAGCGCCGTCGCGCTGGCCGATGCCGCCAGGGAGGTCCCGGACGAGCGCCTGCTCGTCGAGACAGACGCGCCCTACCTGACGCCACAGCTCGTGCGCAAGCAGCGAAACCAGCCGGCCTTCGTCGCGTACACGCTCGCCTTCCTGGCAGAGCTGCGCGGTGTCAGCGCGCAGGAGCTCGGCGCGACGGTGAGCGCCAACGCGGCGCGGCTCTTCGGCTGGGCATGAGCGAGGAGCCGGTGGCTCCGACACAGCCCAGCCTGCGCCGGATGCGCAGCTTCGGCGTGCGTCCGGACCGCGATCTCGGGCAGAACTTCCTGATCGACTCGAACATCCTCGGCGTGATCGGCCGCGCCGCCGAGCTCGCCGCCGCAGATGTGGTGCTAGAGATCGGCGGTGGGCTCGGGGTGCTCACCGAGTACCTGGCCGAGCGCGTCGCGCACGTGCACGTGGTCGAGATCGACGAGCGCCTACGCGACGCGCTGCTCGACGCGACGGCCGCCCACTCCAATGTCACTGTGCACTGGGCGGATGCGATGACGCTCGCGCTCCAGACGCTTGACCCGCCGCCGGGCAAGGTCGTGGCGAACCTCCCCTACGGGATCGCCGCCGGCGCGCTGCTGCGCACGATCGAGGAGCTCGCGGGCGTGCAGCTGTGGGTGGCGATGGTGCAGCGCGAGGTCGGCGAGCGTCTCGCGGCCGGGCCAGGGGGCGGCGCCTACGGCACGCCCTCGGTGCTCGCTCAGCTGAGCTGTGAGGTCGAGGTGCTGCGCGCGATCCCCCGCAGTGTGTTCCTCCCCGTCCCCAACGTCGACTCGGTGCTCGTGGGATTGCGCCGGCGCGGCGGGCAGCCGCTCCTCTCGGCGGCGCTGCGAGGGCTGATCAGCGGCGGCTTCGCCCACAGGCGAAAGACGCTGGCGGGCTCGCTGGGGCTCTCCGGCGGCGCGCCGGGAAGCTCACGCGAGAACATACGCGCGGCGCTCCAGCGTCTCGGGCACCCCCCCGATGCGCGGGCCGAGCGCCTCTCGCCCGAGGATTTCCGAGAGCTCGCGCGAATGCTCGAGCTATGAGCAACGTCTACCGTGCGCTGGCACCCGCGAAGGTCAATCTTGGCCTGTCGGTCGGTCCGAGCCGCTCCGCAGACGCCAGGCACGAGCTCGTCAGCGTGATGCAGTCGATCTCGCTGGCGGATGAGCTGACGCTCGAAGCGGCCCCGGCGAGCGCCGGCGAGGACGAGGTCATCTGCCCCGGCGTGAGCGGGCTCGCGCAGGAGAACCTCGCCGCACGCGCGCTCGCGGCGTTTCGAAAGGCCACCGGCTGGAGCTCGCCGCCGCTGCGCCTGAGCGTCGAGAAGCGCATCCCCGTCGCCGCCGGCC